>CAYFOA010000115.1:0-15238 GCA_964344575.1 uncultured Rickettsiales bacterium | reverse complement strand
CGCGCCTTGCTGCAGTCCAGCGTCTGGTTCGGGATCTCCCCCTCCGCCTCCGCCGTCCCCAGGATCTCGTGCGGCGGGTCCGTCACGCTGAGCAGTTCGTCGATCTTCGACGCCACCTCCAACACCGTCCACGGCCTCCCCGTCGAGATGTTGAACGCCTCCCCCCGGACGCCGTCCTCCCCCGCCCGCTCCGCTGCCATCAGGTACGCGTCCACCGCGTCCCCCACCCAGAGGTAGTCCCGCGACGCCCTCCCGGACGACCGGATCACCGGCCGCGTCCCCCGGATTCGCGCTCGGATCATCTCCGGGATCAGCCGGTTGAAGTGCAGGTCCCCCGGGCCGTACAGGTTCCCGCACCGGAACGTCACGATCGGCATCCCGTACGTCGCCCCGTACGCCGCCGCGCACAGGTCCCCCATCGCCTTCGACGCGTCGTACGGCGACCGCGCCCCCAGCGGGTGCCCCTCCGTGTACGGCAGATCCTCCGTCGGCCCGTACGCCTTGTCCGTCGACGCGTAGATCAACGACTCCAGCAGCTGCGACCGCCGCGCCGCCTCGAGCACGTTCCAGCTCCCGCGCGCGTTGTCCTCGAGCGTCTGCCACGGCGACCGCTTCGCCGTCCCCACGATCGCCTGCGCCCCCAGGTGGAACACGTGCCGTACCCCGTACTGCTGGATCGCCCGCTCGCAGTCCGTCAGCGACCCGAGATCCCCCCGCACGATCACGCACCGCTCCATCCGCCCGTCCGTCTTGAGCAGGCAGTCCGGCGCCTCGTCCCGCACGAAGACGTGCGCCCGCGCCCCGCGATCGAGCAGCGCCGCGACGACGTGCCCGCCCAGCAGCCCCGTCGCCCCGGTGACGAGCACCGGGGTGTCGCGCCAGCCGCTCACTCTTCGCGAACCTTGCCCGCTGGACGCGGGCCCTTCGCGCCTTCGCGAGTCCGTGACGGACGAGCCTCCCAGACGGCCCACGGACGGTCCCCCGCGGCCCACATCCGGTTGATCTCCAGGTACTCCCGGTAGGTGTCGATCGACTTCCAGAACCCGTCGTGCGCGTACACCGCGAGCTGCCCGTCGTCCGCCAGCCGCTGCAGCGGCGCCCGCTCGAACACGCACTCGTCGTCGAGGTAGTCGAGCACCCCCGGCTCCAGCACGAAGAACCCGCCGCTGACGTACGAGTCCATCTGCGGCTTCTCCCGGAACCCGATCGCGTCGCCGCCGGACCCCCGCTCGATGACCCCGAACCGCGACTGCGGCTTCAGCGCCGTCACCGTCGCCAACCGCCCCGACGCCCGGTGCTTCTCCAGCAGCGCGTTCAGGTCGATGTCCGCCACCCCGTCGCCGTACGTCATCATGAACGTGCCGTCCCGCAGGTGCCGCCCGCAGCGGTGGATCCGCCCCCCCGTCATCGTCTGCTCGCCCGTGTTCGCGAGCGTGATCTCCCACCCCTCGACGTCGTGGGACTCGTGGAACTCCACCTCGTTCCGCGCCCCCCCGGCCCCGTACCGGAGCGTCAGGTCCGACGTCTGCTCCCGGTAGTGGAGGAAGTAGTCGCGGATCATCGCGCCCTTGTAGCCGAGCGCGAGCACGAAGCTGTCGAACCCCTGCGCCGCGTAGATCCTCATGATGTGCCACAGCAGCGGACGCCCGCCGACGTTCACCATCGGTTTCGGCCGGAACTCCGTCTCCTCCTTGAGCCGGGTCCCCTGACCGCCGCAGAGGATGACGACCCGCGGCTTCGTCACGACCGCGCCCTCCGCCGCATCATGTTCACCGCGAACTCCAGCACCGTCCCCATCCCCACCTTGCTCACGCCGAAGTCCCGCGCCCGCGCCACCACGTCCACCTCCGCCAGCTTCATCACCTGCTCGGCGACCCCGATCATGATCTCGGGGTCCAGGAACCAGTCGCTGCTGATCGGCGGACCGAGCCGCTCCCACGCGTCCCGCGTGAAGATCTTCGGGCAGCCGTTCGCGTCCGTCGACGTCACGTGAAACAGCCACAGCGCCGACGTGTTGTAGACGCGCGTCACGATCGCCCGCTGCCAGCCGTCCATCCGCTGGACCCGCCGCGCCTTGGCGACGTCCACGTCGTCCGACACCAGCCGCCGGTACACCCGGATCACGTCGTCCGCCCCGACCTGCCCGTCGCCCCACATGTACCCGAGCAGCGGCGACTCCGCCGTCTCCATGCCCGCCAGGATCCCGCCGCCGTAGCCCTGGTTCTTGTCCAGGTAGACCCCCCGGACCTCGGGCTCCTCGCGCTCCAGCCGCTGCACGATCGCTCGCGTCCCGTCCCGCGAGCCGTTGTCGACGAGGATCAGGGTGAGCGGCACCTCCGCCTTGCGGAACGTGTCGAGGAGCGCCTGCACCACCCGGGCGACGTTCCCCTCCTCGTCGTACAACGGGATCGTGAGGCTGAGGGGAGGGGTCTCCGAACCCGTGGGACGGGTCCGATCAGGGGGCGTCCACTTGGGGTCCGCGGCCAACGCTCAAGAAAATAGCTGGCCCTGGGCCGTCTCCGCCACGATGCGGCGGCAGGTGTCCCACTTCGTCCGGACGAACGACGGCCACGACCGCTCCCGCGTCCAGTGCCCGCGGAGGAAGTCGGTCGTCTTCGGATCCCCCGGATATCCCGACCCGAGCGCGATCCCGACCTCGTCCTCGATCCCCCGGAGGCGCGCGTCCCGCGTCGTCTTCGCGAAGATCGACGCCGCCGCGCAGCACATGTACGTGTCGTCGGCCCCGTTCTCGGCGACGATCTCGATCCCCATCACCCCCGCCGCCTCCAGCCGCTCGTACAGCTCGTCCCGGTAGCGCGGGATCTGCTTCGGCGGCACCGGCGCGTCCAGCACGAGGACGTCGGGCCGGAACCGGACGGCGAGGTCGATGATCACCCGCTTGCCGATCAGCCCCAGGCTCTCCGCGTCCAGCGCGGGCGGCTCGATCGCCACCGTCTCCCACCGGATCACGTGCTCCGGAATGGAGCCGCGCAACGTCTCCCGCTGCTCCTTCGTCAGCTTCTTGGAGTCCCTCACTCCGAGCTCTTTGAGGGTGGGCTCGACGGTGTCCTGGACCAGGCACGCGCCGAACACCATCGGACCGAGGACGCAGCCGCGTCCCGCTTCGTCGATTCCGAGTCGCGTGGGCACCGGCGGAGGGTAGGGCACCACCGGACCCTCGTCCAGGGTCCGCCGCCTGCATAGTCTGGACCCCGTGGAAGTGACCTAACTGTTTGAAAACTCGCCGGTTTGTCCCGTTGACCAACCCCCCTGCGAATCCTATACTTCCGCGTCTCCGGAGGTCCCCCCATGATCCGACAGGTCGCGCCCGCCGCCGCGCTGGCCCTCTTCGCCGCCCACGCCTTGCTCGTGGGCTGCGAGACCGAGCCTGCGACGCAGGCGACCCTCCAGACCGCGGACCCGCTCGTCCGGATCAGCCCCCACTTCGGCGGCCAGGGGATGAGCAAGACGATCGAGCTCCGCGGCGTCAACACGCAATGGCAGGACGGCGACGTCCGCCTCGACATGGGGCCCGACATCACGGTCGGCGGCATCACCGTCATCGGTCCCAACACGGCGGAGGCCGAGGTCGCGATCAGCCCCGCCGCCGCGCTCGGCTTCCACGACGTCCGCGTCACCTTCGACGTGCCCGATCCCGGCGCCGAGGAGGAGGGGGCCACGATCGAGAAGACGTTCCTCCTCGAGGGGGACGAGGGCTTCATCGTCGAGGCCGGCGGGATCGTGTCCGTCACCCCCAGCCGCGCCCGCCTCGGGGAGACGCTCCAGATCGAGGTCGTCGGGTTCAACACCAGCTGGCAGGACGGCATCACGTGGGCCGACTTCGGGCCCGGCATCTACGTCAACTGGGTCACCGTCGAGGACCCGAGCACCGCCTACGTCAGCGTCTCCGTCGACCAGTACGCGGCCCCCGGCGCGCACACCGTCGTGCTCTTCAACGGCCCCTTCGGCGCGACCGCGGACGGCGGCTTCTTCGTCGACCGGAGCTCCATCGCCATCGAGATCGACCCCGACCACGGCAACCAGGGCGAGGTCCTCCCCTTCGTCGTCCGCGGCTTCGGCACCCACTGGGCCGACGGCCTCGACCCCGACACCGGCAACGAGGTGGCGACGCTCGTCGATCTGTCGACCTCGATCTGCGTCAACGAGGGCTTCCCCGAGTGCCAGGACACGGTCGAGCCGGGCGGCGAGATGGCGGTCCTGTCGCCGACGAACGTGCAGGGGACCATGACGATCTCCAACGGCGCCGCGCCGGGCACCTACGACGTCCGCGCCTACGTCCTGGAGCGGATCGACTTCGACGAGAACGGCCTCATCGACCCGGGCGAGTACGCGATCCGCGAGGAGGTCATCCTCCACGACGGGTTCGAGGTCCGCGAGGTCCCGATCGACTGCAACGACAACCCCGGCGTCAGCTTCAGCTTCAACATCAGCCGGGACATCGACAACGACACCTGCGTCATCACGGAGTCGGTGTCCGCGTCGGCGGTCTTCTTCACCCCGCTGGACCCGCCGTGCGGCTCGCCCCCCGGCCCGCCGGTGTTCCCCTACGACATCAACTACACCCAGTCGCTCCCCACCGGCGGCGCCGACTGCCCCGCCACGCCGACGTGCGACGCGGGCCCGTTCGTGTACTTCGAGTCGGAGGTCAACACGATCACGCTGGTCCGCCAGGAGAACACGATCACGGGCGAGATCTTCTACGTCCCCGAGGTCCCCCTGACCCTGGACGACTACGCCTTCGGGTACGTCGACTACGACCTCGTGGCCGACCCCGGCAGCGCCGACGAGTCCCAGATTCCGGCGTTCCGCGCGGAGGACGTGCTCTTCACGCTGCCGTCGGACTTCGAGCTCCTCGAGCCGATCCCCTGCCAGAACTTCACCCACGACCCCGCGGACGACCTCGAGATCCTGTGGACGCCCGCCGAGACGTACGACGTCGCCGGCCTGAGCGCCCTCTACATCACGTCCGACGGCTCCCAGGACCCGCCCGTGCCGTGGCGCGTCATCACGCTCCCGTGGGACGACGGCGAGCACACCTGGGACGCCGCCGCGTTCGCCCCCCCGCTCCCCGAGGGCGGCGGCTACTTCGTGTTCGGCGCGGGCGTCGGCGAGCCCAAGTGGTTCCTCGACTTCGGCGACGGCCCCGTGGGCGTGGAGAACCAGGGCCGCTCCGGCCTGTCGTACCGCGGCTTCATGCTGCTGCAGTCCGCCGGCGACGAGACGGAGGAGTAGCCCCATGCGTGCCTCCCTGCGCGCGGCGTTCCTCGCCGCAGCCCTCGCGATCGGCCTGTCCGGCTGCCAGGACCCGAACCTCCGCGCGCTGAACTTCGGCAAGACGGCCATCATCACGGGCGACTTCGACACGGTGGAGCAGCTGATCCAGGAGATCGCCAACACCACCACCGTCGAGGCCGACATCCGCTTCTTCGACGGCTACATCGACGGCCCCCACTTCGAGACGGACACGGACATCGACCCCGGCGACCTCGTCGACCAGGTCGAGGACCTCCTCCGCGCCGAAACCGTCGCCGGGCTCGACCAGTTCGACACCGTGTTCCTGAGCTGCGGCATGCGCGGCGTCGCCGACCACGTCTACAACGGCGTCGCCGAGGACTCCCACCTCGTCAACGACGACTCGGTCGTCGAGCACGTCCAGGACGCCGTCAGCCACGGCGGCGCGCTGTACTTCTCCGACTGGACCTACGACCTCGTCGAGCGCGCGTGGCCCGACATGGTGACGTGGGCCGGCGACGAGGAGACGCTGGACGACGCCCAGCGCGGCAAGGAGGGGGCCGTGAACGCGCGCGTGGTCAACCAGGAGCTCGCCGACTTCATGGAGATCGGGCTCAACGACCAGGTCGAGATCGTGTTCAACCAGGGCGGCTGGGCGGTCCCCCTGGGCGTGGACGGCGTCGAGGTCCTCGTCGCCGCGGACGTCGAGTACGACGACCCCGTCACCGGCGAGTTCGAGCTGCGCGAGGACGTCCCCCTGGTGTTCACGTTCACCGACGGCGGTCGCGTCGTCTACACGGCCTTCCACAACGAGGCCCAGATCACCGACGACGCGCGCGACGTCCTCCGCTTCGCGCTGACGACCCTCACCCAGGCCCCGGCAACGAACTGAGAGCTCCCATGCTGAGACCTGCTGTCCTCGCCGCCCTGTTGGTGGCCCTGCTCGGCTGCGAGCCGCCGATCACGATCGTCCAGCGCACCCAGACCGACGTCTTCACCCAGGAGGTCCGCAAGACGGTCGACATCCTCCTCGTGGTCGACAACTCGTGCTCGATGATCGACGAGCAGATCAAGCTCGCGGCCAACTTCGACAGCTTCATCGAGCAGTTCCTGAACGCCGAGGTGAACTACCAGATCGGCGTCGTCACGACGGACATCACCGCCGAGGGGGCGGGCGAGCTGGTCGGGGACGAGCCGCTGATCACCGCCGAGATGCCGGTGGACGACGCGCGCGACCTCTTCCAGGAGAACGTCAAGGTCTGCGCCACCGGCAGCGGCTTCGAGCGGGGCATGGAGGCGGCGCGGCTGGCGCTCGACCCCGAGACGAACCTCAACGAGGGCTTCCTCCGCGAGGACGCGGCCCTGTCCATCGTCTTCGTCAGCGACGAGGACGACGACAGCGCGCTGACCGTGGGCGAGTACCTGACCTTCTTCAAGGGCCTCAAGGGCGACCGCGGCTACCGCGACGACACCCTGATCAACCTGTCCGCGGTGGTCGGCCCCCCGCCCGAGGGGTGCGAGCAGCCCCAGCCCGTCATCCCCGACTGCGCCGACGGCGAGGCGGACGACGAGGACGGGAACGTCGACTGCGACGCGCCCATCTGTCAGTCCTCGTGGTGGTGCACGATCGCCGACCAGGTGGAGACCGACTGCAGCGACGGCGAGGACGACGACGGCGACGGCGCGGTGGACTGCGCGGACGCCGACTGCAGCTTCCTCGGCGCTTGCCGCGAGGACGCCTGCCTCGACGGCGAGGACAACGACGGCGACGGCCTCGTCGACTGCGCCGACATCGATTGCCTGGTTGACTTCCCGGGGGTCTGCGGGGAGGTCAGCTGCGACGACGGCGAGCCGACCCACGTCGGCGGGCAGATCCCGTTCGAGTGGGCGTTCGTCATCGACTGCGACGACCCCAGCTGCTTCGCCCACGAGGAGGCCTGCTACGGCAGCCGGGAGGAGATCGACGTCATCGAGCGGTGCGACGAGGCCGTCACCCTCGACCGGTCGACCGGGAGCCTCCTCCAGACCGACGGCCCGGACATCGACAGCCTCGACGGTCAGGACGAGCTCGCCGGCTGCGACGACCCCGACTGCGACACCTACTCCCTGTGCAGCGCCGACCTCCGCATCGAGGGGCACGACCAGTGCAACGACTGCCTCGACAACGACAACGACGGCCTCGAGGACTGCGAGGACACCGACTGCCTCGACTCCCCCTTCTGCGACAACCCGTACCCCATCGAGCCGGGCCTCCGGTACATCGACGTGGCCCTCCGCAGCGGCGGCATCATCACGTCGATCTGCGCGGAGGAGTTCAGCGGCCTCGTCCGCGAGCTGGGGCTCAACATCAGCGGCCTGCGGTCCATCTTCTACCTGACGGCGTGGCCCGACATCTCGACGCTCCGGGTGTTCCTGAACGACAGCAGCACCGAGCTGACCGACGGCTGGGAGTACGACGCCGAGGAGAACCGGATCCTCTTCACGGAGGAGGCGATCCCGCCCGAGGGGAGCGAGATCATCGTGACCTACACCCGGAGCGCGACCCCGCCCGAGCAGCAGGAGGCCGACGCCGCGGCCGAGGAGGCCGAGTGATGCCGCTCCGCCTCGTCTTCGTCCCCCTCGCCCTCGCCGCGCTGCTGCTGTCCGGCTGCCCCAAGGCCGAGTGCGACCCCGCCGCCAACGACTGCCCCGCGGGCCAGGTCTGCACCGACTCCGGCGCCTGCTCGATCATCCAGTGCGGCAGCTCGCTGGACTGCCCCATCGAGTCGTGGTGCGACGCCTCGAACGGCCAGTGCACCCAGGGCTGCCTCAACGACCGCGACTGCCTCCCCACCGACGTCTGCGACCAGGAGACGCTGACCTGCTACGAGCCGGGCTGCCGGAGCACGCAGCTCGACTGCAGCGTGGGCCAGTTCTGCAACGTCGTCACCGGGCAGTGCGTCGACGCCGGCGACCTCTACTGCAAGGAGTGCGCGACCAGCGACGACTGCGTCAGCGACAACAACATCTGCGTCCGCATGCCGGGGACGTCGCAGACGTACTGCGCGGTCGACTGCAGCGGCGGCAACGAGTGCCCGCGCGGCTACTACTGCGCCCGCATCCGCGGCCCCGGGGACGTCACGATCGGCTACGGCTGCATCGCGCCGTGCACGGAGATCAACCAGTGACCCGCGCGCTCGCCCGCCTGCTCGCCCTCACGGCGGCCGCCGTCCTCGTCGCGTGCCCCCCGCCGGAGCCCGACGACGACGACACCACCGTCGAGGACTGCGACAACGACGGCCCGCCCGAGATCCTGATCAACCCGATCGAGGACGGCCAGCCGGTCGGCTTCCCCGTCCAGGTCGTCGTCCAGGTGACCGACGGCGACGGCGTCAACACCGTCAGCCTCTACTACCGGACGGAGGGGCAGCCCGGGTTCGCGTTCGGCTTCATGTCCAACGAGGGGACAGGCGACGAGACGATCTACGTCGCCGACATCCCCGCGGACGTCGTCCAGGACCCGGGGGTCGACTACTACGTGCGCGCGACCGACCGGGCGACGGGCTGCCAGGAGGAGGCGTTCCTCCCCGCCACCGCGCCGGACGAGCCGGCCAACTTCCAGACCCTCCTGGAGCTCCAGCCGCTCCCCTACTACGAGTTCTTCGAGACCGACGTCGGCTGCGCGGACGTGGGCACGGAGATGGACGAGCTGAACTGGACGGCCGCCATCCGGTCGTTCCCGCAGGCCATCCACGGGTGGCGGCTGACCGACCGGAACCCGCTGAGCGGCGAGTGCGCCGCGTTCCACTCCGAGGGCATCCCCGGCGGCTTCTGGGAGTGCCCGCCGCCGGACGGCGAGGGGACGATCGAGCGGGACAACTGGCTGATCAGCGAGCCGCTCGACTTCTCCGGCAAGGAGGAAATCGCGGTCCGCTGGTTCGAGCGGTGGCAGGCCGGCGGCCCCTGCGCCGAGGTCCATTCGCTGTACGTCTCGGTCGGATCGCCGAACCCCGACGCCGGCGAGTACGAGGTCGTGGTCGCCGACCTGCCGTTCCCCGGCAGCGCCTGGGAGTCGTCGGAGTGGTACGACCTGAGCGCGTACGCGGGGGCCGAGCAGGTGTACATCGCGCTCCAGTACCTCGGCGGCGCCGCGGGCCGGTGGCAGGTGGACGACTTCTACGTCGGCGAGCCCCTCGCGGACCTCCAGCTCGCGGCGGCGGCGCTGCTGGACGACGACGCGGGACCCGGCAGCACCGAGGTCCCGATCGAGGTCAGCGTCGTCAACGTCAGCGACCTGTACGGCGCCCCCGCGCTGACCGCGACGCTGACGACGGCCGACCCCGACCTGACGATCACGGCGTCCGGCAACACGTTCGACGAGGTCGCCCCGGGCGCGACGGTGGAGGCCAACTCGGTCTTCCTCTTCGACGTCGGCGCGGCCCACCCGGACCACGCGTACCTCGACTTCGCGATGACGCTGGACGACGGCGAAGGCCACACCTGGACGGTCCCCATCCGGCTCCTCATGGGCGAGGACAGCGAGGTCGAGGTGACGTACACGGCCCCCGCCGGCGCCGCGCTCGAGTTCGAGCTGGGGCACGGCCCGCAGGCGTCCCCGGACTTCGCCACCACGGCGTCGTCGGACGACCTCGCCGGCGACCCGTGGACGTTCGTCGCGACGGAGCAGGCGCACGTCCTGCCCCCCGCCCCGGGGACGTTCCGGTGGCACCTCACGGTCGCCAACTCCGGCAGCGTCGCGGGCACGGTCGACGGCGTCGTGTTCACGGTCGGCGGCGAGGACCACGTCGCGGACGACGTCCCCCTGACCGTCGAGCCCGGCGAGGAGGCCGTCCTCCTCATCCCGCCGCCGCCCGTCCTGTCGGTCGTCTCCTACGACCTCGACCCCGACCCCGCCGCTCCCGGCGCGGCGCAGGCGATCTCGGCGCTGACGCTGGAGAACACGTCGCGCGAGACGGCCGGCCCGGTCGCCTGCGTGATGGGCAGCAGCAGCGGCGACGTCAGCGGCTTCGACAGCAGCCCGACGACGTTCGGGGCGGACCCGATCCCGACCGACGGCACCGCGACCGCGGACGCCGACTTCACGTTCGACATCGACGCGGGCCACATCGACAACACCGCGATCCCGCTGACGCTGCTCTGCAACGACGGCGCCGACACGCTGACCCACACCTTCGACCTGGAGGTGCCGTACGCGCACCCGGTGGTGGACTCGATCCGGATCGACGACGACGAGGGCGGCGACGACAACGGCCTCCTCGACCCGGACGAGGACGCGACGGTCTACCTCACGGCGCTGAACGACGGCGCGTTCGCGACGGACGGCCCCCTGACGGCCCACGTCGCGCTGGGCGACGGCAGCACCGCCGACGGCATCAGCCTCGTCCCCGTCGACCTCGACTTCGGCGAGGACCCGCTCGACCCCGAGGCGACGGTCGAGTCGACCAACGGCGTCCTCATCGAGCTCGGCCCCGACAACGCGCTGGGCGACAACATCGTCCTCGACGTGACCTGGACGGCGGGCGACGACGAGTGGACCGAGGAGCTGATCGTCGAGGTCACGGGCCTCCCCTGGATCGACTGCCCCGAGGCGCCCGACCCCGAGGGGGACCTCGCGCTGCCGTACGACTTCGACATCAGCGGCTGCGCCTACCGGAGCGACGGCGTCATGCTCCAGGTGCGCGCCGACTCCTACATCCCCTACGACCCCGCCGTCGTGTTCGTCGACTTCGTCTTCTACGAGGTCCCGCAGCAGTACACGATCGAGTCCGTCGGCGGCGTCCCCGACTTCGAGCTGGGGTGCGTCCTCCAGAACGACCCCGCCCCGTTCACCACGCCGATCGACATCCTCTTCGAGGGGAACTCCGTCATCGCGCGTCTGGCCATCGAGGACATCGGCGCGCTGGGCAACAACACCCAGGTCGCGATCGGCGCAGGGAGCTGCCCCGACGTCTTCTTCTGCGACACCTACCCCCCCGGCGCGCTGAACTTCAACGTGGCCGAGGGGACGTACAACTGCGACGGGAACGACTTCATTCCTCTAAACTGGTAGTTCGAGCAAGGAAGGGCCCAGCGCCGGGGCCGTGCGAATTCGATTGCGGCGGCGCATGCGGAGGCGGAAATGCAGAAGCACGCAGTGGCTCCGTGGAGGCCGGAAGCGGCGATCCACGAGCCGACACCCGAGGAGGAGCCCATGGCCACGCTCGCGCTTCCCGACGGCTACCACCTGTCGCTGTCCATCTCCCAGTCCCTCTGGGCCGACCTGCTCGGTGAGGCCCTCCCCATCCAGGTCGGCCACGGCGAGTTCGACCTGATCGACGCCGGGCGCAAGCTGCTGGACGCCGCCGAGGACCAGGTCAAGGGCCTGCTCGAGGGGGCGACCGAGAAGCTGGACGAGGCGCCCGTGCTGGGGAACCCGGTGGTCAAGGGGATCCGGGGCCGCGCCCGCGGGATCGCGAAGCGGGGCGCCGGCTTCGCGCGTGCCCGGGTCAAGGAGTCGATCAAGGTGACCGGCAAGTGGCGCGCCCGCGTGAGCAGCGAGGGGAGCCGGTTCAGCTACCACGAGGCCGGCGTCAAGCTGGACGCCCGCGCGGTGTTCGAGGTCGAGGGGACGGCGGTCCTCTTCGGCGAGCAGTTCGAGGTCCCGTTCGCCCTCGCCCGCGGCCTCGACGCGACGGCGTCGCTCAACGAGGTCGGCTTCAACAAGGGCCGCAAGCAGCTCGAGGGGCACATCGGGGACGTCTCCCTGTCCCTCGGGAACAGCCTCCCCCTGCGCCTCCTGAAGGTCGCGGCGGACCGGCTCATCGAGAAGCAGATCGGCCGCTTCAACCCGCTCCCCCTCATCCCCGGGAGCACGCTGGAGAACATGATCACCCCCGGCGACGGCCCCCTGAAGCTGTCCGCGGGGATCGACGATCTCCACGTCGGCATCAACGCCAACGACCTCACGCTGAGCGTGCGGTTCGCGTTCAAGGGGTCCAGCGTCGCCGCTTGACGTCGACATCGACGGGCTCGTCGCCCGCCTGACCATCGCCAACCCGGGCCGGGGCAACGCCCTGTCGCCGGAGATGATGCTCGCGTTCGCGGACGGGCTCGCCCGCGCGGCAGAGGCCGGGGTGCGGGTCGCGATCGTCGCGGGCGGGGAGGGGAAGGCGTTCTGCGGCGGGTATGACCTGACGTCGCTGCCCCCGCCCGACCCCGAGGTGGACGACTGGAACAGCCGGTTCCCCGAGCTGACGGCGATGCTGTCGGCGATCGAGCGGTTCCCCGCCCCGATCGTGGCGGCGGTCAACGGCGCGGCGATCGGAGGGGGCGCGCTCGTGGCGGCCGCGGCGGACCTCCGCGTCGGCCAGCCCGGCGCCCGCTTCCGCGTCCCCGCCGTCCGGCTCGGCGTGATGTACCCGCTCCCCGGCATCCGCCGCATCGTCGCGCTCGTGGGGCTCGACCGGGCGGCCCGGATCCTGCTCCGGGGGGAGGACGTCTCCGCGGAGACGGCCGCGGCGTGGGGGCTCTACTCGGAGGTCGCCGACGACGCCGTCGCGCGGGCCGAGGCGGTCGCGGAGGAGCTGGCGCAGCGGGCGCCGCTGCCGGTGGCGGGGATCCGATCGATCCTCCGCGCCGACGCGCTGGGCCTGTCGGACGAGGCGGTCCGGGGGCTGCACACCGAGTGGACGCGCCGCTGCCTCGGCAGCGCCGACCTCGCCGAAGGGCTGGCGGCGGCGTTCGAGCGGCGCCCCCCGAAGTTCGAGGGACGGTAGGGCGACGATGGGGGCCGGCTGGATCCGAGGCCACGTCCTCACGCCGCGCCCCGAGGGAGGCCTGATCTGGCGCCCCGACGCGATCGTCGGGTGGGACGACGACGGCCGCCTGATCGCGCAGCAGGGGACGGGCGGCGGCGGCCCCCTGCTGGTCCCCGGCTTCGTCGACGTCCACGTCCACCTCCCCCAGTACCGGGTCCGCGGCCGGTTCCACGAGAAGCTCCTGCCGTGGCTCCGGAACCACATCTGGCCGGAGGAGGAGCGGTTCGCCGAGCGGAGCTACCGGGAGGGGGTGACGCGCGAGTTCCGGGACGGCCTGATCGCGAACGGGACGACGTCGGCGATGGTGTACGGCTCCCCCGAAGCGGACTCCACCCACGCCGTCCTCCAGGACCTCGCGCCCCTGACGATCAAGGGGGGCGACGTCCTCATGGACCGGAACTCGCCGCCGGCGCTGCTCCGCGATCGCGACGAGTCCCTCCAGGACGCCGCCGCGCACGCCGGCGACTACGGCGAGCGGTACGCGCTGACCCCCCGGTTCGCGCCGACCTGCAGCGACGAGCTGATGGCGGGCTGTGGGGCGCTGCTGGCGTCGACCGACGCGCGGCTCCAGACGCACCTCGCCGAGAACGAGGACGAGATCGCGTGGGTCGCGGAGCTGCACCCCGAGGACCGGAGCTACCTCGCCGTCTACGACCGGCACGGCCTCCTCGGCCCCCGCTCGATCTTCGGCCACGGCGTCCACCTCGACGACGCCGACCTCGACCGCCTCGCCGCCACGGGCTCGTGGCTGGCCCACTGCCCCACGAGCAACGTCGCCCTCGGCAGCGGCCGCATGCCCCTGGAGCGGGTCGCCCGCCGCGGAGTCCGGTGGGCGCTGGCGACAGACGTCGGCGCGGGTCCGGACCTGTCGATGCTGGACGTGATGCACACGTTCATGGAGGTCCACGCCGAGCACGCGGACGCCGGCCCCGGCCTGGCCCTCACCGCCGCCACCTGGTTCGGCGCCCAGGCCCTTGGGGAGTCGCGCGCGCGAGGCGCCCTCGTCCCGGGACTCCAGGCGGACGTCGTCGCCCTCGAGATCCCCGGCGGCCTCCGCCGCGGCGAGCACGGGCTGGACGCGCTCGGGAGGGTCCTCGCCGAGTTCCGCGGCCGCTACGCCGACGCGGTGCAGGGGGTCTGGTGCAACGGGGAGAGGTTGAAGTGATGGTGGGCAGAGAGGGAGTTGAACCCCCGACACGGGGATTTTCAATCCCCTGCTCTACCAACTGAGCTATCTGCCCACGCTTCTCACTTCTGCGAGGACGCGGAAAGTAATCGCCCCCTCGGTGCCTGTCAACAGCCCTGCTACAGTGCGCGCCGCCGTGCGACCCATTCACCTGATCAGCCTCGCAGTCCTGCTTTTCGCCGCCTCCGGCTGCACGAACGACTGCGACGACATGTGCGACGCGCAGGGCGCGATGATCGAGCGCTGCCTCGACACCTGGGGCACCTCCTGGGGCGAGCTTTCGTACGCCGACCAGGACGAGTTCGTGACCCGCTGCTACGCGATCTGGGGCGACCGCCTCGCGGACCTCGACGACGACCACCCCGACTACGAGGGGCTGGTCCGCCAGTGCCAGACCGACGCGGAGATCGCCCGGTCCGACACGGACTGCGAGTCGCTGGTTTCCATCGACCCCTAAAGTCGGGTACAGTCGCGCGTCCGCTCGCGAGCGAGCGCCGCAAGTCCCTGATTTCTGACAGGAATTTGACAATGGTGAAGAAGCTGCTGCTGCTGTCCACGCTGGTCGCGATCGCGGGGTTCTCGACGGGCTGCGCCAACGACTGCCGCACCTACTGCCGCAACCAGGCCAACTTCATCGACGGTTGCCTGCCGGAGTTCGACCAGAACTGGGAGGACGTCGCGGACGGTGACTGGGCGAACGCCTCGCAGTTCACCGGCGCCTGCGTGGAGTCCATCGACGCCCACATCGCGTCGGAGATCGACGGGACCTGCGCCGACGCCGAGGCCGAGGACGAGAAGGCCTGCGAGGACACGGTCCGCGAGGGCGTGCTGACCATCTGCGGCGACCACGTCAACGACTTCAACGTCTCGTGCACGGACTACTGGACGTTCGCGACGGACTTCGTGCCCGAGGAGTTCGTCCCCACCGAGCCGACCGGCGACGACGACGACAGCGGTGACGACGACGACAGCGCGGGCGACGACGACGACAGCGCCGGCGACG
>CAYFOA010000114.1:1183-23019 GCA_964344575.1 uncultured Rickettsiales bacterium | reverse complement strand
GCCTACATCGTCGATGTTCTCCAGCTCTGTGCCCTCCCGGGGCACTCAAGTCGCCTACATCGTCGATGTTCGCCACTTGGGTCGTGCGTCAGACCAGCAGCGCCGCTCCGGATCGGCGGGGGTCGCCGAACGCCTCCATGTGGCCGTCCCCCCGGCGCGCCGCGGTGTGGACGCCGCCGAAGTAGAGGTGCCTCCCGCGGAACCGGTTCAGCTCCCGGTCGCCGCCCCCCGTCACCGCCGCCATCCACGCCGGGCTCTGGCCGAAGTCCTCGATCTGGACCGTCCCCCCCTCCACGTGGATCCGCGGCTCCAGCACCGCCGCCACCACCCCCTCGTGCCCGTCCACCACGTGCCGCACGACCTGGAGCATCGCCGTCCGGATCCGGTTGCTGCCGCCCGTCCCCATCGCCAGCACGCCCCCGTCCTCCTCCACCATCAGCGACGGCGTCATCATCGTCCGGAACCGCCCCCCCGCGGGCCCGAGGTGGAACCCCAGCGGGTGGATGTCGTCCTCCCCGAGGAAGTTGTTCAGCGGGATCGACGTCCCCGGCCACAGGTGCCCGCACGTCTCCCCGTTCGACGACGTCAGCGCCACCGCGTTCCCCGCCGCGTCCACCACCGAGATGTGCGTCGTGTTCCCCGGGATCGGCCCCACCGGGCCCGCGTCCTCGTCCGGCACGTTCGGATCCCCCTCGTCCGACTCCCGCGACCGCGCGATCGCCAGCCGGCAGTGCTCCGCGTGCATCACCAGGTTCTCCGGGTTCAGCAGCGCGTCCACCGCCCCCTCCTCGAACATCAGCTCGTCGAACCCCTCCGCCCGCGCCCGCTCCGTCTCCGCCATCACCGCCGCCAGGCAGCGCGCGATCTCCACCTCGTCGGTGCTCCCGTCCGCCACCAGGTCCAGCAGCTCCAGCCCGAACGCCAGCAGCGCCCCGCCCATGCACGGCGGCGACGGGACGTACAGCGTCGCCCCCCGGTAGGGGACCGCCAACGGCGCCGTGAACCGCGCCTCGAACCCCGCCAGGTCCGACGGCCCCAGCGACCCGTGCGGCGGACCGCACGCCTCCAGCAGCGCCCGCGCGTGCCGCCCCGTCACGAACGGCGCCGCGCCCTCGCGCGCGAAGTCCTCCAGCGCTTCCGCCATCGCCGGGATCGTGACCCGATCCCCGTCCGCCAGCGGGCTTCCGCCGGGGTTGAAGAGCGCGTCGCTCTCCGGCCCCAGCGCCGTGATCGCCGACAGCATCGTCGCGACCACCTCCGTCCCCTTCGTCGCCGTCCAGCCGCCCCGCGCCGCCGCGATCGCCGGCGCTGCCAGCCGCGACAACGGCAACGTCCCGCACCGCCGGTGCAGCGCCTCCAGCCCGATCGCCACCGTCGGCACCGCCACCGACCCCCGCCCCGCGTGGAACACCTGGTGCGTCGGCCCGTACTCCACCCGGATCGCGTCGAACTCCCGCGGCGCCAGCCCGCAGTCCCGCCCCGGGAACGGCGAGAACGCGTCGAGCACCACCACCTCGCCCGTCGCCCCGTCCCGGATCGTCGCGATCATCCCCCCGCCGAGCCCCATCAGCAGCGGCTCGCACACCCCCGCCGTCAGCGCCGCCGCGATCGCCGCGTCCATCGCGTTCCCGCCGTCCGCGAGCACGCCCGCCGCCGCCGCCGACGTCGTCGCGTGGCCCGACGCGATCGCGCCCGTCCGAGGGTCTGTCCCGAGGTCCGACATGAGCCCCGCAAGGTACCAGGGTCGAACGCGGCTGCGCGCCCCCGCGCGAGGCTCCGCAGATCGGAGTCGCGACGCTTCGTTTAGGCTGCGCCGATGCACGCCGCGCGCGTCGGCCGGGCCATCGGCCTCGTCATCCTCGTCCTCGGCGGGTTCATGGCCACGTCGCTGGGCTGGGCCCTCGCCGACGGCGGCGTCGCCGAGGCCGTCCCGTGGCTCGTCTGCGTCGCCATCACCGCGGGCACCGGCGCCGTCCTCGCCTGGACCTGCCGCCCCCGCGCCGAGGCCAGCGCCCGCGCCGTCCGCGCCGCCAGCGTCCTCACCCGCCGCGAGGCCCTCGTCATCGTCGTCGGCTCGTGGGTCGCCGGCTCCGTCTTCAGCGCCCTCCCCATGATCGCCGTCGGGATGGCCCCCAACCTCGTCGACGCCCTCTTCGAGGCGACCTCCGGCTTCACCACCACCGGCTCGACCATCCTCACCGACATCGAGTCCAACACCCGCGCCGCCCTCTGGTGGCGGTCCATGATCCAGTGGCTCGGCGGGATGGGGATCATCGTCCTCTTCGTCGCCGTCTTCCCCCAGGTCGGCGGCGGCGGGCGGAAGCTGTTCGAGTCCGAGGCGCCCGGCCCCACCGTCGACGTCGTCCGCCCCCGGTTCCGCGAGACCGGCCTCGCCCTGTGGCGCCTCTACACCGCCTTCACCGTCGTCCTCGCCGTCCTCCTCGTCGCCCTCGGCGTCGGCCTCTTCGACGCGATCTGCCACGCCTTCACCACCATCGCGACCGCCGGCTTCTCCACCCGCAACCAGTCCATCGCCGCCTTCGACTCCGCCGCCGTCGAGATGACCATCGTCGCCTTCATGCTCATGGCGGGCGTGAACTTCGGCCTCTGGTTCCGCCTCGGCCGGGGCGGCTCCATCAAGGAGTTCCTCCGCGACGGCGAGCTCCGCGTCTACGGCGCCATGGTCGTCTTCGGGACGGCCGTCATCGCCGTCTCCATCCTCCCCCTCCACGAGGGCGACCTCCTCGCCGCCCTCCGCTACGGCAGCTTCACCGTCGCCTCGATGGTCACCACCACCGGCTACGCCACCAACGACTACGGGACCTACCCCGACCACGCCCGCGTCCTCCTCCTCGTGGGGATGCTCGTCGGCGCCATGGGGGGCTCCACGGGGGGCGGGTTCAAGGTCAGCCGCGCGATGATCGTGGTCAAGACCGCGTACGTCGAGATCCGCCGGACCGTCCACCCCCGGGGGACGTTCGTCACCCGCCTCGGCGGCAAGCCCGTCCCCGATCCCGTCGTCCGGGCGGCGCTGGGGATGCTCGTCCTGACCCTGAGCCTCGTCGCCGCCTCGACCTTCGCGCTGGACGCGATGGGGATGGACGGCTACTCGGCGTTCGGCGCGTCGATGACGGCGCTGCTCAACAACGGCCCCGGGCTGGGGACGGTGGGGCCGTCCGGGAACTTCGCCCACGTCCCCGACGCCGGGAAGCTGCTCCTGACCGCGCTGATGCTCGTCGGCCGGCTCGAGTTCTACACCGTCCTCGCCCTGCTCCTGCCCGGCTTCTGGAGGCCCGGCGGACCGGTCTGATCGACGGCCGCCCCGCCGGCCTGCGCCTGCTGTAGAGTCCGTCGCCATGCCGTCCCCCGGGTTCCCCACCGTCCGCATGCGGCGCCTCCGCCGCACCGCCGCCCTCCGCGAGATCGTCCGCGAGACCTGGCTGAGGCCGTCGATGTTCGTCTACCCGATCTTCGTCGTCCCGGGGACCGGCGTGGCCGACGAGATCCCGTCGATGCCGGGCCAGTTCCGGTGGTCCGTGGACCGCGTCGGAGCCGAGGCCGCCCGCGCCTGGGACCTCGGCATCCGTTCCGTCATCCTCTTCGGCGTGCCCGAGCGGAAGGACGCCCGGGGGAGCGACGCCGACATCGACGACGGCATCGTCCAGCAGGCCATCGCCGCCATCCGCGCCGCCGCCCCCGAGATTGTCCAGATCGCCGACGTCTGCCTCTGCGAGTACACCGACCACGGCCACTGCGGGCTCCTCCACGGCGACCCCCCCGACGTCGACAACGACCCCACCCTCGACCGCCTCGCCTCGGAGGCCGTCTCCTTCGCCCGCGCCGGCGCCGACGTCATCGCCCCGTCGGACATGATGGACGGCCGCGTCGCCGCGATCCGGGCCGCGCTGGACGTCGCCGGGTTCGACCACCTCCCCATCCTCAGCTACGCCGCCAAGTACGCCAGCGGCTACTACGGCCCCTTCCGCGACGCCGCCGACAGCGCGCCCGCGTTCGGCGACCGGAACAGCTACCAGATGGACCCCGCCAACGGCCGCGAGGCGCTCCGCGAGGTCGACCTCGACGTCGCCGAGGGGGCCGACATGATCATGGTCAAGCCCGCGCTGGCCTACCTGGACGTCGTCCGACAGGTGCGTGAGCGTTGGACGGGGCCGCTGTTCGGCTACAACGTGAGCGGCGAGTACGCGATGGTGAAGGCGGCCGCGGCGAACGGCTGGATCGACGAGCGGCGGGTCGTCCTGGAGACGCTGACGTCCATGGCCCGGGCGGGCTGCGACGGGATCCTCACCTACCACGCGTGCGACGCCGCGCAGTGGCTGAAGGAGGGCTAGATGCCATCGGCACGGGCTCCGCACCGGCTTCCGCCGGCCCTCGACGCCGCCGACGCCGCCGACCCTCGTCGCCGTACTGGCGGTACGACTCCTCGGCCCGTCGACGACGGACGACGCCGATTGCTCGCCGGAATTCCGGCCGGAACCCATACCGAGGACATCTGATGGCCGGCGAACAGCTCGACATCTTCGGCAAGCCCGCCGAGCCCGCGCCCGACGAGAAGACGAAGACGAAGGCGACGGCGAAGGCGCCTGCGAAGGCGAAGGCGCCGGCGAAGTCGCGGCACGGCGCGGCCCCGTCGTCCCGCCCCACGACCGCCCCGAAGCCCGACGGCGGCCGCCCCACGCTCTACCTCGTGGACGGCCCCAACATCGCCTTCCGCGCCCACTACGCCCCCATGGCGGCGCTGACGACCGCCCGCGGCTTCCCCACCAAGGCGCTGTACGGCTACATCTCGATGCTGCTCAAGCTGTTCCGGGAGAACCAGCCGGACTACATGTGCCTCGTCTGGGACCCCCGCGGGGGGACGTTCCGAAACGAGATCTACAGCGACTACAAGGGCACGCGGCCGGACATGCCGTCCGAGCTCCGGATGCAGCTCGACCGCTTCCCCGAGGTCGCCGACGCGATGGGGCTGTGCCACGTCGTCGTCCCCAACTACGAGGCCGACGACGTCATCGGGACGCTCGCGATGCGCCACAAGGAGACGCACGACGTCGTCATCGTCAGCGGCGACAAGGACCTCATGTCGCTCATCGACGGCACCCGCGTGACGCTCTTCGACACGATGAAGGACCTCCGCATCGGCCCCGAGCAGGTGATCGAGAAGTGGGGCGTCCCCCCCGAGCGCATCCCCGACATCCTCGCCCTGATGGGGGACACGTCCGACAACATCCCCGGCGTCGCCCGGATCGGGAAGAAGGGGGCGTCCGACCTCGTCGCCGAGTGGGGGCCGATCGAGAACATCTTCGCCAACGCCGAGCAGGTCAAGGGACGCAACCGGAAGCCGCTGCTCGCCGAGGGGGCCCGCGAGGACGCCGAGCTGTCCAAGGAGCTGGCGACCATCGCGCTGGACGTCGACGTCCCGCTCACGCTCGAGGACATGAAGTTCGTCTTCCCCCCGACCGACGCCAAGCACGTCACGTCGCTCTTCACGGAGCTGGAGTTCCACCGGTTCCTCGACGAGATCGGCGGCCAGATGAAGTCGCTGACGGCGGACCGGTACCGGGTCGCGTACGACGCGCTCGACCTCCGCGCCCTGATCGACGAGCTCCGCGGGCGGGACGAGATCGCCCTGGAGGTGATCACCGACAACCGCGACGGCAACAAGGCCGTCCTCCAGGGGATCGCCCTGTGCGCGCACGCGTCCGACGCCTGGTACGTCCCCCTGGACGGCGACCGCGACCCCCGCGAGGTGCTGCTCTACCTCCGCGCGATCCTCGAGTCCCCGGCGAAGTCGTTCGTTTGCCCCGACGCCCAGTTCGCGACGACCGTCCTCGCCCGCCACGGCGTCACCCTCGGCCCGATCGAGGGCGACCTCTCCGTCAGCAGCTTCCTCCTCAACTCCGAGCGGAAGACGCACCTCCTCGACGGCCTCGCGGTGACCTGGCTGCAGCACAAGGTCGCGACCCCCGAGGAGATCGAAGAAGGGCCGGCTGCGCTCCTCGCCGAGCCCGCCCACGTCGCCTGGCTCCTCCGCGAGCCGCTCCACGAGCAGCTGGAGAAGGCCGACCTCCTCGACGTCTACCGGGACATCGACCTCCCCCTGATCCCCGTCCTGTCCCGCATCCAGCGGAACGGCATCCTCCTCGATCCGGACCTCCTCCAGGCGTACGGCGACGAGCTCCGGGGGCGGGCCAAGGCAGCCGAGGAGGAGACGTGGAAGCACGCGGGGCGGCAGTTCAACAGCGCCTCGCCAAAGCAGCTCGCCGAGATCCTCTTCGAGGAGCTGGAGCTGCCCGTCATCAAGCGCACGAAGTCGGGCCCGTCGACGGACGCCTCGGTCCTGGAGGAGCTGGCGTCGCAGCACCCGCTCCCCGCCGCGATCCTGACGTACCGGTCGCTGAGCAAGCTCCTGTCGACGTACATCGACGCGCTCCCGCCGCTGATCGACCCCGCCACCGGCCGCATCCACACGCACCTGTCGCAGACGGTGGCGGCGACGGGGCGGCTGAGCTCGCGCGATCCCAACCTCCAGAACATCCCCATCCGGACGCCGGAGGGGCGCCGCATCCGGGAGGCGTTCATCGCCGCGCCGGGGCACGTGCTCCTGTCGGCGGACTACTCGCAGGTGGAGTTGCGCGTGCTCGCGCACCTGTGCGGCGGGCAGGGCGGCTTCGCGCGGGCGTTCGCGGCGGACGCGGACGTCCACCGGGTGACCGCCGCCGAGGTGTTCGGCGTCGCCCCCGAGGACGTCACCCCGCAGCAGCGGAGCGCGGCCAAGGCGGTCAACTTCGGCCTCGTCTACGGCCAGACGGACTTCGGGCTGAGCCGCAGCCTCCACATCCCCCGGGCCGAGGCGCGCGACTACATCGCCCGCTACAAGGAGAAGTTCCCCGAGATCGACCGCTACATGGAGGAGACGGTGGCCGCCGCGAAGGCGGACCGCTACGTCCGCACGGTGACCGGCCGGCGGCGCCCCGTGAGCGACCTCACGTCGAACAACTACAACCAGCGCCAGGCGGCCAAGCGCGTCGCGATCAACACGCCCGTGCAGGGGACCGCGGCGGACATCATCAAGCTCGCCATGCTCCGCGTCGACGAGCTGATCCGGACGGAGCTGAAGGACTGCAGGCTGCTCCTGCAGGTCCACGACGAGCTCCTCCTGGAGGTCCCCGAGGGGCGCGTCGAGGAGGCGCGCGCAGCGGTGGTGACGGCGATGGAGCGGGCGTATCCTCTGATCGTTCCGCTCAAGGTCGACACGGGGGTCGGCCGGAACTGGGAGGAGGCCCATTGAGCGATCGACTCGATCACCTGCGCGAGGTGGCGGCGCTGGGGTGCCTCCTGAACGCCGTCTCCCACGATCTGAACAACCAGCTCACGAACCTGATGCTCGGCGCCGACCAGGCCCAGTACACCGGCAGCAAGGACGCGATCGACCTGATGGTCCGCCAGGCGCAGCGGATCGCCGAGATCACCAAGGCGGTGCAGGCGCTCGGCCAGCGGAACATGAGCGAGGGCGCGGGCCGGGTGGAGCTCGGCTCGGTGCTGGACGAGCTCGCCGGGGACGGCGTGGTGGAGCTCGGCACGGTGGCCGTCGCGTCGGTCCACGCCCGGCCGGCGAACGTGGCGCTGGCGCTGTCCCTGCTGGCGAACTTCGGCGGCGGCGGGGCGATGCGCGCGTCGGTCAGCGTCGACGAGGTCCCGCGGTCGTCGTGGGCGGGGAGCGACGAGACGGTCCCGATGGCGGTGATCCGGCTGACCCGGGGGACGCCCCCGGAGGACCTGAACGCGTCCGTCGGGGCGATGATCGACGACTTCTTCGGGGGCCCGCGGACGTCCGAGGAGGTCGGCGTGATGGCGGCCTGGGAGATCCTCCGCAAGGTGCGCGGCCGCCCCTCTGCGCGGCTCGCGGTCCACGGCCCCGAGGGCGGCGGCACCGCGATCGTGGTCACGCTCCCGCTGGCCGACTGAGGTTTTTTCGGGAGCCGCTTTGAATGGCCCAATCGACCCATCCGTCCATCGGTGCGTGGGAGACGACACCATGGGCGAAGCAGCTGAGAAGTTGGCCGTGACCGACGCCGACGCCTTCGACGACCGGACGCTCGTGCTCGCGGTCCTCGACGGCGACCAGGGGGCCTACCGGGACCTCGTCGAGCGGTACCAGAGCCGGATCTTCGCGGTGGCCTACGGGCTGCTGCACAACGCCGAGGACGCGCGCGAGGTCACCCAGGAAGCCTTCATCAAGGCCTACAACAACCTGAAGGGGTTCCGCCTCGACAGCAGCTTCTACACGTGGCTGTACCGGATCACGGTGAACCTCGGCATCGACCTGCGGCGCCGCGCCTACCGGAACCGGGAGATGGAGCTGGACGAGGCCCGGATCACCCCCGACCAGGCGCACCACACGGGCCCGCGCCCGCTGGAGACGCCGGGCCGGAGCCTGGAGCGGAAGCGCCTCGGCGGCCGCATCCAGGCGGCGATCGACCAGCTGCCCGACGAGCAGAAGCGGGCGATCGTCCTTCGGGAGGTCCAGGGGCTGAGCTACAAGGAGATCGCCGAAGCGATGGACTGCGCGGAGGGGACGGTGATGTCTCGACTGTTCTACGCACGCAAGAAGCTGCAGGAGCTTCTGGGGAGCGAACGATGAGCAAGATCATGACGTCCGAAGAACGCGCCCAGCTGATCCAGCGGTACTACGACGGCGAGACGATCGGCGGCGAGGCGGCGCTGGCGGAGAAGCTGCTCGACACCGACCCGGAGGCCCAGAAGCTGCTGCAGTCGATGCAGAGCCTGAGCAACTCGATCCGGGTGGACATCGACGAGGCGATCGCCCGCGAGGACTTCAGCTCCTACTGGGACGACATCGCGGCCCGGCTGCCGAGCTCGGTCCCCACCCTGGACGACGTGGTCGTCGCGCGGGGCGGGCTGCAGGCGCGGACGCGGCCGTGGTGGCGGCGGGCCTGGTTCGGGCCGGCGTTCGCCGCGGCGGCGGTGGCGGCGGTGGTGGCTGTCGCGGTGCTCCCGAACGTGCAGAATCCGTCCGCGGACTTCGGTCCGCTGAGCTACGCCGTCGAGATCGAGGAGGTCGAGAGCGACGGCCCCCTGGTCATCATCCAGGAGGCGACCGCCGAGGCCCCCTCCATCATCTCCTTCACCGAGAGCTGAGCCGAACCGATGCGCCCCACCCTGCTGCTGCTGACCCTGCTGTCCGTCGCCCTCGCCGTCCCCGCCGTCGCCCTCGCGGGCGGTGAAGCGACCGTCTCCGTGGAGGTGGTCACGGGCACGAAGGGCGGCTCGGGGACGGACTCGAGCGTGAGCAAGCACGCGGGCACGCTGGCGAACTTCGCCGGCTTCGGGGGGTGGAAGAGCGGCGGCAGCTTCCGGCTGAAGTCGGAGCTGGGGAAGACGTCGAGCAAGGACGTCGGGAGCCGGAAGTTCCAGGCCCAGCTGGTCGAGCTGACGGCGGACCGGGCGAAGGTCAAGTTGAGCGTCGTCGACCCCAAGGGGAAGGCGAGCACGGTGACGAGCAGCTTCAAGAAGGGGGCGCAGACGGTGGTGACGAGCAAGTCGTCCGACGGCAAGGAGCTGCACGTCTTCGTCGTGAGGGTGAGCTTCTAGGGCGGGGGTCGGGGATGCCCGCTGACGACGCCGGACCGCTCGCGCAGTTCGACCGCTGGTACGCCGAGGCGGGGGAGGACGCGCGGATCGCGATCCCCAACGCGATGACGCTGGCCACGGCGGACGCGGACGGCCGGCCGTCGGCGCGGGTGGTGCTGTTGAAGGGCCACGGGGAGGACGGCTTCGTCTTCTACACGAACCTCGGCAGCCCCAAGGCGCGCGACCTGGCGGCCAACCCGCGGGCGTCGCTCTGCTTCTGGTGGGACGCGCTGGACCGCCAGGTCCGGGTCGACGGCCCGGTGGAGCCGGTGTCGGACGAGGCGGCGGACGCGTACTTCGCGAGCCGCCCCCGGGGGAGCCGCATCGGGGCGTGGGCGAGCCGCCAGAGCGAGGTCCTGGAGGGCCGCTTCGAGCTGGAGAAGCGCGTGGCGAAGTTCACCGCGAAGCACGCGGTCGGCGCGGTCCCGAGGCCCCCGTTCTGGGGCGGCTTCCGCCTGATCCCCGAGACGATCGAGTTCTGGGAGCGCCGCCCCTTCCGCCTCCACATCCGGCACCGGTGGACCCGGGGCGAGGACGGCTGGGCGCTCGACGAGCTGTACCCCTGAGGGAGGCGCCGCCGCCTACAGGCTGACGGCCAGCCGGAAGCCGACGTGGGAGCCGACGTAGTCCGGCTCGACCACCGACCGGGACGCCGCCCGGCAGTAGATCTGGACCGTGCCGTAGCTCCCTCCCCGGATGGGGCGGCGGTCGCCGATCGCGTCTTCGACGGTGTCCCAGTCGCACCAGTCGCGCACCCCGCCCGCGAGGTCGCGGACGCCGTAGGGGCCGACGTCCGTGGGGACCGCCCCGATCGCGGGCAGGTCCGGCGCGTCGGGGCTGCTCTCGCTCATCACGCAGAAGCTCGCGTCGAACCGGTCCCCCCACGGGAAGATCCGCCGGTCCGTCCCCCGCGCCGCCTTCTCCCACTCGCACTCCCGCGGGAGCCGGTACGTGAACCCCGACTGCGCCGACAGCCACTCCGCGTACGCCGCCGCGTCGTCGTGGGCGATCGACACGATCGGCTGCTCCGCGTGCCACTCCGTCCCGTCGCGGTCCACGAACGGCCACCCGTACGACCCGTCCTCGCCGAGCTCGAAGAGCGGCTCCTGCCGCACCCCGCGGCTCCCCCGGGCGCGGGGCGAGCGGAGCTGGGCCGCCTCGACGTCCCCCGAACGGTGCAGGTCTGCGAGGAACTCCAGGTACGCCGCCACCGTCACCGGGAAGCGCGCCAGGGCGAAGTCGCCGACCTCCACCTGGTGCTCGCCGAGGCCGCTGATCGCCGCGTCGTCGCCCCCGATCGTGACCGTCCCCGCCGGGATCGCGACGAACCCCGGCGGCACCGCCCCCGCCCGCGGGAGGGTCACCTGGAGCTCGAGGTTCTGGAGCCGTCGGAGCACCACCGGGAGCGCCACCTTCGCCCGCCCCGCCCCCTTGCAGCGGAGCTCGTACCGGCCCATCGCGAGGCGGTGCCGCGCCACCGGCGTCTTGCCGAGCTTCGCCCCGGGGCCCGCCACCAGCCGCCCGTCCTCCTCCTGGAGGCGGTGCAGCGTCGCCGCGCTCCCCGGCGGGTCCGTCGCCAGCGTCAGCGTCCCGTTCCCCTCCAGCCGCTTGGCGTAGCGGTCCGGCGCGTACCGGAGGATCAGCTCCTCCCAGCGCCGCTTCCACCGCGTGTCGTGCGACTCCTCCGCCTGGAGGAACCGGAGCCAGTACAGGTCCGCCAGCCCCTCCCGCGCGGGGCGGTACTCCGACAGGTGCGACAGCGCCCCCTCGAACGCCGCTTCGCAGTCGCCGAAGAGCGCGTCCGCCGCCGCCACCGCGTCCGCCGCGTCCTGCTCCGCCTCCCAGACGAGCCGCTTCATCGAGAGCGGGTCCCACGTCTCCAGCCCCGCCGCCATCGACCGCGCCCGCAGCTCCGCCTCCTCGGCCGCGTTGGCCGCCTTGGCGAACTGGAACATCAGGTCCTTGCCGTCCGCGACGAGCCGATCCGCCTCCTCGCGCGGGCGGACCCGGGCCAGCCACGCGTCCAGCTCGACCACCAGCTCCCCCGCGTCGGCGTACCGCTCCGCCGCGTCCCGGCTCAGCGCCTTCATCGTGATCGCCTCGACGTCCGCGGGGAGGTCCCGCCCCCGCACCACCTCCGAGGGCGGCTGGAAGTCCCCCTTGGCGACGAGGTACAGCAGCCGCCCCAGGTTGGCCGCCTGGAAGGGGCGCCGCAGCGTGAGGATCTCGTAGAGGATGACGCCGAGGCTGAAGACGTCCGACGCGCACGACAGGTCGACGCCGGTGTCCTTCTGGAGCTGCTCGGGCGACATGTAGGCGGGCGAGCCGACCATCGCGCCGTCGACCGTCTGCATCAGCGACGCCCCCTCGCGGACCACCTCGAGGAGCTCCTCGGGGGCGTCGTCGAGCATCCGCGCCACGCCCCAGTCCATCACCAGGACCTCGCCGAAGTCCCCGATCATGATGTTGTCGGGCTTGAGGTCGCGGTGCACGACGCGGCGCCGGTGGGCGTACGCGACCGCCTGGCAGGCGGTGCGGAAGACCGTGAGCAGCCGGTTGAGGTTCCAGTGCAGCGTGGCGGCGGGGTCGTCGTCCGCGGCGAGATCGTCCAGGACGTCGCGCAGGGTGACGCCCTGGACGCGCTTCATCGTGTAGTAGATGTCGCCGTCCCCGGAGAGGAAGAGGTCGTGGACGGGGACGATGCCGGGGTGCTCGAGCTGGGCGGTGATGCGGGCCTCGGCGACGAACCGGGCGAGCCGCTTGGCGTCCATCCGGTCCGGCGGGATCGTCTTGACGGCGACCTCACGCCCGAGGTTCCGGTCGCGCGCGAGGTGGACCTCGCCCATGCCGCCCTCGCCGAGGAGCTCGCGGACGTCGTAGCGGCGGTCCAGGGAGCCCGCCAGGGTCTCGACGGAGACGTGGCTGGAGGCGGCGGTGGCGTCGGGATCGGCGGAGTCGGTGGGGTGCGCGTCGGTGGCGTCGGGATCGGCGGCGTCGGTGTCGAGGCCGGGGCCGCGGTCGGCGGTGGTGACGTCCAGGTTCGCCGGCAGCGGCCCGGAGCGCTGGGTCCGCGCGAGGGGGTCGCGGGCCGGCTTCGCTCTCTTCGGCCGCTGCGGCATCGCCGGCGCCGCGGGGAGCACGTGGTCGCTCCGGATCCCCGACCGCGAGAGCACGTCCACGGCCAGCGGAGCGTCCCCGCTGTGCTCCGCCTGAAGCCGCGCCAGCGCCTCGCGCAGCGGGGTCCCGTCTCGCTTCCCCGTCACCTCTCCCAGGGTAACGGATCGCAGGGGGGGCGGACTCAGGCGCGGGCGGCCCGGTACAGCGCGAACGTCTCCCGCGTCGTCTTCCGGGGGACGAACCCCAGCTCCCGCTTGATGCGGGCGTTGTCGAGCACGGGCCGGTGGCGCAGGAAGGCGACCTGCTCGGGGCGGTTCTCGGTCAGGCCGCGCGCGTGGAGGGCGCCCAGGGCGCGGCGGAGGAGCGGCTCGGGGAGGGCGACGTAGCGGCGGCCCATCGCGATCGCGACCTCGCGCAGGGTCATCACCCCGTCCCCCGTCAGGTTCCACACGCCGGTCGTCGCGCCGAACCCGGCGGCCTCCAGGGCGTCGGCGACGTCCTCGTCCCAGACGAAGCAGAAGGGCGTGTCCGCGCCCGCGAGGCCGACCACGACGGGGCGCTCGAAGAGGCGCGTGATCGGGCTGTGGACGCCGGCCCCGAGAACGGTCGAGACCCGGAGCACGACCTGGGCGAGGGCGGGGTGGTCGCGGCGGGCGGCGGCGAGGAGCTCCTCGCAGCGCCGCTTGTGGTCGCCGTAGGGGAAGGCCGGGTCCCCCCGCAGGGGGGCGTCCTCGTCGAGGAGGACGGCGTTGTCGGGGGAGTAGCCGTAGGCGGCGCCGCTGCTGGTGTAGACGAGCCGCCCCACGCCGGCGGCGACGGCGGACGCGATCACGTTGCGGGTGCCCCCGATCTCGATGTCCTCGACCTCGTCGGGGGACATCCCGGGGGGCGGCGACAGGATCGCGGCGAGGTGGACGACGACGCCGACGTCGTGCTCCCGGAGGAGGGCGGGGAGGGACGGGTCGCGGACGTCGAGGAGGCGGGCGACGCCGCGGCGGGGGAGGGGCGGCTCGCGGACGTCGGTGGCGACCACGGTGACGTCCGGGCGGTCGTCCAGCCGCCGGATCAGCGCCCGGCCGAGCGACCCCGCGGCCCCCGTGACGAGGACGACGGTCATCCCCCCGGCTCCGCGTGCATGTCCTTGAAGTCCTTGAGGTTCGGGGCCCACATGTGGGCGACGGGGTCGACGTCCACGTGCACCACCGCGGGTCGGCCCGAGGCGACGGCCCGCTCCAGCGCCCCCCTCAGCCCCGCGGGGTCCGCCACCCGCTCGCCGTAGGCGCCCATCGACCGGGCGAGGGCGTCGAACTCGATCTCGCCGAGGTCGGCGCCGATGGTCTCGTCCGGCCCGAGCGACTTCCGGATCAGCGTCTTGACGGGCTTCAGCGCGAACTGCTGGTTCATCTTGACCATGCCCCACTGCCGGTCGCACAGGACGATCCAGACGACGTTCAGGCCGTGCCGGACGGCCGTCTCCACCTCCTGCGGGTGGAAGCCCATCGCGCCGTCGCCGAGGATGCAGTAGGCGGGCCGGTCGGGGTGGGCGACCTTGGCGGCGAGGACCTGGCTGCAGCCGGCGCCGAGCATCCCCATCTTCGGCGTCGTCAGCAGGCTCCCGGGGCGGCGGAGCTGGGTGAAGAAGTTGGTCCACACGGCCGTGTTCCCGCCGTCCACGACGAGGATCGCGTCGTCCCCGAACACCTCCTGGGCGACGGTGGGGACGTGGGCCGGGTGCATCGGCAGCGACCGCTTCTTCAGGTGCTTGTCGAGCTTGGCGCGGCGCGCCGCGACCCGCCGCCGGAGCGACGCGATCCACCGGGTTCGGGCGGGGGGGCGGGGCGGTGTCCCGGACCCGGTCCGCGTCCGGAGCTCCTCGGCCAGCGCGACGAGGAAGTCCCCGACGTCGGCCTGGACGGGGACGTCGACGGGGCGGAGGTTGCCGATCACCTCCGGCTCGAGGTCGACCTGGATCATCCGCTGATCGGCGGGGGCGGCCCAGTACGGCGCCTTGCCCCACCAGTCCGTCTCCCCGAGGCGGGACCCGAGGACGAGCACGGCGTCGGCCTCGTTGCGGGCGGCGCCGACGGCGTCGAGGTAGATCATCGGGATCGCGAGCCGGTGCCGCTCGTCGACGGCGGACCGCGCCGCCCAGCTCGTCGTCAGGGGGGCGTCCAGCAGCTCGGCGACCTCCACCAGCGCGTCGGTCGCGCCCGCGTGGAGCACGCCGCTGCCGGCGTGGAGCAGCGGCCGCTCGGCGGCGAGGAGGAGGTCCGCCGCCGCTGCGACGTCCCGGGCCCGCGGCGCGAACGTCCCGTCGACCCGGTACTGCGCGGGGGGGACGAACCAGGCCGCCTCCTCCGCCTCCGACCGGTTCATCAGGTCCTCGGGGATGTCGAGGTGGACGACCCCGGGCCGCCCCGTGAAGCACATCCTCAGCGCGCGCCGGGTCAGCTCCGCGATCCGGTCGAACGAGGGGACGTGGACGCTGAGCTTCGCCATCGCGGCGATCGCCTGGGTCTGCGGGAAGCACTGGAACGTGCCGCCCCGGTCGGGCTCGACGATGGCGTGGCGCCGCGACGACGTCACCAGCAGGACGCGGTTCCCCTCGGCGTTCTCGACGGCCACGCCGGGGAGCGCGTTGGCGACCCCCGGGCCGTTGCTGGCGATGCAGACGCCGAGCCCCCCGGTGAGCCGCGCGTAGGCGGCGGCCATGTGGACGGCGCTCGTCTCGTGGCGGGGGGTGATCAGCTCGAGGCCGTGCGACCCCAGCGTCGAGTAGAGGCCGAAGTAGGTGCCGTCGATGATGCCGAAGACGTGGCGGACGCCCTCGGCGGCGAGGAGGCGGGTGACGATCTCACCGCCGCGGACGGTGGGGGAACGGAGGGTGGGGACGACGCTCATGGGGGCGTTGTAGATCGTCTTGACCGATCGGTCAAACCAAAAGGTCAAACCGATCGGTTGGTGCTAGGGTGGCCCCATGGACGCAGCCCCGATGAAGGAACGAGCCGAGCAGATCCTGGTCGCCGCGGACGCGCTCTTCGGCGACCGCGGCTACGACGGCGTGAGCGTGCGGGACATCGCCGACGAGGCGGGGGTGAAGAAGGCGGCGGTCTTCTACTACTTCGACGGCAAGGAGGACCTGCTGCGGCGGATCCTCGACCGCTACTACGCGGCCCATCGGGACGCGCTGGCCGACGCGTTCGCGGCGAAGGGTCCGCTCCGGGCGCGGCTCCACGGCGCGATCGACGCGTACCTCGGGTTCATGGCGACCAACCACGCGTACGCGCGGCTGGTCCAGGGGCTGGTGGCGACGAGCCCGGACTGGCACGCCCACGTCCGGCGCGGACTGGAGCCGCTGCTGCGATGGACCGAGGGGGCGCTCGCGGAGGTCGCCCCCGCGGCGGGGCCGCTCGCGGCGCGCCACTTCTTCCTCACGCTGTCGGGCGCCGTCATCAACTCGTTCACCTACGCGCCGGTGTTGGCGCCCCTGTGGGGGAGCGAGCCGCTGAGCGCCGGCGGCCTGGACGAGCGCCGGGCCCACCTCCACTTCGTCGCCGACGCGCTGCTGGACCGGCTGGAGCGGTCCGCGGGCTGATCTGCCACACTCCCCCGCATGGGTGAGCTGACCTCCTTCGACCCCGCCACGGGCGCGCCCGTCGGGTCCGTCCCCGTCACCGATCCCGCCGACATCCCCGGGATCGTGGCCCGCGCGCGCGCCGCCCAGCCCGCCTGGGCGGCCCTCGGACCGGCCGGCCGGGCCGACGTGCTCCGGGGCGTCGCGGACGTGTTCGTCCAGCGCGCCGACGAGCTGGGCGATCTGCTCTGCGCGGAGATGGGGAAGCCGCTGAAGGAGGCCCGGGGCGAGGTCCGCTCCTGCGGCGGCAAGGGGCTGCACGCCGAGCTCGACGAGATGGTCGCGGCGCTGTCCCCCGAGGTCCTCCAGGACGGCCGCACCTACACCGAGCTGCTGCACGAGCCGTTCGGCGTCGCCGCGGCCATCACGCCGTGGAACTTCCCGATCGCGATGCCTCACTGGATGGTGCTGCCGTCGCTGATGGCGGGGAACGCCGTCGTGCTCAAGCCGTCGGAGGAGACGCCGCTCATCGCGGAGGCCTACGCCGACGTCCTCAACGCCGTCCTCCCGCCGGACGTCCTCCAGGTCGTCCACGGGGCCGACGACCAGGGGAAGGCGCTCGTCGCCGCCGACATCGACCTGGTCGCGTTCACCGGCTCCCGCGAGGTCGGCAAGCTCATCGCCGAGGCGGCCGCGCCGCGCCTGAAGCGGCTCGTCCTCGAGCTCGGGGGCAAGGACCCGCTCGTGATCCTGGACGACGCGGACCTCGGCAAGGCGGTCCGGTTCGCTGTCCGGAACTCGTTCCGGAACGCGGGCCAAGTGTGCGTGAGTACGGAGAGAATCTACGTCCACGAGGACGTCGCCGACGCCTTCGAGGAGGCCTTCGCGGCGGGCGCCGCGGCGCTCACGGTGGGGAAGGGGACGGACGAGGGGGTGGACGTGGGGCCGATGATCTCCGAGCGCCAGCGCGACCACGTCCTCGCCCAGATCGACGACGCCGTCGCCGGCGGGGCGCGCGTCCTCGCGGGAGGGACCGGGCACCGCGGCCAGTGGGTCCAGCCGACGATCCTCGGGGTCGACGACCACGGGCTCGACGTCATGCGGCGGGAGACGTTCGGACCGGTCGCCTGCGTGGTCCGCGTGGCCGACGACGACGAGGCCGTCCGGCTCGCCAACGACACCCCCTTCGGGCTCGGCGCGGTCGTGTTCGGGGGGGACGAGGAGCGGGCGTGGGGCGTGGCCCGGCGGATCGACGCGGGCATGGTCGGCGTCAACCGCGGCGTCGGCGGCGCCCACGGCTCCCCCTGGGTCGGCGTCAAGGAGTCCGGGTACGGCTACCACGGCGGCCGCGACGGCCACCGCCAGTTCGCCCAGGCCCGCATCGTCAGCCGCCGGAGCTCGTCCTGAGCGACCGCCCGAAGGTCTACGTCGCCAAGGTCGGGTCGTACGACGACGCCGAGCTGCGGGCGGCGGTCGCGCGGGGGCTCGCCCACGTCGGCGCCCGCGTCCGCGGCAACGTGGTCGCCAAGGCCAACTGGGTCTTCGCTCACCCGCGGATGTCGCCCGCCGCCTACACCCGCCCCGAGGTGGTCCACGCGGCGCTGACGAAGCTGTTCGCCACGGACCCCGACCTGTACGTCCTCATGTGCGGCAACTCGGGGCTGGGGGTGTCGACGCGGCGGATGGCCCGCGCCGCCCGCGGGGCCCGGGGGACGCCGTTCGCCCGCCGCGGCTACCGCGCGCTCCCCCGCCTGCATCGCGGCCGCGTCGCCCTCCGCCCCACCGACGAGACCCGCTACTACCGCTACCAGCTCAGCGTGGGCGCGCCGATGTCGCCCGAGGCCCGCCTGGACCCGAACGCGACGCTGCTCCCCGAGCACCGCTACTGGGAGCGGGTGGTGACGGGCTGGGAGCTGATGCACGCCGACTCGGTGGTGCTCTTCCCCAAGCTCAAGACGAACGTCCTCGCCCACGGCCTGTCGGCGGCGCTGAAGCTTCAGGGGATCGGGTTCCTGCGCGACGGCGACCGGCTCGTCGGCCACGACTGGAACAACGGCCGGCGGATCGCGGACATGCTCGAGGTGACCGACCCGGACCTGGTCGTCACGGACGCGGTCGACATCGGCCGCGGGGGCAACCAGATGACGCAGGCGGCGTACCGGCTCGGCGCCGTGATCGTCGCCGACAACGCGGTCGCCCACGACGCGGTCTGCGCGCGGATCCTGGGCTTCGAGCCGGGGTCGATCCCGCACCTCCACCTCGCCGCCGAGCGGGGGTTCGGGCCGCTGGACCTCGACGCGATCGACCTGGTCTCCGAGGAGCCGCTGGAGCGCCTCGCGACCCGTGCGCGCGGCTTCGGGCCGACCGGGCTGATCCGGGTGGACGAGTTCCCCGCGCGCTTCGCGAAGACGACGGGCGCGCCGTTCCCGCTGCAGATCGTCGCGGGCGAGCCGTACGACGTGCCGGGGACGTGCGGGGTGCTCCTGGACTGGCTCTACACGGGGTTCGACGACCCCGCCCGGCGGGACCGGATGACGGCGTGGCCGAACGCGACGGTGGTCGTCGGGGACGCCGCCATCGACCCCGCCCACCCGACCGTCTACCTCGTCGGGGACCGGGCGATCGGGGCGTTCCGGCGGGTCGCGGCGGAGCTGACGACGGTGGTCCGGATCCCCGCCCCGGTCCGCCGCATGCTCCGCGGGTTGGGCGCGATCCGGCGCTACCGGCTGCACGACGGGCGGGTCGGGATCGCGGTCGAGATCCCGGGGGAGCCGCCGGCCCACCGCGACCTGATCCTGGGCTTCTTCTTCGGGAGCCGAGGCCGGCTCCGGGCGTCGTTCCTGCGGTTCGGGCTGGTCGTCGAGTCGTACTTCTTCGGTACCCTGGCGGCGATCCGACGGCGGACGCGCAACCGGGCCGGGATCCCGGTGGTGCACGCCCGCAAGATCGCGCGGCTGCGGGGGCGGTCGTGGCGCCTGCGGTGGGGCGAGCCGGCCCGCCTGAAGCGCCGCCCGCCGCTCCCCCCGCTGCCCGAGCCGGCCGAACGAACGGGGACCTAGCTGCCATGGGACTGACCGACGGACTGAAGCGCCGCCTCGCCGCCGCCGCGGAGGCGTTCCTCGATCCCGCCGCGGTCGAGCCCGACGACGCGACCTGGGAGCCGCCGGACGATGCCCCCGCCGAGGCGCCCCGGGCCCCTGCCCCCCAGGACGGCCTCCGCCACCTCGTCGTCGTGATCCTGGACTCGTGCCGGTACGACGCGTTCGTCCGCGCGAAGCCGAAGAACATGCTCCGCCTCGGCGAGGTCGAGAAGCGGTACTCGTACGCGTCGTGGACGGGGCCGTCGCACTACAACCTGCTCACGGGGCTGCTGCCGCACCCGAGCCCCAAGCAGATCTACGCGTCGGAGTACTACAAGGAGGACTTCCGCCGGTTCAGCGAGCGCCTCGGGGCGGACGTGTCGTTCGCGGAGATGCTGCCGTCGCTGTGGCTGCCGACGTTCCTGAAGTGGAAGCTCGGGTACCGGACGGGGGCGAAGGTGAGCCTCCCGGTGCTGAACGACGCGACGGGGGTGAACCGGGACTTCGACGACTACCGGCTGATGCCGTCCCACAACGACTTCGCGGCGATGGTGGACGACCTCCGCTTCTACGTGGACCGGCCCTGCTTCTGGATGCTCAACGTGGGGGAGACGCACTACCCGTACACGGTGCCGGGGCAGGACGCGTCGGACCTGCCGCACCTGTCCGGCGTGCACGGCGTGGTCAAGCGGCTGGACGGCGGCGGGATCGTGAAGTAGGAGGACGCCCCGGCGTGGTTCGACGACGCGCTCCTGAAGCGGCTGAAGGGGATGCAGGTGGACGCGGTCCGGTACCTCGACGGGGTGTTCGAGCAGCTCTACGACACGGTCCCCGAGAACACCTGGATCGTGGTGACGGCGGACCACGGGGAGCTGTTCGGGGAGCGGGGCTACTTCGGCCACGGCCCGATCCAGCACGACAAGGTGTACGAGGTGCCGTTCGTGGAGGGTCGGATCCGGTAGCCGGATCCGGTAGCATCCCCGGCTTCTGGAGGCGGACGTGACCCGAGCGACCTGGACCCCCGACCGCGAGACGCCCAAGGTGTTCGCGCGGCTGTCGGGCGACTACAACCCGGTGCATCTGGACGAGGAGCACGCGCGCGGCGCGGGGTTCGACACGGTGATCGTGCACGGCATGAACGTGGTCGGGGCGTCGGCCCGGGCGGCGCACCTGTGGGCGCCCGCGGGGTCGATGCTGCGGCAGCTGGACGTCCGCTTCGCGAACCCGGTGCTCCCGGACCAGACGGTGTCGTTCGACGGCGCCACGAAGGAGCGGGACGGGCAGCTGAAGGTGACGCTGACGGCGACGCTGGATCCGGAGACGCGGATCATGAACCCGGCGGCGTTTACGTTCGGGCCGACGGACGGCGTCCAGGAGGTGCCGCGGCGGGTGGTCACGGAGCCCCACGCCGACGACAAGATCGGGGATGTGTACGCGTTCACGGCGGAGCAGCTGGCGGACTACGGCCGGATCACGGCGCCGACGGAGACGGCGGCGGACGAGGGCGTGCCGCCGATGGCGTGCCTGCTCGGGATGACGGGGGCGCTGGAGAAGGCGTTCCAGGGGGTGGAGCCGGAGAAGCCGGGGACGTGGGTCCACCTCCGCCAGCAGGGGGTCTTCTACGAGCCGATCGCGGCCGGCGTCGAGTACCTGTGCCGCATCCAGAGCGCGCTCACGGTGGTCCGGAACGGCAAGGTGGGGGCGCACGTCACGATCCCGTTCCTGGTGGAGACGCCGGGGTCGGAGCGGCGGGTCGTCAGCAGCGGCGCGTGCGTGCTGTTGTACGCGTTCACGGACGAGGCGTGAGTCCGGCGTGAGTCACGACCGTCTCGCCGACGAGGTCCGCGCGCTGACGTCCCGCGGGGCCTGGATCGAGGCCGCCGACCGGCTGGTCCGGAACGGGCGCCTGGACGACGCGCTCCGCCTGCTGTTGGAGGTCCACCCGGCGGACCCGGCGTACGACGCGGCGGTGGGGCGGGCGACGCGGATCACGTGGGACCACGAGCTGCCGCTGGCGGACGGGTTCGACGACTTCGTGGGGCCGTTCCTGTCGGAGACGGGGAGCGAGCACGCGGGGAGCGGGGAGCGGGCGGCGGCGCTGTACGGGCTGGGGCGGCTGTACGAGCGGTTGGACGTGCGGGACCGGGCGCGGGGGGCGTTCCGGGCGGCGCTGCACGTGATCCCGGGGTTCCTCGACACGGAGCTCCGGCTGAAGGAGATCGACCGGCTCGACGAGCAGACGATGCGTCTGCAGCAGCTGCAGAAGTCGGGGGAGATCAGCGAGCGGATCGGGCCGTCGGGGGAGGTGACGGTCGACGGCATGCCGTCGGTGGGGGCGGAGGCGCTGGCGGGGCGGGGCGTGGCGCTGGGGTTGGGTGCCGTCCGGGCGGGGGCGG
>CAYFOA010000114.1:0-1173 GCA_964344575.1 uncultured Rickettsiales bacterium | reverse complement strand
GTCGCCCAGGAGCACCACGACGAGCTCGGGCCGGGACCACGTCTCGGCCACGATCGCCGACAGGCCCTCGGACTCGGCCATCGCGTGGACCTGCTCGGCCAGGGCCCGACGCAGGGGCGCGCCCGCGATCGAGCGGAAGGGCTCGGCCAGCTTCACCTGGGCGATGGCGATGAGCGGGTGGGTGCCCTCGTCGCCGAGGAGGGCGAGGAGGGACGCGGTGGTCTGGTCGGCGTGGGACGTCCAGGGGGACCGTCCGGTGGCGCTGAAGCTGTTCCGTCGGGACACGCGGGATCCGAAGGGGTACGCGCGGTTCCGGGCGGAGATGAAGATCACGACGCGGTTCCGGCACCCGCACATCGTGAAGGTGTACGACGTCGGCGTGTGGCGGTCGGCCTGCTACATCACGATGGAGCTGCTGTCGGGGCTGGACCTGTACGACTGGCTGCGGGGGCGCGGGGGGAAGGCGGCGCTGCTGGAGCTGCAGCCGATGGTGGTGCAGGCGCTGGAGGGGCTGCACGCGGCGCACCAGATCGGGGTGGTCCACCGGGACATCAAGCCGCGGAACCTGTTCGTGCTGAGCGGGGGGCACAAGGTCAAGGTGATGGACTTCGGGCTGGCGACGGCGGTGGACGTGACGGGCGACCACACCCGCACGGGCCGCGTCGTCGGCACGCCCGCGTACCTGGCCCCGGAGCGGCTCCGTCCGGCGATCGGCGAGGTCGGCCCGCCGTCGGACATCTACGCGCTGGGGGTGGTGTTCTTCGAGGCGCTGACGGGGCAGCTGCCGTTCTACGAGGAGCGGCTGCCGAAGCTGTTCCGGCGGATCCTGGACGAGCCCCCGCCGCCGGTGAGCAACTTCGACCCGCAGCTCCCGAAGGCGCTGGACGCGATCGTCTGCAAGATGATGGCGAAGAAGCCGGCGGACCGGTACCAGAGCTGCCTCGACGTGGTGGCGGCGCTGGACGCGATCTAGGGGAGCGGGCGCGCTATTTCGTGCCCAGACGAGCTGTCTGCGCCCCATTTGAGCAGTCGGGTGCCCATCTCGTGCCCAGACGAGCTGTCTGCGCCCCATTTGAGCAGTCGGGTGCCCATCTCGTGCCCAGACGAGCTGTCTGCGCCCCATTTGAGCAGTCGGGTGCCCATCTCGTGCCCAGACGAGCTGTCTGCGCCCCA
>CAYFOA010000113.1:0-23119 GCA_964344575.1 uncultured Rickettsiales bacterium | reverse complement strand
GGGTGGTCCCATGATCGTGGCGCGGGGGTGGTCCCATACCGGTGGCGCTTGACACATCGAGACGGAGCGGGGAGAGCCATGCATTCATCCAATGGAATCCGGGTCGGCCTCGCGCTCGCCTCAAGCCTTCTTGTCGGTTGCGCGTACGACGGTCAGTTCGAGCTTGAAGCTTGGAGGGTGCTGGGTACGACTTCGGCTTGGAACTCGTCCCATGCGGAGGCGAGCACCGAGGGCGCCTGGGGCGACTGGGACCAGGACGGAACGCTCGACCTCGCGGTTGCCAACAACGGCGGCCTCGATCGCGTGTACACGAATTCGGGGGGGTCCCTCGCGGCCTCCTGGGACTCCGGCCTCACCGAACTCGGGAACGGCGCAGCGTGGGGTGACATGGATGATGACGGCGACCTCGACCTCGCCGTCGCGAGCGGGGGCGATTCGCCGGGGAACGGTGACCCGACGCGAGTGTTCGAGAACGACCCGCCTGGCACGCTCACTCCGGTTTGGGCGTCGTCGGAGACCGAACAGAGCTCGGACATCGCGTGGGCTGACTTCGACGGCGACGGAGACCTCGACCTCGCGGTGGCCACATCGGATGTGACCCAGCCGAACAGGGTCTACCGCAACGATGGAGCAGGGAGCTTCTCCCTGGCCTGGAGCGCCAACGAGGTCGAAGCGTCCCAGCACCTGGGTTGGGGTGACTGGGACGGTGATGGAGACCCGGACCTCGCTATCTGCGGGGCCAATGAAGCCACACCCGATCGTGTGTACGCCAATGACGACACATGCCTCATCTCCCCGGGTTCGTGTCTCGTCCTGGCCTGGACTGCCCCCGCGACGGGCGATGGCGGCGGCGGCTGCGATTGGGGTGACTGGGACGGGGACGGCGACCTGGATCTCGCCACCGCCAACGTCGGTGGGCCGAATCGGGTCTACGCCAATGACAGCACCTGTCTGGTCACCCCCTCGACTTGCCTGAGCCTCGCCTGGGAGAGCGCAGAGTCAGACGGCAGCCACGACGTCTCATGGGCCGACTGGGATGGGGACGGCGACCTCGACCTGGCAGCTGCCAACCAAGGCGAGCCCTCGCGGGTTTACGAGAACGGCGGCGATTGCGGCTCCAGCCCAGCCGCCTGTTTGGTCGCGGTCTGGTCGTCCGACGAGAACGGGACATCGCTCCGGGTGACCTGGGGCGACTGGGCCGGCGACTCGGTCCCGGAGCTCCACGTCGCCAACGGGGGCGGTGCAGGTGAGATCAATCGCGTCTACGACAACGCCACCAACGGCCTCAGTCTCGCCTGGCAGGACGACAGCGTCGACACCCACCGGATCGCCCTCGGAGACTACGACGGGGACGGCGATCTCGATCTGGCCCTCGCCTCCGGGTCGGCCTTCACCGCCGCCGGGGCGAAAGTCCACGAGTTCGAGAACGGCGAGTTCACGCCGGCTTGGGAGGGCGACGACACGGAGTCCGCGCTCGACGTTGCCTGGGGCGACTACGACGCCGACGGCGACCTCGACCTCGCCGTCAGCTTCGGGGCCGGAGTGCCCGCCCGCGTCTACGACAACGACCCGACCTCCGGGCTCTCCTCCAGCGCCTCGTGGGAATCGACCGCCTTGTCGGGGGACTGGGGTCTCGCGTGGGGCGATTGGAACGGTGATGGCTACCTTGAGCTGGCGGTTGCCCATGACGTCGGCGTCAGGGTCTATTCGAACTCCGGTGGCACGCTGAGCAGCGCGGCAGCGTGGACCGGGGCGGTTGGACTCTGGGTATGGGACGTCGCCTGGGGCGATGTTCTCGGCGATTCGGCTATGGATCTCGCCATCAGCGTGACGGGGCAGGATCGGATCTTCACCAACCTGGGTGGGTTCCCGCCCCTGGAGGCCACTGCCAGCTGGGTCTCGGACGAGTCCGCCGACAGCCTGTCCGTCGTCTTCGCGGACTACGACGGGGACGAAGACCTCGACCTGTACGTCGCCGCGCCCGACGGTCCCCGCGTCTACGAGAACGACCTCGGTGTCCTCCAGACGTCCGAGAGCTGGCTCGCGACGTCGGCCCACCATGGGGGTTGCTTCGCCGACTTCGATGGCGACGGTGACCTGGACCTCCTCGCCGCCAGCTACGGCGCGGACGTGCTCCACGTCAGCAACGGCGGCGCCCTCCCGCAGAGCTCCAGCTGGGAAACCGCGGAGTCGGAGGTTGCCCAGGCGGTCGAGTGCGGCGACGTCGACAACGACGGCGACATCGACGCAGTGCTGTCCGGTAACAGCGGCTCGTTCGATCGCCTCTACCTGAACCATCGCATCACGGAGCCGTTGCTTCCCAACAACCCCACCTACGCTGTCGTCGGCAGCCCGGACCCGACGCCTCCGGCCGCCGCAGGCATGTTCTCGACCGGGATCCTCGACGACCCCTCCCTGACCATCCCCTTCACCCTGGTCGACTCCGAGTCCGACGATGCGGCATCGGTGCGGCTGGAGTACTCCGAGCTCGGAGGGGGTGCGTGGGTCGAAGCCACGCTGCGGCCGACGTCCGGGCCGACGACGTCCCTGGCCGCGGCCCCGGGCGGTACGTCGCACACGCTCGAGTGGGCGGCGGGGGACGATCTCGGCCACGGTGTTCGCTTCGAACGCCTGAGGGTCCGCGTCGTAGTCGAGTGGCAGAGTCCGGGCCTCATCGCGTTCCCCATCCAGTCCGGTGCGCTCGCCGCCGAGTCGCCCCCGCTCCGGGTCGAAGTCTGCGACCTCGACGGCGACCTCAGCGGCTGCACCACCGACTGCGATGACGCCGATCCGGACACCTACCCCGGCGCCCTCGAGATCTGCGACGGTGAAGACAACGACTGCGACGGCTCCGTCCCCGCAGGAGAGGCCGACGGCGACGGCGACGGTGCGCTGGCTTGCGCCGACTGCGACGACTCCGACCCGGACAACTTCCCCGGCAACGCCGAGCTCTGCGACGGCGGCGACAACAACTGCAACGGCATCCCCGACTTCGACGTCGAGGGCGAGGTCGATGCCGATGGTGACAGTTCGCTGAGCTGCGCGGACTGCGACGACGACGACGCCGCCAACTACCCGGGCAACGTCGAAGTCTGCGACGGTCAGGACAACGACTGCGACGGGGAAGATGACTTCGGCGGTGCCGACGGCTCGGAGACGGACGCCGACGGGGACGGGCAGACGGAGTGCGACGGCGACTGCGACGATGGTGACGCCTCCATCGACGACGTCGACGACGACGGGGACGGGGTCAGCGAGTGCGCCGAGCCCACTCCCGACTGCGATGACGACGATCCGCTCAACGACCCCTACCGCGCCGAGGTCTGCGACGGACAGGACAACGACTGCGACGGCGATGTCGACGAAGGGTTCGACGCCGACGGCGACGGGGTCACCACCTGCGGGCCTGACAACGATCCCGACACGACCGAGGACAACGACTGCGACGACGCTGACGGGGACAACTACCCCGGCAACATCGAGGTCTGCGACGGCGAGGACAACGACTGCGACGATCTCGACGACTTCGGCGGCGACGGCGTCGACAACCTCGAGACCGACGACGACGGCGACGGCTTCGCGGAGTGCGATCCCGAAGACGGGGACGTCGACTGCGACGACGGCGACATCGCGATCCACCCCGACGCCGAAGAGGTCTGCGACGACCAGCAGGACAACGACTGCGACGGGGACGTCGACGACGAGGACGACGATTGTTCCGGCGACGACGACGACTCCGGTGACGACGACGACGACTCCGGCGAGATCCCCGGCGATGACGACGACAGCCCTCCCGTCGCCGACGGCGCCCTCTTCCTCGGCGAGTGCGACTGCGGCTCGTCGGTCGCCGGCCGGTCCGGTCCCGCAGGCCTCGCGTCCCTGCTCCTGTTGCTCGGCCTCCGCCGCCGGCGGCTGAGGAGTCGCTGATGCCCCGCTCCGTCCTCGTCGGCCTCGCGCTCTGCCTGCTCCTCCCCGCGCCCGCCGCCGCGCAGTCCGGCGAGGATCTGCTCCTCGACGGCGCAGATCTGCTCGACGCCGGTGACGCCACCGCCGCCCTCGAGCTCTTCGATCAGGCCGCGTCGGTGGACCCGAGCCTCTACCTCGTCCACCTCTACCGGTGCGACGCCCTCCTCGCCCTGGAGCGGGCCGACGACGCCGAGGCCGCCCTCAACACGTTCGCCGCCTCCGCCACCCCCGAGGAGCGGCCCGACGTCGAGGACCGTCGCGCGCAGATCGCCCAGCTGCGCGCCGCCCTGGCGCCCTCCGCCGAAGAATCGGCAGCGAAGCAGCTGCAGCTCGCTGAGGATGAGCTCGAGAGCGACCAGTTCGAGCAGGCCGCCGCCTCCGCCGCCTCCGCCCTCCGGCTCGACCCGTCCCTGCACAGCGCCATGGTCGTCCGCGCCCTCGCCCTTCAGCGACTCGGCCAGCTCGAAGACGCGGCCGGGCTTCTCCGCGCCTACCGTGACCTCCGCGGCACGCTGTCGATCGACGATCGGGTCGAGCCCGCGCTCGCCGCGATCGAGGTCGCCCTCGCCGGGGGACAGCCGCCCGCGGAGGAGACCCCGCCGGCCGAGACGACGGAGCCGTCGGCGAGCCGGCCGCTCGCCCTGGTGGTCGGCTTCCTCGGCGCGTACTCGCTCACAGCCGGGCCGTCGCCGGCACGTCACTGGGGCACGACACAACTCCGCCTCGACGTCCCCCTCGCGCCGTTCGGGCTCGGCATCCACCTCCAGCTCGGCCTCTCCATGCAGGCCGCGAATGGCTACGCCTACGGCTACCTCCCGATCGAGATCGGCGTGGTCTGGAGGATCGGCGACCACCCCCGGCTCGCCCCCTACGTCGACGGGTTCGCGATCGTCCGCTACGCCGACGACACCAAGTCCGCCTCGGGGGCGGAGATCCCCGGCGCTTCGCCTCGGATCGCGGTGGGCGGCGGCGTCGGAGGAGGGGTCGAGATCGACCTCACACCCAGGCTCCCGGTCGCGCTGCGTGTCGCGCCCGAGGTCCACGTCGGCGGCGCCGGGGGCTTCCTCCTCCACGCGGGGGTCGGTCTCCGGATCGGGTTCCGCCGCCCCGGCTGACCCTCACCGCACCGTGAGCTGCTTCGGCGCCGACCGGCTCCCGAGGAACTTCTGGCTCCGGCCGTCCGTCGCCTTCACGTAGTAGTCGATCGTCGTCCCGCCCATCGCCGCGGTCAGGGACAGCTGACCCGTGTGCACCCCGCCCGAGCCGCGCGTCAGCGGGAGCTGCTGCCAGGCAGGCGACCCGGCGGGGCGATACCAGACCACCGCCGCGGCCGACGGAGAGCCCTGGACCTGGACCTCGAACGTCGCGCTCCGATTCCGGAGGCCCCGCGTCGGGAGGCTCTTTGCCCGGAGGGTCAACGTCGGGCCCGGCGCCGGAGTCGGCGCTTCCGCGATCGGCTCGCGAGCGGGAGACGCGGCCGAGCCCTCCTCCTCGGCCACCTCCGGGGAAGGCGCCGCGGTGGGCGCCTCCTCCACCGGCTCGGGGCGGGGCGGGGGCTCCGAGGCAGACGCGGACTCCCCGACGCCCTCCAGCGGGGCGTCCGCGGCGTCGCCCGCAGCGGCCTCTCCGGCGCCCGCCTCGGCAGGATCCGCGGCCGGGGACGCCTCGGTCTCCGGGCCCACGGCCGCCGCCTCGTCCACCGCGCCGGGCGCGGTCGTCGGCGTCTGCTTCCCGCCGAGCACGAACAGCCCCAGCAGCACCGCCGCCACTCCCAGTCCCCCCAGCAGCGCCCCCAACCTCAGCCCCGGCGTCTTCGTCTGCGCCGGCATGGGCCGCGTCGGCCCGATCGTCTGCGGGGACGCCGGACCCGACGGCGCCGGTGCGGGTTCCTCCCGAGGCACGAGCTTCGTCGCCGGAACCACGGCCGCCTCCGGCGTCGAGATCTCCAGCGGGGTCGTGTCCCCGAACGGGTCGGACGCCGCCGCCCCCGCGACCGAGGGCACGTCCGCCGTCGTCGTCACCGACCGCCCCGTCGCCGCCATCCGCTCCCGCACCCAGGCCCTCAGCTCGTCCGAGTCGGCCGCGTCCACGCCGAGCCCCCGCAGCGCCCTCCGCAGGTCCATCGCCGAGTCGAAGCGCTGGTCCGCGGCGACCCGCACGCAGCGCCGAACCAGCTCGCCCAGGCCGCCGTGGATCTCCTCCAGCTCCTCGAACACCCCCGCCTGCCCCAGCGAGTCGTCCGCAGTGACGATCTTCAGCACCGCCCCGCCCAGGTTCTCCGCCTCGAACAGCCTGCGCCCCACGAACAGCTCGTAGAGGATCGCCCCCACCGCGAACAGGTCCGACCGGCAGTCCAGCTCCTTGCCCTGGAGCTGCTCCGGCGACATGTACTGCGGCGTCCCCTTCGTCATCCCCGTCTTCGTCGTCGCCCCGGTCAGCATGTTCGCCTTCGCGATCCCGAAGTCCATCAGCTTGACCAGCCCGTCGCGACTCAGCATCACGTTGCTGGGCTTGAGGTCCCGGTGGACGAGGTTCGCGGGGTGGTCGTCCTCTTCGAGGTTGTGCGCGTGATCCAGCGCCGCGCACATCTGCACCGCGATCCCGACGGCCACCGCCGGAGGCAGCGCTCCCTCCTCGTCGATCAGCTCGTCCAGCCCCACGCCCCGCACCAGCTCCATCGCGATGTAGGGCTGGCCGTCGATCTCCCCGCAGTCGTAGGTGTCGACGATGTTCGGGTGCTTCAGCAGCCCGCCCAGCCGCGCCTCGTTCAGCAACAGCCGCCGGACCTGGTCCCCGTGGCCCACCACCGACTTGTGGATGACCTTCAGCGCACACTGCTTCCGGAACCCGCCGGATCCCGTCAGCTCCGCACGGAAGACGCGCGCCATCCCCCCTTCACCGAGGATGGAGACCACCTGGTACCGCCCGAGCTGGGCCGGCAACTCCCGCCCCGTCAGGTTCTCGGGGACCAGTCCTGCGTCGTTCCCAGCCACTCAGGTCTTCCCAGCTCCGCAGTCTAGTCCAAGCCGTCCGCCGGGGCTGATAGCCTCCCCCGGTGAGCGGATCGGGTCGCGACGGGGCGGAGCTGCTTCGGCTTCGGGAGCGGGTGGGCCGGCTGGAGTCCGAGAACCGCTACCTGACCGGGTTGCTCGGGCTCCTCGACCCCGCGGACGATCCCGCCGCCCGCCTCGAGCACGCGCTCAAGCTCGTCATCGAGGCGACCGGAGCCGCGCGCGGCATGCTGGGGCTGTTCTCCGCGGACGCCGACTCCCCGGCCTGGTGGGTCGCACGCTCGGTCGACGGCGACGAGCTGACGCCCGATGCCTTTTCGCGGACCGTCATGCAGCGTGCGCTCCGCGAAGGCCGGACGATCCTGAGCACGAACCTGATGGACTCCCGCTTCGGCGAGGCCCGGAGCATCCAGCGCCAGGCGCTGCGTCAAGCCCTCTGCGCGCCGCTCGGGGCCGGTCCCGTGGGGGTGCTGTATCTGCAGGACTGCGCCGGCCGGAAGGCTGCGTTCGATGACTCCGATCGGGGAGCTGTCGACCGGTTCGCAGCGCTGTTCGAGCCCGTCGCGCGGAGCATCCTCCGCGGCCTGGACGCGCCGCCGGACCCGTCAGCCGACGCCCGCGCCCGCCTCGTCGGGCATGAGCCCCTCATCGGCCGCAGCCCCGCGTTCACCGACGTCCTCCACGAGATCCACTGGGCCAATCTGTTCGACGATCCGCCCGGTCCGGTGATGCTCCTGGGCCCCACCGGGGTCGGCAAGTCGACGATCGCGTCCGTCGTCCACGCCAACAGCTCGGTCCGAGACGGCCCCTTCGTCCAGTTCAACTGCGCCAACCTCCCCGCCGATCGGCTCGACGAGCGGCTGTTCGGCGTCCGCGACCGCGCCTACTCGGGCGTCGGGCGCTGGGTCGGGCTGGTCGAGGAGGCGGACGGCGGCACGCTCTTCCTCGACGAGGTCGGCGAGCTCTCGCTGGCGTCGCAGGCCAAGCTGCTGACGTTCCTCGACACGGGCGCGTACCGGATTGCCGGTGACGACTCCGACAGCCACGCGACGGTCCGGCTCGTCACCGCCACGAACCGCGACCCGCAGGCGCTCGTCGCCTCCGGGGCGATGCGGCTCGACTTCCACGCGCGCATCTCGGAGAACGAGATCCACGTGCCTGCCCTGCACCAGCGCGGGGACGACGTACGGCTCCTGGCGCGGCACCTCGCGGAGGAGGCGGCGCGCGGGACGTCCTACGACGTCACGATCTCGCCGGGTGCCCTGGACGCGTTGTCCGCCCGCCGCTGGCCCACCGGCGTCCGTGGTCTCCGGAAGGAGGTCCGGTCCGCCCTGAAGAACGCCGTGCGCGCCGGCTCGGGCGAGATCGGGTCCGAGCACCTGTCGGCCCCGGACGACGGCGAGGAGACCGGCGACCTCCGCGCCGCCCGCGCCACGGCCGAGCGGGACGCGATCCTCGACGCGCTGAAGCAGGCGGAAGGCAACCGCAGCGCCGCCGCCCGCCTGCTCGGGATCGGCCGCCAGCACCTGTACCGGCGGATGAAGACCCTGGAGATCGACTGATCTAGACCCCGCTCCGGATGTGGAGGATGTCGCCGTCCTGCACGACGTACCCCTTGCCTTCGACCCGGTACACCCCCGCCGCCTTCGCCGCCGCCTCGCTGCCGTGCTCGATCCAGTCGGGCCAGTGGAGCACCTCCGCGCGGATGAAGCCTCGCTGCAGATCGCTGTGGATCTTCCCCGCCGCGATCGGCGCCGTCGCACCCCGCCGCACCGTCCACGCCCTGCACTCGTCGGGGCCGCTCGTGAGGAAGCTGATCAGGTCGAGCAGCTCGTACGCCTTCCGGATGAACGCCAGCCGGGCCGGCTCCGTCAGCTCGAGGACCTCCAGGAACTCCCCCTGCTCGTCCTCGTCCAGCGCCGCCAGCTCCATCTCCAGCTGCCCGCACAGCGCCATCGCCGCCTGCTTCGCCCCCTCCGGCGGGGCCGGGTCGCGCCACTGCGCGAACGCCTCGTCGCCCCACTCGTCCTCCCCCAGGTTGTAGAGCGTGATCAGCGGACGGAGCGACACCAGCGCGTAGCCGGACATCGACTTCAGCTCCTCGTCCGTCCACTCCGCCTCCCGCAGCGGCGTCTCCTCCTCCAGCGCCGCGTACGCCTTCTCCAGCGCCCGCGCCTCCACCGTCTGGGCCCGCTCCTTCCGGAGCCGGTCGAGCCGCTTCTCCACCACCTCGAAGTCCGCCAGGATCAGCTCCGCCGCGAAGTCCGCCGCGTCCCGCGCGCAGTCGATGTCCCGCATCCCCATCGGGTCCTCGAACCCGCGGACGACGTGCACCAGCGCGTCCACGTTCCGCATCGCCGCGATCGTCTTCGCGTCCAGCGCCTTCGCCTCCGTCGCGCCGGGGTTGCCGGCGATGTCGACGAACGTGATCTCCGCGAACGTCGTCTTCTTCGGGCTGAAGTGCGCGCTCAGGTTCTCGACCCGCGGATCGGGGACCTTGATGTTGCCGAACGTCACGTCCCGGCCCGGGCTGACCCCCGGCGCCAGCGCCTGGAACACGGTGGTCTTGCCGCTCCGGGGGAAGCCTGTAATGCCAACCTGCATGGCGCCCCTCTAGCATGTCGGCATGCGTGCGTCGCTCCTGCTGCTCTTCGCCCCCCTGCTGCTCGCGTGCCCCGACGACGGTCGCCTCGGCTCCGGCGACGACGACGACGCGGCCGGCCCCGCGGACGACGACGACAGCGCCGCCCCCGACGACGACGACGCGGCCGGCGACGACGACTACAGCGGCCCGCCCCCGTACCCCTGCGACCCGACCCCCTGCACCGACCCCGACCTCCCCTACTGCATCGACGACGGCGTCTGCGTCGCCTGCCGCGACAACGCCGATCCGCCCCCCCTCGGCTTCTGCGACGAAGGCATCTGCGTCGGCTACGACCCCGTCTGCCTCGACCACGCCTGGTCGTGCAGCTCCGCCCCCGGCTACGAGGCCGTCGAGCTCTCCTGCGACGGCATCGACAACGACTGCGACGGGTCCGTCGACGAGGACGACATCTGCCCCGACTGCGACTACGTCCTCCCCGACATCGAGGCCCAGCTCCACTCCATGTGGGACCTCGACTTCGACTTCCAGTGCAACACCTTCCTGACCACCAACATCAGCGGCCCCGACTACACGACCTGGATCCCCCTCGGCGGCCCGGCCACCACCTACTACGGCAACGCGAACCAGAACATGGGCTTCGCGCTCGTCGATCCCGACCCCTCGAACGAGCGCGTCGTCGTCACCTACCAGTGCTGCCCCGCGTGCGGCTGCCAGGCGACGAACGGGCTGACCCTGCTCTACACCTGCGACGACGACACGGACCCCGCGTGCGGCTGCGCGGGCCAGGCCAACTGCCCCGGCTTCCTCGACGAGCCCTTCCTCCCCACGGGCCAGCTCGACACCACGTTCCTCTTCAACGGCTGGAACATCTCCACCCCCAACGGCCTCGCCGTCGGCCCCCGCAACTCCTACTTCGTCGGCAACTTCCGCCCCCAGACGTGCTCCGACGAGGCCGGCTGCGTCGCCTGCGATCCCGACAACCCCGGCGTCGTCTGCACCACCGACCAGCCCAACTGCTGCGACGACGGCACCCTCGGCCGCCTCGCCCGGTTCACCACCCCGAGCAGCCTCGGCGTCTCCACCTGGTCCGTCGTCGCGATCCTCGACGGGGAGGAGATCCTCGGCCTCGCCGCCGGACGCGACACCGTCCTCGTCGGGACGAAGACCGCCTCGGGCGGGGGCAACCTCTACCGCTACGACCCGCAGACGAACGGGACCACGCTCCTGCAGTCCTACGAGGCGCCCGTCTACTCGATCACCCAGGCCCGCTGGACCGGGGACTGGTTCCTCGCCGTGGACGCTGTCCCCGAGATCCGACGCCTCTCCGAAGACGGCACGCTCCCCCTGCCGCTGCCCGCCTCGATCCCCGACGACCCGCCCTTCATGGGCGTCCTGGTGTGGGCCCCCGACGGGCAGCTCTACCGGCTCATCGGGCGCGGCGATGTGGCCGCCACCCTCGAGGTCTACCCGCTGGAGTAGACCGCCAGGTCCCCCCGCACCTCGCACTGGCACGCCATCCGCATCCGCCGGTCGGGGAACCGGAGCTCCTCCCACGTCCACGGCGGGTTGGTCGCGTCCTCGGCCCCCTCGATCCGGACCGCGCAGGCGCCGCACAGCCCCCGCTCCCCGCACGGCAGCAGCTTGCGCCACCCCCGCCGCAGCTCGATCCCGTGCTCCGACGCGAGCCGCATCAGGTTGTGCCCGACGCGCGCGTCCACGGTCCGGTTCTCGAGGACGAAGTGGACCTTCGGCATGGGCCTAGCCTAGCCCCGTAGACTGCGGCCGATGATCGTCGTCCTCGTGGTCGCCGACTCCGTCCGCGCCGACGCCCCCGGCTTCGGCGGTGGACCCGCGCGCACCGACCTCCTCGACCGCCTCGCCGCGGAGGGGACGACGTTCGAGGACGCCTACGCGAGCGCCGGCTGGACCGTCCCGTCGCTGGTCTCCATCGCCACCGGCACCTACCCCCACCGCGTCGGCGTGGCCCGCTGGCGCCACCCCTGGCCGCGCCGCCGCCCGACCCTGATGACCGCGTTCGCGGCGGCCGGGTTCGAGGTCCACACCGTCGTCCACAGCCCCCGCTTCTGCCTCGCCAACACCGGCTTCCGGGGGGTCGTCGGGGACAGCGAGGCCCCGGGCGACGTCGAGGCCGCCCTGAGCGCGCCGCCGGGCTCCGACCGCTTCGTCCTCGTCCACCACTGGTGGACCCACCTCCCGTACGTCAACAGCAAGCTCAAGCGGAAGGAGTGGAAGCGCGCCTGCGACCTCGAGATCGAGGCGCTGGGGCACGACCCCGACGACGCCGTCCCCCGGTTGCAGGGCGACTACCACGACGCGCTCCAGTACCTCGACGCCGAGCTCCTCGGGCGGTGGCTGGACGCGGCCGCGAGCGGCGGGCAGGACGTCGTCTTCGCCTTCACCGCGGACCACGGCGAGACGTGGGGGGACTCGCTCCCGTCGGACCACGCCGTCGAGCACATGTACGACCTCCACGGCCGCTGGCTCACCGACGAGACGACCCACGTCCCGCTCCTGCTGTGGGGGCAGGGGATCCCCGCGGGGACGAAGATCGGCGGCTTCGCCCGGGGCGTGGACCTGGCGCCGACGCTGTGCGCGCTGGCCGGCGTCCCCTGGCCCGGACCGCTCCCCGAGCACGACGGCCCGACGCTCGTCGACCGCGGCATCGGGGCCGACGGCGGGGGCCTCGATCTGGACGGCGTCTCCCTCGCCGGCGCCGTCACGATGGGCCGCCGCACGCCGCTCCTGGAGGCGCTCACCGTCACCTCCCACAACGCGATCGTCCCCGCCAAGTACCCCCGCAGCGGCCGCCGCATGTGGTCCCGGTTCGGTCTCCGGACGGACCGCCGCCGCTACGTCTGGGACGGGCTCTTCGGGCTCCGCGACATCGACGCCCCGGACGCCGGCGCGGGCCCCGTGGGCAAGCTCAAGGACAAGCTGCTGGTGGCCCGCACGTGGAGCCGCCTCGCCGACGAGCGCGCCGTCGCCCTCGGCCCCGCGGCGAAGCTCCCGCGCGAGCTCTACCCGAAGTTCGGCGAGGCCGGCCCCGACGACGACGGGGACCTCGAGGACGCGATGCGGATGCTCGGCTACACCGGCGACTGAGCGGCGAGCAGAGCTACCCCTCGCGGCAGAGCAGGAAGTAGTTCGGCGTCTCCGCGCCCTTCTTGATCGCCCGCCCGATGGTGACGTGATCCGACACCCGGCGGACCACGTCGATCATGTTCCCGTAGACGAAGTTGCTGATGCCGGACGTGTTCTTCTTGAGCTTCGGCGCGCCGTCGAGCCGCTCCGTCGGGATCGAGTAGTAGTCGACGTGCATCTCGCCCGCGCCGGGGCCGCTCCGGAGGACGAAGTGGCCGGGCCCGACGATCCCCATCATCGGCCCCCAGTTGAACCCCCACATCACCTTGCTGCCCGGCTCGGGGCGGGCGAACCGCTTCTCGAAGATCGAGAACAGCGGCAGCGAGTTCTTGCCGTAGTGGCGCACGAACGTCCGGTCCGGCGTCTCCTCCGGCACGTAATAGGTGGGGTCCAGCTCGCCGTACCCCTCGGCCGCCGCGAACAGCTTCTTCTGCAGCCCCCCCGGCACCGCGCGGACCTGCTTGACCCGCTCGTCGTGGGACAGCCCGTCGAGGTGGGCGGCGACGGCGTCGAGGTCGATGGGATCGCAGGACAGGAGGGCGGACAGCGAGCTCATGGCGGCGCTTCTATCACGCAGGGACGAGGGTGAGGGAGGCGACCTCCGGCCGGCACATCCACCGCGCCTTGATCGGCAGCGTCCCCAGCCCCCGGTTGACGTACATCCGGCTGCCGTCGACCGCGTACCAGCCCTGCTCGAAGCCGTACGCGCTCGGCACCGTGATCGCCCCCATGCCGGGGAGCCGCACCTGGCCGCCGTGGGTGTGGCCGCAGAGCGCCACGGGGAGCTTCGCCTCGGCGGCCTGGTAGACGAGATCGGGCGAGTGCATCAGCAGCAGCGAGGCCTCATCGGCGCCGACCCCCGCCAGCGCCGCGTCGAGGTCGTCGTTCCCCGTCCAGTGGTCGTCGATGCCGACCAGCGTCAGCCCGTCGACCCGGACGTGGGCGTTTCGCAGGTGCACGACGCCGCGCTTGTCGAGCTCGCGGGACAGCCGCCCGCCGTCGGTCCAGTAGTCGTGGTTCCCGAGGATCGCGTACGTCCCCAGGCGTGGCCGCAGCCGCCCCAGTTCCTCTGCGATCCCGCGGATGTAGAGCGTGTCCTCGGTGACGAGGTCCCCGGTGAGGAGGACCAGGTCCGGGGGGGCGAGGTTGATGCGGCCGACGATCTTCCGGACGAACCGGAGCGGCACGGCCTTCGAGGCGTGGATGTCGGTGACGTGCACGACCGACAGCGGCTTCGTCAGCCCCGGCACGGAGACCGTCTGCGTGGTCCAGTCGACCCACCGCGGCTCGACCCACCACGACCAGGCGGGCCCCAGCGCGACGGTCCCGGCGACCGACGCGAGCAGCGTCCGCCGGGAGATCAGCTCAGTCCTCCACGCCGTGCTCCGCGAGCAGCGCCTTCATCTGCTTGCCGAGCTTCGCGTCGAACGTCCGCCGCGCCTTGGTCCGCATCTTCAGCACGAGGACCTTCTTCGCGTCGGGCGTGTAGTCGCCGATGCCCTCGGCGATCGCGTCCACCACGAGCCGGAGGGTCTTGTCGCGGCGGGCGTCGAGGCACTTCTCGAGCAGCTCCGCGTCGTCCGCCGGGAGCGCCCCCTTCGCCTCGATGTACGCGTCGATCGCACCCTGCAGGGACCCCCGGTCGGCGTCGAGGATTCCCTTCCTCAGCGCGTCCCCCTCCTTGTCCCGGAAGAGGTCCTCGAGCTGCCCCTTGAGCGCCTTCTGGGCCTGGGCGTTGGCGTACCGGTCCTTGGCCGACGGCTGCCGCTCCGGCCCGGCCTGATCGCTGTGCGCGGACTGGTCCTTGCGGCGGTCCTTCTCCCGCCACGACAGCTTCTCCCGCTCCTGGTTCTTCTTGTCCCCGTGGGTCCGCCCGTGCCGCATCTCGTCGATCCGGCTCTCCATGTCCTGCCAGCGCTTCGCCATGGCCGGACCTTAGATCAGCCCGACTTGTCGAGGACTTGTTGAATGGTCGTTCAGTTCTCGTAAACCGGCGGTTTTCCGTTGCATTCGGCATACGTGGCCGTATTGTCATCCCATCCGAGGAACGATTTCTTCGGGTCCAGGAGTGACATGAGCGAAGTTCTCACCATCGAACAGAAGATCCAGCTGGCCGAGTCGGCGAGCGCGGTGGCCGTGGAGAACCTCGAGGACTTCTGCGCGGAGCACGGGCTCCCGCTGCAGGACGTGACCTCGTGGTCGACCGCCTACCACACCGGCGGCGAGCTCGGCGTCCAGGCCATGGTCGTGCACTGGCGCCCCGAGCGCGCCCGCGGCCGCGCGTGGCACGAAGAGGTCAAGAACGGGGTCAAGAAGTTCCGCCCCCGGCGCCTCCGCGTCCAGGTCGACGGCAACCGCTTCACGGCCGAGGAGATCAAGCCGCTGACGCACCGGAACATCGTGTACACGCCGGTCTTCCAGCTCCGCGTCGTCGACGACGGCGACAAGCTCCACTGGTTCCTGTACTGGAAGCGGGCCGACGGCTCGTGGTGGCCCTACGCGGGCAACCCGTCGTTCGACACGATCGAGGCCGCGGTCGAGGAGGTCCAGGCGGACCCCCACCGCTGCTTCCGCCTGCACCCGCTCCACTAGCGGGCGGCGAGGCCGCTACTCGAAGATCCTGACGATCCGGATGACGCGTCCTCGCACGAGGACGTTCTCCGCCCGCCTTGCGCCCCGCCGGCTCTCCAGCCGGGGCCGGGGGGGGAGCAGCGCCAGGGAGCCGTCCCGGAGCGTCGTCACGCGCTTGACGTCGCACGATCCGTCCGCGAACTCGACCAGCGCCGGGGCGTCGCCGCGGCTGCCCGGACGGATGACCAGCAGGTCCCCGTCGTGGATGCCGTCGGGGGCGAGGCGGTCGCTCTCGATCTGGATGACGTAGTCGCCCTTTCCCGGCGCCCCGCCGACGCTCACCTTCGGGTACGGCGTCTTCGAACGGCGGACCCGCCGCCCCGGGAAGAGGACGCCCTTGAGCGGCAACAGCGCCGCCCCGCCCGTCTCCGTCCCGAGCTGGCGGTCGTCGACGGTGAGGACGAGGCCGTGGGCCTTGCCGTCCATCGTCAGGCAGCCGCGCCGCTCCAGGGCCTTGAGGTGCTGGTGGACGGTCGACGGCGACCGCTCGAGGATCGTCGCCAGCTCCCGCAGCGACGGCATCCGCCCCTTCTCCACGGACCAGCGACGCATGATCCGGAGCAGCTCGAGCTGCCGCTGGGTCACGCGCAGGGGGGCGGGGGCTTCTTCTTCTAGAACCGGCCGTCGCACCAGTCGACCATCGAGAAGAACACCTGGTCGCCGTGGAGCATGACGTCGACGCCGTACAGCTCGCCGGCGTACTCGTCGAGGTCCTTCGGATCGGAGCTCGCGTCGAACATCGCCTGGCTGTCGCTGCGGGACGGCTCGGCCCCCTCGGTGACGATGTAGCGGATCGTGTGGAGGTCGAGCTCGTCGAGGACGCCGGCGGGGTCGGCGCTGTCGTCGTCGTCGTCGTCGTCCCCGGCGCTGTCGTCGTCGTCCCCGCGGCCCTCGTCGTCGTCGTCCCCGGCGTCGGGGTCGTACACGGGGACGCCCGCGGCCATCACCGCCAGCGTCTCCAGGTCGGGGGTGATGGACACGGCGCAGTCGTACTGGCTCCGTCCGATCCCGGCCGCGGCGAGGCTGCCCGACGTCCCCATCCCGATGACGCCGACGCTGTCGCGGTCGACGAGCCCCAGCGCCTCCTCCCGGTCCTGGAGGAAGCTCAGCCAGGACAGCAGGTCCTCGGGGTAGCCGCCGGGGTCGGTGGCGAGGTCTTCCCAGGGGCCGTCGCTGTCGGACCGGCCGTGGCTCCGGAGGTCCGGCGCGAGGAGCGCGTAGCCGCGGTTCTCCAGCGCGTCCCAGATCGGGTTCCAGTCGTAGCGGCTGTTCTCGGGGCCGGGCTGGTGGAGCAGGATCAGCGTCGGCGTGGGCCCGGCGTTCTGCTCGTTGTAGGTGGCGCTCAGGGTCAGGCCGTCGGCGGTCGTGTACTCGACCTCCACGCCCTCGACCTCGCTCTCCTCGCAGCCGCAGCTCAGCGCGAGCGCGGCCACCGCCAGGAACGTCGTCGTCCGTCGCATCTCACTCGCCCCCGAGGCCGGCCGCCGAGCGCGCCGCCTCCTGCACGCCCCGCGCGAGCACGCTCCGGAGGCGGCCGTCCTCCAACGACAGCAGCGCCGAGATCGTGCACCCCGCGGGGGTGGTCACGTCGTCCTTCAGCGACGCCGGGTGCCGGCCCGTGTCCAGCACCATGCGCGCCGCCCCCTTGACCGTCTGGGCCGCCAGCTCGGTCGCGACCTTGCGCGGCAGCCCCATCATCACGCCGCCCTCGGACAGCGCCTCGATGATGACGTACACGAACGCCGGCCCCGACCCGCTCAGCCCGGTGACCGTGTTCATGTGCTCCTCGTCCAGCCGCAGCACCCGGGCCAGCGGCGCGAAGAGGCGCTCGGCGAGGCCGAGGTCGTCGTCCGTCGCGTGCGCTCCCCCGGACAGCACGACCATCCCCTCGCCGATGAGGCACGGCGTGTTGGGCATGGCCCGGATGACCCGGAGGGGGCGTCCGACGGCGGCCTGGAGCGCGCCCGTGGAGACGCCCGCGGCGATCGAGATGACCAGCGGGTCGTGGTCGAGGCCGCCGGCGTCGTCGAGGTCGCTCAGGACCTGGGCGGCCACATGAGGCTTCGTGCAGAGGAGCAGGACGGACGCGCCCGCCGCGGCGGCGACGTTGTCGGTGCCGACCTCGAAGGAGACGAGCCCGCGGACCTCCTCGGCCTCCCGGGCGTGCTTGACGGTCCCTGCGACGGCGTCCTTGCCGACGACGCCGGCCTCGACGATCCCCATCCCCAGGGCGCGCCCCATGGTGCCGGTCCCGAGGACCGCGACGGTGAGCGATGACATGCGGGGAAGCCTACCCCAGCGTCACGTCCTCATCGTGCAGCGGCTCGACCTCGGGGAGCGGGGGGAGCGCCTCGCCGGGCGCGGGGGGGAGGCCGCGGTCGACGAGAGCGTTGATCGTCCCCCCCGTCATCAGCGCGAAGCAGCCGAGGAAGAGCCACGCCATCACGATCGCGAAGCTGCCGAGGGAGCCGTAGGTCACGTTGAACTGGACGAACTTCTGGGCGAACGTCGTGAACGCCCACGTCGCCGCGACCCAGCCCAGGACCGCGCACACCGACCCCATCGAGACGGCCCGCCAGCGGGGGCGGTGGTCGGGGAGCAGGTAGTAGAGCTGCTGGATGAGGAAGGCGGCGAGGAGCAGGAGGATCGGCCACCGGAACGTGACGATGAGCACCCCCGAGCTGATCGGCAGCCAGCCCTTCTCGACGATGACGCCGACGATGTTGTCGCCCAGGCTGAGGAGGAGGACGGCGAGGACCCCGCCCATGAGCGCCATCACCGTCAGCCCCATCGAGCGGAGGCGGCGGAAGAACTCGGAGCGGATCTTGGGGACGCGGTAGCTCCGGTTGAGGGACCGCGACAGCGACACCAGGGCGCGGCTGGCGCTGAACAGGGCGATGGCCGCCGAGACCGTCAGGAGCCCCGTCTTGGGGTTGTCGATGAGGTCGATGACGTGGTTGTAGAGGAGGTCGTGGACCTCGGGCGGGAGCAGCGGCTCGGCCACCTCGAAGAGGTCCTCGATGGGGGCGTTGATCGGCAGGTAGGGGAGCAGCGTCACCAGGAACACGAGGCCCGGGAAGAGGCTGAAGAGGAGGAAGAACGTCATCCCCGCCGCCATCTCCACGGTGGCGTCCTCGCGGGTGGTGCGGGGGAGGTCCTTGACCGCGAACCAGAGGACGCGGAGGTGCTCCTTCATCGTCCCCGGCAGCTCGCCGATGGGGCGCGTGACCCAGGGGAGCTGGTCCTGCCAGCTCACTTCGGGAGCTCCTCGCCGCCGGCGATCTCCGCGCGGAGCTCCTCCAGCGCCGTGCGGTAGCGGTGGGTCCGGACGTGCTCCTCGGCGGGCGGGGGGACCGCGAGGGCGTCGTCGATGGTGGACAGCGCGGCCTCGTCGTCGCCCGCCGCGTGGAGCAGCTCGGCGAGGCGCTTCGCGGCGCGGAGCCGGTTGTCGCCGTAGGAGAACTGCAACGCCCGGGAGGCCGCGTCGGCGGCGCCGGCCCCGTTCCGGTGGTCGCGAAGGAACTCCGCCTGCTTGTAGTGCCAGGTGAACTCCTCGGGGGCGAGCTCGACCATGGCGGCGAGGATCGGGGCGGCCACCTCGGGCAGGTTCGCCTTCTTCAGGAGCGACAGCAGGTCGTGGATGCGGCCCTGGTGCTCGAGGAGGTGTTGCCGGGCGGCGTCCGTCAGGAGGTGGTCGGGGAGCGCGACCGAGGCGCGGCCGTCGTCGAGCCGGGGGAGGTCGTCCGCGACGCCGGCGTCGATGAGGAGGGCGGCGGCGACGCGGAGGGCGCCCTCGGCGAGGAGCAGCGTCCGCTGCGCGCGCCCGTCGTCGTCGTCCGCCGTCCAGTCGGCGCGGTACCAGTTGCCCAGCCCGACGTCGTCGTGGAGCCCGGCGTCGTGGAGGACGAGGACACCGTTGATCGACGTCTCCCCCCGTCCGAGGACGACCTCGGCGGGCGACCGGGAGCCGATCACGCCGGCGATGCGCTCCTCGTAGGTAGCCCGCAGCTCCGCGGCGCGGTCGGGATCCGACTCCAGCAGCGCCTTCGTCGCGCTCCCGACGTGGTGCGCGGCGAGGCCCGGCAGCGGGGCGGCCTCGGCGGCGGCGAGGTGGGCCTCGGCGTAGGCCACGGCGTCGTCCCCGCCCCGCAGCGCGTCGAGGTCGGCGCGGAGCTGGTCGTACTCGCTCAGCGGCTCGGGCGCGTCGGTCTGGTGACGGGCGAGGCGGGCGGCGAGCGCGTCGGTCCGGCCGTCGAAGCCCGTGATCCGGTCGAGCTCCTCGCCGTCCGGGGCGACGACCAGGACCGTGGGGTAGCCGCCGACCTCGTAGCGGTTCTTCAGCGCGAAGGACGACGGATGGTCGGCGTCGGCGGTCAGGAGCACGAACCCGGCGAGCAGCTCGGCGCGGGCGGGGTCGTCGAGGAACTCCGCCTCGAGCCGCCGGCAGGGCGGACACCAGGTCGCCTGGAAGTCGATGAAGACGTTCCTCCCGGTCGCCTCGGCGGCGGCGAACGCAGCGTCGACGTCCCCCGAACGGGCGGCGTCGTACCAGCCTCCCTCGGGGCCCTCCGCGATGCCCGGCGAGGGCAGGGGCCGAGGCGGCGTGGCCTCGTCCCTGCGGAGGGGCCCCGGCTCGGCGATCAGCTTCGCGCGTGTGCGCCCGCGCGCGGGGACCTCGGTGACGAGGTGGTAGGGGAGGCAGATCGACCTCGAGTCGTTGCACACGCCGCCGGTCACCGTCAGCGTCCAGCCGTCCGACTTCTTGTCCCGGACGCGTATGGCCCTCACCACCAGCGGGCCCGACTCGGGGATCCGAGCCTCGGTCCAGCGGGTGATGAAGAACTCCCCGTCGAACAGGGTCACCTCGACAGGGAGCTGCGGCGCGAGGTGCGAGCTGCCGCGCGGCGTGACCCGGACCTTGAGCTGGAGCGGCGCCTTCGCCCAGCAGATCTCCGGCGGCGGGACCTCGTCGTCGTCTTCGGCGACGGCCGGGCCGGCGGCGAGCAGGCCGGCGAGCAGGACGAGGGCGGCACGCACGGCCGGTATCCTACCGGCATGGGGCCCCACCGATTCGCCGTCCTCGCGCTGGCTGCGCTCCTCGCCGGGCCGTCCGCGGCCCTCGCGGCCAAGCAGCTCTACCCCATCGCCGTGGACGGGAAGTACGGGTACATCGACGCCAAGGGGAAGGTCGTCGTCGAGCCGCAGTACGACGAGGCGCACGCCTTCCGGGAGGGCTACGCGAGCGTCCGCGTGGGCGCTGCATGGCACTTCATCGACGCCAAGGGGACTCAGGTCGACGCCGGCGGGTGGCTGGCCGCCTCCAGCTTCTTCGAGGGCCTCGCGGCGGTCCGGGAGGACGCCGGCGTGGGGTTCATCGACACCACGGGGGAGATCGTCATCGAGCCCGCGTGGGAGGGGGCGGAGAACTTCGCCGACGGCCGCTCGCTGATCCGCGTCGGCGCCGGCTTCGGGTTCATCGATCGCACCGGCGCCGTGGTGGTCCCGCCCCAGCTGCCGTGGGCGAGCTCGTACTCCGAGGGGCTGGCGCCGGTCAGCGTCCAGGGCGCGTCGGCGGGGTTCCTCGGGCTCGACGGGACCATGGCGATCCAGGAGCAGTGGCAGAAGGTCGGCGCCTTCCGCGAGGGGCTCGCGGCGGTCTCCACCGGCTCCGGCTTCTCCTACATCGACCCGAAAGGGGAGGTCGTCATCGTGGGCCCGTTCGAGGGGGCGGCGGACTTCTCCGGGGGCGTCGCCGTGATCAAGCAGGGGGGGAAGTACGGCCTCATCGACAAGAAGGGGAAGGCGATCACGGACGTCGGCTACGAGGCCGCGGGGAACCTCAGCGGGGGCCTCGTCGCGGTCAAGTCGGGCGGGAAGATCGGCTTCGTCAACGCCAAGGGGAAGCTCGTCATCGACCATCGCTTCGACGACACCCACGGCTTCGACGGGGCGCTGGCGGCCGTCCGCGAGGGGCTGCTGTGGTCGTACGTCGACGCAAAGGGGAAGACCGTCTGGTCCCCCGCCGGGCCGGCCCTCGACGCGACCGCGGCGGAGGCGCTCGTGGGGCAGCAGATCTCGCACGCGTACTACCCGTTCATGGTCGACGGCCACGTCGTCGCGGGAGCCCTGGTGACGGTCCAGCCGACCTTCGGCGACGCCGTGGCCCACGCCCGGGTCCACCCCGAGTGGGAGGTGATCGTGCCGGTGGGAGGCGCGTGGGCGGTGTACGGGGGGGATCGCGACTACCTCCTCCGGGAGCTGACGCAGACGCCGGTCGACGGCATCACGAGCTTCGCCGTCGTCGAGGTCGACACGACCGCGGAGGCCCAGTTCCGGGTCTACCTGAGCGCGCACGGCGCGTCCGCCGCCAGCGACCTCGCGATCGCTCAGTACCTCGTACAGAACGCGTCGGACTGGCAGGCTCCGGCCAACGTCCCCGAGGTGCGGACCTACGGCGAGCCGATCGCGGGGCTGCCGGCCACGACCAAGGTGCACGAGCTCGCGCCCGCCGCTCCGTAACGGCGCGCCCCGTATCCTGCGGGGGTGCGATCCGCGGCCCTGCTCGTCCTGATCTCGGCGGTCGCCGTGTCCGGCTGCGGGAACCCCGGCCGCGACCTCCAGCGGTTCACCGCGCTCACCGACGCAGGGGACGACGCGTCCGCGGAGGAGCACCTCCGGGGCGCGTTGGAGCGCCACCCCGACGACGTCGACCTCCTCCTCGCCGCGGCGGACTTCTACCTCCGCGCCGATCCCGCGGCCGAGCCGTACTACAAGCCGCGGCTGTCGCTGCACTACGCGATGCGGGCCGACAAGGCGGCCGCGTACGGCGATCCGCGGGCCACCGAGGCGATGGTGCGGGCCCACCGGGGGGCCGGCGGGTTCGAGGAGACCGACGAGCTGGTCCGGGAGGGGCTCGCCGGCCTGAACCACCCCGACGCGGACGCTCCGGTCGCCTTGCAGCCGGTCGATCCCGACCTCGTCGAGCCGTCGGTCGCCAACGTCCTCGAGCAGCGCCGCCGCGACGCCCTCCCCCCCTGGAGCTGCGGCGTCGGCCTCGTCCTCGTCCCCGCCGGGAGCTACCCCCTCGACGACGGGGCGACGGCGGTGATCGAGGAGCCCTTCTGCGTCGAGGAGACCGGCCGCCCGGTCGTGGTCCGGTGCGACACGCGGGAGCTGATCGACTGCCTCGAGGAGTGGGCGCAGGTCGCCGCCGGGCCGATGTCCGGCCTCCTCCGCGGCGCCCCCGACGACCACCGCTGCTGCGATCTCGCGACCCGGTAGACGCCGCCGCTGTCACGGCTTGTCCACGGTGACATCGGCCCGTGGACGGCGCGGACGTTTCAGGCACAATCCCCGGCGCGGGAAGGGAGGGCCCCCGATGTCGTCGAGCGCAGCAGCGACCCTGCTCGTCGTCCTGATCGCGGTCGGCGGCTGCCCCGCGGACGCCGATCCCGGCGATCCCGCCGCCTCCGACCCCGCCTCCTCGGCACCCGCCGCGTCCGACCCCGCCGCGTCCGACCCCGCCGCGGCAGACCCCGTCCCGGCCGACGGCTCCGTGTCCGCCGCGTCCGCCTCCGCCGCCCCCGGCCCCGCCCTCCCCGACGTGTGGGAGGCCCGCCTCGCCGACCTCGCCGACCCCGCCCGCCCCCACGTCGCCCGCTGGGGGAGCGTCCAGGCGTTCGGCCGCCTCGACGCCGGCGACCCCCTCCGCCCCGACCTCGCCGCCCGCCTCGCCGAGCTGCTG
>CAYFOA010000112.1:23027-23221 GCA_964344575.1 uncultured Rickettsiales bacterium | reverse complement strand
CCCCCCGGCCACACGCTCAGCGGGTCTTTTGTCTCCGGAATGCGGACAAAACCGCCTCTGAGACGTCCCAGCGGACGTTTTGTCCCGATTCCGGAGACGAAACCGCTGCTGAGGCGTCCGGCTCAGCGCGCGCTGTCGTCGTCGTCCCCGCCGCTGTCGTCGTCGTCCCCGCCGCTGTCGTCGTCGTCCCCGCC
>CAYFOA010000112.1:21947-22853 GCA_964344575.1 uncultured Rickettsiales bacterium | reverse complement strand
GCACGATGCTCTCACCCCCTTCGGGGATGCTCAGGTCGGCGAGCCCCGGCTCGAACGGGATGTAGTAGACCGCGTACGCGTTCTTGAGGTCCGTGTACCAGCACCACATCCGCGCGTCGTAGTCGTCCGCCCCCGCCTCCCACTCCAGCAGCAGGTGCGTGATCCCGCCCCCCGGGACCTGGAACTCGTAGACGTCGTTGTCCCCGTCCCACGTCTCCTGCACCACCCAGTCGATCCGGCCGGTGATCGTGTTGAGGCTGTTCGGACCGCCCGTCGGACCCAGCGGCTGCGCCTCGCCCGCCGGCGGGGGCAGCGGGCCGACCGGAGCGAACCCGTCGATCGTGAACCCCGCGTAGACCTCCGCGTCCGCGTCGTCCCGCGCCTCCTCCCACTCCATCCCCGGGACCGTGTCCGGCGGCAGCCCCGCGTACCCGTCGTCCGTGAGGTCGTCGTCGTCGTCGTCGTCGTCGGGCGCGCCGTCGTCGTCGTCGTCGTCGTCCGCCACCGGGGGCGTGACGACCTCGTCGCCGTCGCCGAGATCCGGCGGACAGCCGGAGAGCAGAACCGCGAGCGCCAGGAGCCGGACGTGAGTCGCCATCGTGTTCCTCCCCGCGGCACCGCGCGGTGCGGGCAGCCTACCCCGGCCCCCCGTCCCCTCAGAGCAGCACCTCCCGCGCTGTCGCCGTCCCCTCCCCCAGCACCACCTCCACGTGGTGCCGCACCGTCCTCCCCCCCTGCTCGAACACCCGCGGCACCCGCGCCGCGTTCACGTACAGCACCCCGTCCCGATGCTCCGACCACGTCCGCAGCCCCCCGCCCCGCAGCCGGTGGTGCATGTGGCCCGCGATCACCGCGACGACGCGCTTCCCCACCCGCTCCGCGTGCGCCACCGCGTCCCGCAGATCC
>CAYFOA010000112.1:21654-21884 GCA_964344575.1 uncultured Rickettsiales bacterium | reverse complement strand
AAGTCGCACCCCCACAGGTCCCCCCGTCGATCCCCCAGCCCCGACGGCCCGTTGTGGGCGACGAAGACCAGGGACGACGACGCCGACCCGTCGATCAGCTCCCGCAGCCGCTGCGCCGACTCCTCCATCGTCCGGACCCCGAACGCCTTCTTCAGGAACGGCGCGAACGCCACCGTCGCCCCCCCCATCGAGTGCGGCCGCCCCGCGATCAGGTCCACGTCCTCCCCCAG
>CAYFOA010000112.1:0-21644 GCA_964344575.1 uncultured Rickettsiales bacterium | reverse complement strand
CATTTTTATAGCCAAATTTAGATCGACCTCCATGATCAGGTCCACGTCCTCCCCCAGCGCGTGCCGGCTGTACCCCGCCACCGCCACCTCCCCCAGCGCCGCCCGCATCGCCTCGACCCGCGCCGCCTGCCCCCGGTTCAGCGGACGAACCAGCCCCGGACGCCCCATCACCTCCGCCGCCAGCGCCCCGATCGACGGCCCGTCGTGGTTCCCCGGCACCACCAGGGCCGGCGTCCGCAGCCGCGCGATCGAACGACACACCCGCAGCGTCGCCGCGTGCCGGTACTCCCCCAGGTCCCCCACGAACACCACCCGGTCGTACCCCGCCCCGTCCAGCAGACGCACGTCCGCGTCGTCCCAGCACAGGTGCACGTCCCCCACGATCGCCAGCCGAAGCGTCTCCAAGGGCACCGAGCGTACCCGGTTCCTCCCCGCGTGGACGCACGCGCAGGGTTCCTTGGGGCCCCCGTTTTTGTTCGCGCGACGCCGCCGCTAGACTGCCTCTCCCGCACCACCCGTGCGCGCAAGAGGTTGCTCATGATTCGCTTCGTCGCCCCCGCCCTCGCCTCGCTCCTGCTGGCCCCCGCCGTGGCCCTCGCCGGCATCTCGTACCCCGACTACGAGATCCAGGAGGCCGCGGTCTACAACTTCTTCGACATCAGCGCGATCGGCGACGAGGGCCCCCAGGCGGACGACGGCGAGGTCAACCGCGCGATCGGCTTCAGCTTCCCCTGGTACGGCTCGACCTACACCAACATCGTCATCGGGGCCAACGGCGCGGTCGAGCTCCGGAACGACTCCAGCAACGTCGGCATCACCCACATCAACGGGTCGCTCCCCCACACCGACACCGACCTCGCCCCCTTCTGGGACGACCTCAACCCCTCGGACACCAACGGCAACGGCGAGGTCTACTACTACCTCGACGCGTCGGACCCCACGAACCGCCGCTTCATCGTCCAGTGGGACGAGATCGCCCGCTTCGAGAACGTCGGCACCGCCACCTTCCAGCTCATCCTCTACGAGAACGGGTTCGCCTCGTTCCAGTACCAGGACGTCACCTTCGGGGACTCCGACTACGACAACGGCAACAGCGCCACCGTCGGCGTCCAGAACCTCGCCGGGGGGACCCAGTTCAACCCCAACTTCACCCAGTGGTCCTACAACGACGCCGAGGTCTTCGCCGAGATGGCCCTCGGCATCTTCATCGACGACGAGGACGACGACAACGACCTCTTCCCCGACATCGTCGACTGCGAGCCCCTCGACCCGACCATCTACCCCAACGCCCCCGAGACCTGCGACCTCGTCGACTCCGACTGCGACGGCTCCCTCAACGACGGCGAGCCCGACCCCGACACCGACGGCATCCCCAACTGCGTCGACCCCGACGACGACAACGACGGCTTCCTCGACGGCGACGACTGCGGCCCCGACGACCTGAACATCAACCCCAGCGCGCCGGAGTTCTGCGACGAGATCGACTCCAACTGCAACGGCGACCTCGTCGACGGCTACCTCAACACCGACGGCGACTCCGAGCCCGACTGCATCGACGACAACGACGACGGCGACCCCGAACCCGACGTCACCGACTGCGGCCCCACCGACGACACCATCTACCCCGGCGCCCCCGAGTCCTGCGACGCGATCGACTCCAACTGCGACGGCGACCTCGTCGACGGCTTCCCCAACTTCGACATCGATCTCGAGCCCGACTGCATCGACGAGGACGACGACAACGACGGCGACCCCGACGTAACCGACTGCGACGACTTCAACCCCGGCATCCACGCCGACGGCATCGAGCTCTGCGACGAGATCGACAACGACTGCGACGGCGACCTCGTCGACGACTTCGAGGACGCCGACGGCGACGGCGAACCCGACTGCATCGACAACGACATCGACGACGACGGTGACCCCAACGACACCGACTGCAACCCCACCGACCCGGACATCTACGCCGGCGCCGACGAGGACTGCGACCTGGTCGACTCCGACTGCGACGGCCTCCTCGCCGACGAGTTCGACGACTACGACCTCGACGACTTCCCCGACTGCGTCGACGACGACATCGACGGCGACGCCTTCCTCAACTTCAACGACTGCGACGAGCTCGACCACACCATCTACCCCGGCGCCCCCGAGACCTGCGACGGCGTGGACGACGACTGCGACGGCTCCATCGTCGACGACTTCGACAACTTCGACGGCGACGACGAGCCCGACTGCTTCGACCAGGACGACGACAACGACGGCTGGTCGGACGAGGACGAGGCGCTCGTGGGCTCGGACCCCCTGAACACCGACTCCGACGGCGACGGCTTCAGCGACACCGACGAGATCGACGACGCCACCAACCCCGTCGACACCGACGGGGACGGCCTCCCCAACGCCATCGACGACGACGACGACGGCGACGGCATCCTCAGCGCCGACGAGGGCATCTACGACCCCGACGCCGACGGCGTCCCCAACTACCTCGACGACGACTCCGACGGCGACGGCTTCAGCGACCTCGACGAGGGCGGCGGCGACAACGACGCCGACGCGACCCCCAACTACCTCGACCTCGACGCCGACGGGCAGAACGACCTCGATCCCATCGACGGCGACGGCGACAACGACGCCGACGGGGTCCCCGACTACCTCGACATCGACGACTTCGACGGCCCCGACGCCGACGTCGACAACGACGGCCTCACCAACTCCGAGGAGCTCGACATCGTCGGCACCGATCCCTTCGACGCGGACTCCGACGACGACGGCCGCATCGACGGCGACGAGGTCGGCGCCGACGTCGACAACCCGCCCGACACCGACGGCGACGAGCTCATCGACGCCCTCGACGGCGACGACGACGCCGACGGCATCGCCACCTCCGAGGAGGACCAGGGCGACGCGGACGGCGACGGCGAGCCCGACATCGACGCCGACGGCGACGGCGTGGACAACTCGCGCGACACCGACTCCGACGGCGACGGCCTGTCAGACGAGTTCGAGGGCGACGGCGACTTCGACGGCGACGGGATCGCGGACTACCTCGATGTCGACGCCGACGGCGACGGCCTCCTCGACGCCGACGAGGGCGACGCCGACACCGACGACGACGGCTTCCCCAACAGCTACGACCTCGACTCCGACGACGACGGCTTCACCGACGACGTCGAGGGGGACGGGGACGTGGACGGCGACGGCGCCCCCAACTACGCCGACACCGACGCCGACGGCGACGGGACCCCCGACGCGGAGGAGGGCGACGGCGACACCGACGGCGACGGCATCGAGGACTACCTCGACCCCGACGACAGCGACGGCCCCGACGTCGACGCCGACGAGGACGGCCTCCTCAACGGCGAGGAGTCCGAGATCGGCTCCGATCCGTACGATGTCGACACCGACGACGACGGCGTCGAGGACGGCGACGAGGTCCTCGAGTACGGCACCGACCCGACGTCCGCCGACACCGACGAGGACGGCCTCGACGACGGCGCCGAGATCGACGAGCACGCGACCGACCCGCTCGACGAGGACACCGACGACGACGGCCTCACCGACGGCGAGGAGGTCAACGAGTACGGCACCGACCCGACCCTCGCCGACACCGACGAGGACGGCATGGACGACGGCACCGAGGTCGCCAACGGCGTCGACCCGCTCGACGACGACACCGACAACGACGGCATCCTCGACGGCCCCGACGGCCTCGAGGACGTGGACGACGACGGGCTGATCGGCGCGCTCGACCCCGACAACACCGACGGTCCCACCCAGGACCCCGACGAGGACGGGCTGACCAACGCCGAGGAGGAGGAGCTGGGGACCGACCCGCGCGATCCCGACAGCGACGACGACGGGCTGCTCGACGGCGAGGAGGTCAACGAGACGGGGACCGACCCGCTGAACGACAACACCGACGGGGACGCCTACCTCGACGGCGAGGAGGTCGAGAACGGCTGGGATCCGCTGGACGTCGACGACCCCGACGCGCCCACGTGCGCGGGCAACGTCGCCGGGGAGTCGGCCTCCGGGTCGGCCGCGCTGGGGCTGCTGCTGCTGCTCGCCGCGGGGGTCCGGCGCCGCAGCCGGCGCGGCTGAGGCGGGGGGGCGAAGCCCCCTACTTCTTGGCGACCTCGGAGCGGCCCAGGTAGCGGATCTTCACCCCGCCGATCGTCACCACGTCCTTGTCCGTGAGGATGTGGACGCCCTCGAGCTTGTCGCCCCGCACGGCGATCCGGACCCACTTCGACAGCCGCGTCAGCTTGTGCTTGCCGTCGGTGAGCCCCTCTACGCGGCAGGCGAGCCGGCCCCACGGCCAGAACCGCTGGCCGAGGTCGATGTCGCAGGCGTCGCCGAAGCCGACGAGGAACGTCTTCCCCTTCTCCAGCGGCGTCCGGACGTGCCTCCCCTCGGGGGTGACGAACTCCAGGTGGGCCTGGAGCTTCTTCTCCATCTCCGCCATCAGCTTGGCGAGCTCGTCGGGGCTGACCGCGGTGGTCTGCTTGGCGTCCGCGACGGCCACGCTCTGGCGGACCGCGTCGTCGCGCTTGTTCCGCTTCGACAGCGCGTCCTCGACCTGCGCGTTCGTGATCCGGAACGCCGCCCCGGGCTGGTTCCGCTGGATCTGCTGCTCCTGCCGCATCTCGGAGCGCGGGCGGTGGAACGCCACGATCAGGTCCGCGATCTCGATCCGGTCGCCGTCGGCGAGGTTGTGGACGTTGCAGTACTGGCCGTTGACGAAGAGCCCGTTCTTGGCGCCGAGCTCCTCGAGGATGTAGCTCCCCTGCTTCTTGACGATCCGGCAGTGGCGGCGCGAGGCGGCGGGGCTGTCGAGCGGAATGTCGGCGTCGGCGGAGCGCCCGAGGATGACCTCGGGTTTCTGGATCACGTGGTCGAACAGGTGGGTCCGACCGCGGTAGACGCTGACCTTCGGCACCTCAGCGGGCAGGATAGGCAGGTTTGAACTGGGAACGCTACCGGGCGGTCCTCCGCGACGAGCCGCTGCCGTGCGCGCTGGTCGACCTGGACGCCGTCGATCGCAACCTCGATCGGCTCCTCGCGCCCGTGCGGGAGGCCGGCAAGAGGCTGCGCGTGGCGTCGAAGTCGGTCCGCTGCGTCGAGCTCCTCCGCTACCTCCGCGACCGCGGCGAGGGGACGATCGCGGGCGTGATGGGCTACGCCGCGACCGAGGCGGCGCACCTCGTCGACGCGGGCTTCACCGACGTCCTCGTCGCCTACCCCACCGTCCAGGCGTCCGACGGCCGGCTGCTCAGCGAGCTCAACCGGCGCGACGGCGTCCGCGTCTCCGTCGTCGTAGACAGCCCCGCCCACCTCGACCGCCTCGACGCCGCCGCGGCCGAGGTCGGGGGGGTGATCCCGGTGATCGTCGAGGTCGACCTGAGCTGGCGCCCCCTCGGCGCCGCCACCCACCTCGGCGTCCGCCGCTCCCCCCTCCGGACCGCCGAAGCCGTCGTCGATCTCGCCGACTCCGTGGGCGACCGGCCGCACCTGAGGTTCGGGGGCGTCATGGGCTACGAGGCGCAGATCGCGGGCCTCCAGGACGCCAACCCGTTCGCCCCGCTGCTCAACCCCGCGAAGAAGCTCATCCGCCGCCGCAGCCGCCCCCACGTCGTGCGGACGCGCGCCGCCATCGCCGAGGGGCTCGCCGCGCGCGGCCTGTCGTGCGAAGTGTTCAACGGCGGCGGCACCGGGTCGGTCCACTGGTCGACCGCCGAGGACTGCCTCACCGAGGTCACCGCGGGGAGCGGGTTCCTCGACTCCCACCTGTTCGATTACTACTCGGACCTCGAGTTCGACGCGGCCGCGATGTTCGCGCTGCAGGTCGTCCGCGTCCCCGGCCCGGGGTTCGTCACCTGCCACGGCGGCGGCTACGTCGCCTCGGGCGAGCCGGGCCTCGACAAGCACCCGATCCCGTGGCTCCCCCCCGGCTTGAAGCTGGTCGGGATGGAGGCGACCGGGGAGGTCCAGACGCCGCTGATCGTCCCCAAGGGCGTGACGCTCGACGTCGGCGACCCCGTCTTCTTCCGCCACGCCAAGGCCGGCGAGCTGGCCGAACACTTCCCCGAATACCTCCTCGTCCGCGGCGACACGATCGAACGCCGCGTCCCCACCTACCGCGGAGAAGGCCAGTGCTTCCTCGGCTGATCGTCCTCCCCCTCCTCCTGCTCCCCGCGCTGGCGTCCGCCCAGGACCTCACCGTCGAGCCCTACCTCCAGCTCGCGACGGCGACCTCGATCCACGTGATGTGGGAGACCCAGGGCGACGGCGACGCGCTGGTCCAGTACGGGCTGACGACCGACCTCGGGACCGACGCGATCGCGACGTCCTTCGCGGGCGAGCTGGGGCGGTTCCACCACCGCGCCGAGCTGACCGGCCTGACGCCGGCGACGCGCTACCACTACCGCGTCCTGACGGGCAGCACCGTGGGCGACGTCCACGACTTCGTGACTCCGGCCGAGGCGACCGCGGAGGCACCGACGCGCATCGTGGCGATGAGCGACATGCAGCAGGACTGGCTCAACCCCGACAAGTTCGCCGAGGTGGTCGACGTGGGCGTGATCCCGTTCGTCGAGGGCGAGGGCACGGGCGACCTGCCCGCGGACGTGGACGCAGTCGTCGTCCCCGGCGACCTGGTCGACAACGGCCTCTTCTACAGCGAGTGGGCCGACACCTTCTTCGCCCCGGGCCGGAACCTGTTCCACCACGTGCCGCTGTACCCGGTCGCGGGGAACCACGAGAACGACTCGCCCTACTACTTCGACTACTTCCACCTCCCCGACAACGGCTTCGAGGAGCACTGGTACTGGCACGACCTCGGCAACGTCCGCCTCGTCGGGCTCGACAGCAACGGCGCCTACCGGACCGAGGAGCAGCTCGCGTGGCTGGACGAGGCGCTGGAAGAGGCGTGCGACGCGGCCCACGTGGACTTCGTGTTCGCGCAGCTCCACCACCCCCACAAGTCGGAGCTCTGGCTCCCCGGCGAGGTCGGCTGGACGGGGGACGTGATCGCGCGGCTGGAGGCGTTCACGACGGAGTGCGGCAAGCCTTCCCTCCACTTCTTCGGCCACACCCACGGCTACAGCCGGGGCCAGTCCCGCGACCACCAGCACCTCTGGGTGAACGTGGCCACGGCGGGCGGGAACATCGACTACTGGGGCGAGTACCCGCAGGCGGACTACGACGAGTTCGTGGTCTCGCAGGACGAGTGGGGGTTCGTGTTCGTCGAGGTGGAGGCGGGGTTCGACCCGAAGTTCCGCCTGCGCCGCGTCAGCCGCGGCAACGAGGACCTCGCGCGGGCGAACGAGGTGCGGGACGACCTGACGATCCGGCGCGACAACGAGCCCCCGGCGACCCCCGAGGCGCTGAGCCCGCGCAGCCCGAACCGGGCCGACGCGGACGGCAGCGCCCTCCTCGTCGGGTCCACGTACAGCGATCCCGAGGGGGACGCGCACGGCGCCTCGCACTGGCAGGTCACCGGCGACTGCGACGGCGACGGCGACTGGTCGGCGGACGCGCTGCTCGCGGAGCGGTGGCTGCAGCACCGCAACGAGTACGGCGGTGAGGACCTCCAGGCCGGGGACGACCTGAGCGACGCGGTCGTGTCGGGGCTCCCCCCGGGCGTCGGGGCGTGCTGGCGCGTCCGCTACCGGGACGTGGGGCTGGCCTGGTCGGCGTGGTCGGAGCCCGCGGCGTTCGCGACCCGACCGGGCTGGCTGTCGGACAACCTGCTGACCAACCCCGGGGCCGAGGACGGGATCGAGGGCTGGACGGTCACCGCGGGGACGCTGGAGTCGCTGACGGCGGGGGAGTGCGCGGGGCTCGAGCCGCACTCCGGCGAGCGCTACTTCGTCGTCGGAGGCCTCTGCGCGGACGAAGCCGAGATCGCCTCCGCGGTCCAGCGCGTGACCCTGGCGCCGGGCGCGTCGGAGGCGATCGACCTGGGCCTCGGGACCGCCTGGTTCGGCGGCTGGTTCCGCGACTACGACGGCACCGACCTCCCGGAGGTGGAGGTGATCGCGTACGACGACGAAGACGCCGAGCTGGGGACGTCCGGCCGGCTCGGCCAGGGGTCGCCGCAGTGGGTCGAGCTGACGGACCGGTATCCCCTTCCGGAGGGCACGCGGGCCGTCGACTTCGTCCTCCACGGGACGCGGTTCGGGGGAACCGACAACGACAGCTACCTGGACGACCTCTCGCTGCGCCTGGGGACCCTGGACTTCGAGGGCGACGACGACGACGCGGTAGACGACGACGACGACGATGACACGACCGTCGACGCGGACGACGACGACGACGACGACGACGACGAGGGCTGCGGCTGCCGCAACGGGATCGCCCCCGCCGCGCCGTCCTACGCGCTGACGGCGGTGCTCCTGATCGCGGTCCTCCGGCGGCGGGTCGCGAGCAGCAGGACGGCGAGGCCGAGCGCCGGGTAGGCGGAGCCTCCCACCGACGCCGCGCAGTCCCGGCACGCCCCCGGCGCGGGGCAGGGGTCGTCCGCCTGCCAGATCAGCGACGTCCCCCCGATCCACCACCCCCCCGCGGCCGCCTGGACGCGGACCACCTTGACCTCGCCGGGGGCGACGTCGAACTCGTGCGGCGCCCCCTCGAACCCGGTGTCCCACTCCCCGTCGTAGTCGACGTCCCACCGGAACGTCGCGTCGGGGACGCCGTCCGCCACCCCCGTCGCGGTGGCGAGGCAGCGGCCGTCCCCGTCGTCCACCGCGTCGAGCTCCACGGCGACGACCCCGGGCGCCTGGGGCGGCGGGGCGGGGGCCTCTCCGAAGGCCGAGCGGTAGGCGCTGAGCTTGCCGTACCCCCACGCGTCGTCGGGGTAGCCTGCGAGCGCGTCGGCGTCGACGACGGCGTCGGTCCGCGCGCCCTCGCGGAGCAGCTGCCGCACGGCCTCTCCGTCCGCGTCGGGCTCGAGCTCCTTGAGCAGCACGGCGGCGGCGGCGACGTGCGGCCCGGCCCCCGACGTCCCCGAGAAGTAGTCGTACGCGGGGTGCGTGAAGCCGAACTCGACCTCGGCCCCGGGCACCGGCACGAAGGGGTCCGCGGGAGCGGCCACGTCGATCGTCTTCCCGCCGTCGATGCGCGGCCCCATCCCCGAGTAGAGGTGCCGCTCGCCGACCTCCTCGCCGTCCCAGTACGTCCGGCTCCCCGCGAACGCCGCCACCGACACGCACGAGTCCGCCGTCGAGGGGAGCGTCAGGTTCGACCGGTCCTGCTCCTGGAGCCAATACGCGCCCCGGCTCCACGAGAAGCCGTCGTTCAGGTAGGCGTGGAAGAGGCGCCCGCCGTCGCCGTCGTGCCCGCAGCGGAGCACCCACGTGCCCGCCGTCAGCTCGCCGGACAGCGTCAGGGTCCACAGCGTCGTGTCCCGGGGCGATGCCCAGGTGAAGGACCACGTGTCGAGGTCACCGATCGCGCCGTCCTCCCCGTCGAAGGCGACGTCCCAGACGGCCCCCTCCGGGTCGGTCAGCTCGCACGCCACCTCGACCCCGACGTCGTCCGTGTGGAGGTCGATCCACAGGTACGGGATGACGTCGGCGACCCAGCTGCTCATGCGGGCGTGGAAGGTGAAGCGGCCGTCCTCGTCGGACACGGACTCCCCGTGCTTGCCCGACGTGCCGAGGTTGCCCGCGGGGCAGATCTGGGGGATGCCGGCGTCGGACAGCGCGTCGATCGCGAGCTCCACGGGGCTGCTCCCGTCGAGGTGCTCGGTGACCCACTGCCCGTACTCCCAGAGGATGACGTCGACCCCCTCGGCGGCGAGCTGGTCCAGGACCTCCAGCTCGTCGGCCGAGTTCGACGTGTAGCGATCGTAGAGGTAGAGGTCGGCCTCGGGGAGGAACCCCTGGGGGCGCGGCTGGGGGTGGAGCTGGCCGCCGACGAGGATCCCGCCGACGCCGGTGCCGTGGTCGAGCCGCCACGTCGGCAGGAGCGACACCTCGATGAGGTCCTCCCCCCGGCGCCAGGTGTTGTAGCCGCGGGTGACCGCGACGATGCGGGACGAGCCCAGCCGGAGGAGCCGCTCGGGGACCGCGATGACGCCGTCGCCGTCGAGGTCGTCGGGGACGTAGGTCCGCTCGGCGTAGCCGGGGTCGTCCTCGTCGAACCCCAGCAGGGGCCCGGCGTCGCGCACGCCGTTGTCGTTCTCGTCCAGCCAGAGCCAGTCCCGGGCGGGGTCGAGGAGCTCGTCGTCCCCGTCCACGACGTCCGCGTAGCTGCCGACCTCGGTCCACATGCGGCGCCCGTTGGCCAGCCGGAGGATCTCGGTGTCGTCCAGCACCCCGTCGCCGTCGCGATCGATGCCGTCGATGCCGGGGGTGAGCACGCCGTCCCGGTCGGCGTCGAACCAGATCGCGACCCCCCCGTCGGCGCGGAAGAAGTGGGGGTGGAGGACGTCGATGGAGCTGTCCACGTCGGCCACGGTCAGCCCCGCCCCGGTGGGGCCGTCGACGGGGGAGGGGCCGGCCGCGACGAGCGCGTCCAGCTCGCTCAGCGGGCCGGTGACGCCGGTGGTCGGGGGGTGCGCGTCCACGGGCCGCGCGAGGCGGAGGTTCCAGCCTTCGGCGGCGAGGTGGCGGAGGAGGTCGAGGGGGGCGTCGACGGGGTGGACCCCGCCGACCTCGACGAGCGAGCCGTCCGCCCGGGTCCGGAACCGCAGCCCGGCCTCCTGCAACGTCTCCACGGCCGCGCTGTCCCCCGGATCGAGGACGAGCACGGCGGCGCGGTCGCCGTCCTCGCGGAGGTCGGGGGCGAAGGGCGCGGGGTGGCTCGGGGCGCCGTCGCGGAGGAAGGGGTCGACACGCTCCGGATCGGGCCGCTCCGGCCCCGCCACCGGACCCGCCGCCACCGGCGCCGCCGCCAAGGCCGCGCCCACCGCGACGCCCAGGATTCGACCCACCCTCATGCCGCGATGCTAGCAGCGCCCCCGGGAACCCCTATGCTGCGATCGTGCGCTTCCACTGGCTCCCCCTGCTGACGCTCCTCGCCGCGTGTCCGCCCGTGGTCCCCGACCCGGCGGACGACGACGACGCGGCCGCGGAGCCGGAGCCGTGGCTCGTGACCGCCGAGGTCCTCGACATCGAGGCGCTCCCCGTCGCCGGCGCGACCCTCGCCGTCGGCGACGACGTCCGCGTCACCGACGCCAGCGGGGTCGAGGTGTTCGAGGTCGACGCCGGCCCCCCCGCGCAGGTCGACTTCGGCGCCGGCGACGAGGTCGACTCGCGGGTCACCTGCTATGGGTCCGAGCGGTTCTGGGACTTCGGCGACTGGACCTACGTCCCCCCCGAGACCAGCATCACCGTGACCATCGACGCCATCGAGTCGCCGGAGGACTTCCGGTTCGCGTGGGTGTTCGAGTACGCGGACTTCGACTGGGTCTCGACCTGGACGTACCCCGCCTCGTCCTTCGAGGAGGGGCCGGACGGCTGGACGCTGACCCTGGGGGTGGTGCCCGCGGCGCGCTGGGCGGCGTTCGCGGCCGAGCCCCGCGACGGCGAGGCGTGGTGGGCCCGGGTGGACGGCGACGAGCCCCTGGAGGACGGCGACGAGGCGTCGGTGACGCTCGCGCTGAGCGCGTCCGGGGGCGGGACCCAGGCGTGGGACGGCGACGTCCCCGAGGGGGTCACCGTCGTCGAGCTGAAGGAGCGGGTCGAGGTCTGGGGGGAGGCCGTGTGGCTGTCCGTGGGGACGTTCGTGGGCGGCGAGGAGGTGGCCCTCCCCGTCTACGACGGCTCGCTCGACGTGCTGGAGTACCGCGCCGAGGCGACGTGGGACGTCGAGGGGTGCGACGCGGCGGCGACCACCAAGACGCTGGCGCCGCTCTTCCCGCCGGACGTGCTCACCCTCGGGGAGCTCCCCCGGCCGCCGGAGTTCGGCCCCGTCGGGGGGGACTGGTCGGCCTCGCCGGACCTCTGGTGGTCGGCGCCCGACGCGAACAGCGCGTCCACCTACCTGTACGCCTGGGACGCCGACGGCGCCTTCGCGTCGCCCTGGTCCGTGCGCGTCCAGGACGACTGCGACGACGTCGCGACGTGGCCGGCCACCGCCGACCCGATGGGCTCCGGGTGGACCGTGGACGCGCGGCTGTACGCGTACTTCGACGGCGCCTCGGGGCGCTGCACCGTCAGCGGCGTCGTCCCCTGAGGGAGCGCCCGCCTACTCGACGACGAACTCCGCGCTCGTCTGCGTGACCGTCGCCCCCGTGCTCAGCGGGATCTCCGCGACGAAGCGGTACGTCCCCGGCTCCAGGCGGAGCGCCCGGGTGGTGATCGGCAGGTGGAACGTCCAGTGGAACGTCCGCGCCGACCGGAGGACCGTCCCCTCCTCCATCGTGTCCTCGTACCGCGGGTCCTCCTGGAGATCGACCCACATGCCGTAGCCGTCGCTGTCGACGACGCGCCCGTCGTTCGTGGTCACGTCCGCGAAGTCCGCCCCCTCCTGACGCTGGACGCGGGCCACCGGGGCGCCGAAGAGCGGGTCGTCGCCCGCGATCGCGAAGCTCGCCACCCCGTCCGTCGCCACGGCCGCCTCGGGCTCCGCGCTGATCGTCCCCGCGAGCAGCGCCTCCTCGGCCTCCCAGACCTCGCCGTCGGATAGGTCGAACGCCGGCGGCAGCGGCGGCTGCGCCCACCCCAGCTCCTCGCTCGTCCCCATCCAGTGGTCGAACGCCGCCGTCGTCATCGCCTTCATGTGCTCCCCCTGGCGCGGCCCCCACATCGCCCCCGACGTCTCGTACCCGCCGTGCCACCAGTCGTCTTCCTGGAGCGCGTACCCGAGGTAGTCCTGGGCGTACCCGAAGAAGAGGACGTCGCTAACGCCGTCGTGCGTCCGCATCGCGTCGATCGTCTCCTCCGCGAGGAGCGTCCCGCACTCCCCCGCCCACGTGGTGAAGTGCGCCCCCGCGATCGTCCCCACGGTGACCACGGTCGTCTTCGGCGCGGGGCTGTCCTCGGGGAATGGGATGCAGCCGTCCTCGAGATCGGGGTGGTCGGTCAGCTCGTCGCAGTTCTCGTCCCGCGAGCAGTAGACGGCGCCGTGCTCGAACTCGAACTCGCCCCAGTCGTAGCCGATGGCCTGGCGGTCGATGGGGTAGCGGTAGGTCGTCGCCCGGAGGTCCGGCTCCGAGGTCCACGCGATGTCGGGCAGGGCGCCCTGCACGGCGTCCGACAGGTAGGCGCCGATCGCGTCCATGTTCGCGTAGCCGTCGGGCATCGGCGACGCCCCCTCGACCGCGTCGAGCGCCGGCGTGTTCGGCGACACGTCGGCGGCCCAGGCGTTGATCATCATCACGTCGACGGGGTGGTCGAAGCCCTGCTGCACGCGCTCCTCGATCGCGCCGCTGACGTCCTGGCTCATCGTGAACTCGTCGAGCCCGATCATCGTCCCGTGGACGGCGTAGTTGAGGATCGCGGCGGTCACCTCCCCGTCCTTCCGGACCGCGATGATGCCGAGCTGGTCGTTGGTGTAGTCGAGGAGGTCGGCGCAGCGCCGGTCGTCGTGGGCCTCGGCCGCCGACGCCAGCGTGTAGCCCATCTCGGCCGGCCCGAGGTCGTCCAGCGCGGCGACGACGGCGTCGGCCGCGGCGTCGACCAGGGCCTCGTAGTGGGCGGGGACGAAGTAGTCGGCGATGAGGTTGAAGAGGCCGCCCTGGATGAACCGGCCCGGGCCGCTGTGGGTGTGGGTCGCCCCGATGACGAGCGCGTGGTCGTAGTTGCGGCCGGTGCGCGCCTCGACCTCGGCGATGACGGCGTCCCGGAGCTGCTGGATGACCGCGATCATGTCGGTCCGGAGGAAGACGACCTCGAACCCCTCGCCGCGGGAGAGCGCGACGGCGACGAAGTCCGGGTGGCCGTGGATGCGCTCCGTGGCGGGGTACCGGTCGGCGTAGGGGCCGGGGTTCGAGGGCGTGCCGAAGAAGCCGTTGCCGGTGACGCCGATGCCGAGCGGGACCTGCATGCGGACGGACGCGGAGCCGGCGAGGAACTCCCCGGGCTGGGGCTCCTCGTCGCCGGGGCAGCCGATCAGGCCGAGCGAGAGGGTGACGAGCAGAACGAGCAGGCGTCGCATGCGCGCGACCCTACCCCAAGGGCGCGGATCAGCGAGGGGTGTCGTCGGGGCCCGAGTCGTCGTCGTCGCCGGCGCTGTCGTCGTCGTCGCCGGCGCTGTCGTCGTCGTCGCCGCTGTCGTCGCCGTCGCCGGAGGGCGCCGCGGCCTCGACCTCGGCCTCCGCCAGCTCCTCGAGCCGCCCCAGGGCGTCCTCGAAGCGGGCGCCGAGGATCGCGTCGACGGACAGGAACGAGAACCAGCGGACCAGCGGACCGCCGTCGGCGGCGCCGGTCTCGCTCCACACCACGGTGGTCTTCGGCGGGGCCTCGGGGTCGTCGTTCGCTTCGGCCGTCCAGCAGATCGAACCGCTGGACTTCAGGTCGCCGGAGACGAGCGCGTAGGTGGTGCAGCCGTCCTCGGTGGAGAAGTCCGCGAGCGCGCCCTCGCCGAGCTCGTCCCCGCCCCCCCAGCTGAGGGTCGCGCCGCTGACGTCGACCTTCGTCTTCTCGTCCACGTGGGTGCTGAGGTGGCTCCACTCGGGCCACGTGTCGAGCTGCCCGACGACGGCGGCGACGCGATCGGGGGTCGTCTCGAACGTCGCCTGCCGCTTCGCCTCCCAGTCGGTGGGGAGGACGTAGCCGAGGCCCACGAAGGCGACGAGCAGGACGGCGAGGAGGGCGGCAGCGAACCGGAGCACGGGCGCTCAGCTAGCACGCGGGCTTGCAATACGGCAAGCATCGCGCGTGTACTTCGACCGTGGCTGACCTGCTGAAGGCCGAACGCCGCCTCCTCCTGGCGCTCCTGTTGCTCGTCGTCCTCGCCAACGTGCCGTACGGCCGGTGGGTGCTGTACCCGTTCGCGCTCTTCTCCACCTGGGTCCACGAGCTGTGCCACGGCGTCGCGGCCATGGCGGTCGGCGGCGAGATCGAGTGGCTCCGGATCCACTCCGACACCTCCGGCCTGGCCCGCACGCAGCGGCCACCCGGCGCGCTGAACCGGGCGTTCATCGCCAGCGCCGGCTACGTGGGGACGGCGGTGGTCGGCGCCGTCATGCTCGCGGGTCGCCGCTGGGAGCGCGCCGCGCGGGTGGGGATCGGGGCGTTCGGCGTCGCGATGGTGCTGTCGGTGGTGCTCTGGGTCCGCAACCCCTTCGGCGTCCTCGCCCTCCTGATCATCGGCGGCGGCCTCATCGCAGCGGGGCGCTCCCTCGGCGCCGACGCCGCGGCCAACGTCTACGCCTTCCTGGCGGCGACCTGCTCGCTCAACGCGCTCACCAACATCCAGCAGCTCCTGCGCGGGGGGACGATGCGGATCGACGGCGAGGTCGTCGACCACAGCGACGCCCACACGGTCGCCGACGCGCTCTTCGGGCCGTCCTGGCTGTGGGCCGGGCTGTGGCTGATCCTCGCCGTCGCGCTGACGGCCGCGGGGCTCCGCCTCGGGTACCGGAAGGCCGCGACGACGGATTGAGGGAACCTCGCGCCGGGCTCGCGCGTGTTTAGATCCGAGCCGTGCCTTCCCCCGCCTCCGATCTGACGCTCGTCCGGGCCACGCGGGGCGATCCGCGGGCCCAGCGGGCGCTGCTGGAGGAGCACGGGCCGGTGGTCTTCGGCCTCTGCCGGCGCCTCACCCCGGACCCCGAGGACGCGTACCAGGAGATCTGGGCGAAGGCGTTCGCGGCGCTCCCCCGGTTCGACGTCGGGGGGCGGGCGTCGCTCCGGACGTGGCTGATGACCATCGCCCACCGCCACCTCGTCGACCGGCACCGGCGGCGGGTCGTCCGGGGCGAGGTCGTCCCCCTTCGGGAGGAGGCCCTGCCCGCCGCGGAGGGCGGCGACGCCGACGCCCGGATCGACGAACGTCGCCGCAGCGTGCGCCTGTCCGCGGCGCTCGCGAAGCTGCCCGACGCGCAGCGCCGGGTCGTCGTCCTCCACCACCTCCACGGCGTCCCCCTCGCCGATCTCGCGAAGTCCGAGGGCGCGTCCGTCGGCACCATCAAGTCCCGCCTCCACCGGGGCCGGGGCAAGCTCGCCGAGCTGCTCGGAGGGTCCGCATGAGCATCCACGAAGACCTCAGCCGCCTCCTCGACGGCGACCTCAACGACGACGAGGCCGCCGCCCTCCGCGCCCGGATCGAGGCCGAGCCGGACGTGGCCGCCGCCTGGGCCGTCGTCTCCGCCCTCCCCGCCGACCTCGCCCGGCTCGACGCGGAGGCCCCCGTCCCCCCCGGGCTGGACGACCTGGTCCTCGGCGGGCGGGACCGGCAGCCGGCGATGCGGAGCTTCTCCCGGCGGTGGGGGAAGCTCGCCGCCGCGGCCGCCGCGATCGGGCTGATCTTCTTCTGGACCCGCCCCCAGACGACGTCCGTGATCGTCGCCGGATCGCACTACGTCGACGGGATCCAGTCCGTCCGCGCGGGCGCCGTGACCGTGGACGTCGAGGGGCGCGCGCTGATCTCCGTGGAACCTCCGGAGGGGCTGCTGCGTGACAGCGGTCAGGAGGTTCTGGAAATGAACAAGTCGCACCTGCTGTCCGCCCTCGCCGGGGCCGTCGTCACCGTCACCGTCTACCAGGGGGCCGCCGTGGTCCGCGCCGGCGAGGCCGCGCCCGTCACCGTCGCCGCGGGGGAGGCGCACACGGTGGGGTCCCCCGATCCCGCGCCGTCCGCCGCCGCGAAGCCGCCCCAGGTCCTGACCCCGCCCCGCCCGGTCGAGCCGGGGCTGACGCCGGCCGAACGCGAGGCCGTGCTCAACGACGAGATCGCCCGCCTCCGCGACGAGCTGCAGACGGCCGAGCTCCGCGCCGACCTCGCCCGGGGCCGCGTCGAGGCCCACGAGGGGACGCCCGCCCCGTGGCCCGCCGACCTGCCCGCCGCCTTCGGCCCGGAGGGCTTCACCGAAGCGATCGCGGCGGCCCTCGAGGAGGTCCCCTTCGGCACGCTCCACCACCTCGACTGCTCCGAGTACCCCTGCTACGCGGTCATCGAGAGCCACTCCACGGAGGACAACTGGGGCGCGGTCGTCGACGAGTTCGCCGACGTGATCCGGGACCACACCGCCGTGCCCACGGGCATGTGGCAGCAGCTCTCCACCATCGGCACCGACCACGGCTCGCTGGCCTTCGCCGGCATCACGTTCGGACCGTCCGACGGCGAGGAGCCCGACGAGGAGCTCCGCCGGCGCCTCGACTTCCGCGTCCGCTCCGCGATCGAGGACGTCGCCGAGGACCGCCGCGAGGACCTCCGGGCAGAAGCCGGCGCGGACTGAATTCAAGCCGCTGCGGGTCCCTCCATCGCGCTGAACCTCGCGCGGGAAGGAGGTGCCCCATGACGGCTCGCAGCACGCAGCTCCCCACCCGGGTGGGCCTGCTCGACGTCCTCGGCCTGTCCTGGCCGATCATGATCTCGATGCTGTCGTTCACGGCGATGATCGTCGTGGACAGCATCTTCGTCGCGCAGCTCGGCACGGCGCCGCTGGCCTCGATCGGCCTGGCGACGTCGGTGACGTTCCTGCTCATCAGCTTCGGCATGGGGACCCTCCGCGGGACCAAGGTCGTGGCCGCCCAGCGGACCGGCGCGGGCGATCACGGGTCGGTCGACCGCGCGGTCGTCCAGGCCGTCCAGCTCGCGATCGGGCTCGGCCTCGTGGGCGCGATGTTCGCGCCCTTCGGCGAGGTCATGTGGTCGATCATGGGCGCGTCGGACGAGGTCAACCGGCACGCGGACGCCTACTTCACCGTCCGCACGCTCGGCCTCCCCTTCGCGTTCACGCTGGTCGCGCTCAAAGCCTGGTTCGAGGGCCGGGGCGACACCCGCACGCCGATGGTGGCGACGCTGATCACCAACGGGCTGAACATCGCGCTCGACCCGCTCTTCATCTTCGGGTGGGGCTGGGTCCCCGCGATGGGCACCGGGGGTGCGGCGCTGGCCACGGTGCTGGCCTGCATCGGCGGGCTCGCGTTCATGTGGTGGCGGACGAAGCTCGCCCTCGCGGGGCGCGGGCTGCGGCGCGTGATCGAGTGGAAGCTGATGCGGGAGATCCTCCGCATCGGCCTCCCCATGGGCTTCGGCCGGTGCGTCGACGTCGGCGCCTGGCTGGTGTTCGTCTCGATGCTCGCGCGCCTCGGCGACGCCGAGCTGGCCGGTCACGTCATCGTGATGCGGATCATCTCGGTGAGCTTCCTGCCGGGCTACGCGATCGGCGAGGCGTCCGGCGTCTTCGTCGGCATGGGCGTCGGCGCGGGGCGGCCCGAGATCGCGCGGCAGGCGTTCCGCTCGGGGGTGATCCTCGCGACGACCCTGATGACCGCGATGGGCATCCTGTTCGTGCTCGCGCCCGGACCGTTCATCGCGATCTTCGACGCGAGCCCCGAGGTGGTGGCCGTGGCGAGCGCGCTGATGGTGGTGGCGGCGGCGTTCCAGATCGTGGACGCGCCGGCGACCGTCGGCATCTGCACGCTCAACGGGGCGGGCGACACCCGCTTCGTGATGGTCGCGACGGCGGGCGTGGTCTGGCTGTGCAACCTGCCGCTGGCCTACACGCTGGCGATGGTCGTCGGCTGGGGCGCGGTCGGCGCGTGGCTCGCCCTCCTGGTCGAGATCACGATGCTCGCGCTGATCATGCTCTGGCGCATCCAGGGTTCGTCCTGGCTGAACCAGGGGATGACGCGCGTCGCCGACGCCGTGAACGACAAGCCCGACGCAGAGGTGGCGGCGGCCTGAGGGCCGCGGGGGGGGGGGCGCCGCCGGCGCGGCTCAGAAGAGGCCGCAGCCCTCGGCCTGGAAGACGCCCGTGAGCACGGACCCGACCTGGGCCTCGAACGCCTCGTCGGGCCGGTACCCGGTGGCGACGAGGTCCATCGCCACGGTCAGCGAGCGCATCCCGGAGTCCGTCGAGTTGAGCTGCTCCCCCGCCGCCGCCTCGGCGCACGTCAGCACGCACAGGTCGACGCTGTAGCGGCCGACCTCGCGCCCGTTCGCAAGGACCGGCTCCGGGGTGTAGGAGGCGCCCGCGTCGGTGGAGATCCAGCCCTCCAGGCAGCCCCCCGCGGCCGACGCCTCGAGCATCAGGGCGGGGAGGTCGACCTCGGGATCCCCGAGGATCATCGACCCGTGATCGAGGCCCGCGTAGGCCGCGTACGTCAGGGACTTGTGCGACAGGAAGCTGCCCGTCAGCGCGATGTTCTGGTTCGCGACGCTGACCGAGGCGACCGCGCCGATGGAGATCACGCCGAGGCTGATCATGGCGAGGACGAGCGAGTGGCCGGCCTGACGGCGGGCCGAGCGGGCGGGGGGGGCGATGCGCTTCATCAGTGCACGCTCCGGTGGCTGACGGCCTCGAACCGCTTTCGGGCCCCCGTCAGCGTGACGTGCATGACCTCGGGGGCCGCGTTCGCCCCGCCGGGGTCACGGACCGTGTAGACCTCGCCGTGGCGGAAGAGGGGCCGGGAGAGCACCCCCTCGACCTCAATGTACAGCTCCGAGGTGACCGACGCGTCGTCGCCCGAGGCCTCGCTCCAGGCCCCCTCGCAGGTGCCCAGCCCGACGGCGTAGAGGCGGCTCGCGTCGATCGAGCAGGAGCCGACGGTGGGGACGGCGGTGGTGAAGATCACCTTCCCGTCGGCCACGACCGGCTCGGCGGAGAGGAACTCGCCGGGGCGGCCCAGCGCCATGTAGCCGTCCGCGTTCATGAGCGAGGAGGTCGCCGCGCAGGACAGCGGCACGCCCGCGGCGCAGCCGGTGGGGTCGGGGTCGCTCATCGCGTAGATGCCGCCCGTGTCCTCGACGGAGTAGGCGTCGGCGCTGCCCGAGCCCCACGCCACGATCACCGAGCCGTCGGAGTCCCGGCTGAGCACCGGGGCGTGGACGATCGCGCCGGCGTCGGCGGCGTCCGGGGTCGCGAACGCGCAGATCGTCGGGTTCGCGGGGTCGTCGGAGTCGAAGGACGCCTTGTACAGCGTGCCCGTGGAGTCGCCGAACCAGGCCGCGTCCGCGCGCCCGTCGCCGTCGACGTCGGCCATCGAGACGCCGCCCGTGGCGCCGAGCTCGGCCGCCGGGTACCAAGCGTCGCCGGCCGGCCCGACCGCGGGGGCGGCGAGCGGCAGGTCGTAGCCGTCCGCCGCGTAGACGGTGGGCGCCTCGCCCGTGGCGGTGACCAGGTCCTGGAGGTACAGCGACGCCTTCACCGAGCCGTCCGGGGTGGCGCCCGTGACCGAGTCGGGGAGGCGCATGCCCGAGGTGAAGGCGGCGATGTAGCGGGTCTCGCCGGTGGTGCCGTCCTTGAACGGGGCCAGCGCCGGCAGCGCCGTGGCGCGGCCGCGGCCGCCGGTCGTGTCGGTGGTCTCCCACAGGAAGCGGGGGGAGTCGGGGACGGTGACGTCGAGGGCGTAGACGTTCCGGGCGCCGGCGCCGCCGGACCAGACGACGACGCGGTGCCACTCGCAGCCGCCCGCGTCGGGGACGCCGTCGTCCAGCGAGCTCAGGAAGCCGGCGGCGGGGCAGGCGGCGAGCTCGCCGCTGGCGGGCAGGCCGTTGGACCAGCCGTCGAGGAGGACGTGGTCGAGGACGATGCGACCCGAGTTGACGGGGGTGGCGCCGTCCTGGACGACGGACCCCAGCTGGTCCGCGACCGACTCGGGCTCGTGGGGCGCGCCGCGGAGCTTGGCCGCGGGGACGTAGAACCAGCGCTCCAGGCCCGCCGAGCCGTCGGTGTCGGTGGAGAACGCGTGGAGCATGCCGCCGTCGCTGTTGAGGTAGACGACCGAGGGGAGGGCCGCGAGCCGGTCGGCGTAGGCGTCGTAGTGGGCGGTGAGGGAGCTGCGCCCCAGCTCGCCGGGCGCCTCGACGGCGACGGAGCCGCCCAGGGCGCCGATGCGCCAGGCGCTGCGGGCCGTCTCGGTGGCCTGGATCTCGGCGGTGGCGAGGCCGCGCACGAAGTCGACCAGGGCGGTGGCGTCGGCGAGGTCGGTGTCGCAGTCGCCGTCGAGGTCGTTGACGAGGTCGGCGCAGGCGGTGACGTCGTCCGCGATGAGCTCGACGAGCGCGGAGCCGTCGCTCAGCGAGGAGGCGTCGAGGGCGAGGGGCGCGCCGTAGAAGGTCTCACCCGAGGGGGCGGTGAAGCCGCGGCGCGGGGAGGCGGCGTGGACGGTGCCGCCGTTGAACTCGCCCGACTGGACGGGGCGGCTCTCGAGCAGGTCGGCGGCGTCCCAGACGGAGCCGCCCGGCCCGGAGGAGGAGCTGACGTCGCCGTAGGTGGAGGAGCCCACCGCGAGGTCGAGGTCGAACGCGCGGAGCCGGCCGCGGCCCAGGGGGGCGACGTCGGGCCAGCGGGTCCACGAGACGTAGAGCCGGTCGCCGTTGCCGGACAGGGAGACGCCGGGGATGCCGAGCGTGGTCGGGTCGTGGAACGAGCCGCAGGAGGAGCCGTCGCCCGAGCCGCTGTCGCCGGAGTCGGAGTCCCCGTCGGAGTTGTCGTCGTCGTCCGCGTCGTCGTCGCCGGAGTCGCTGTCCGAGTCCGCGTCGTCGTCGTCGTCATCCGAGCTCGAGTCCGCGTCCGAGTCGCTGTC
>CAYFOA010000111.1:4579-23254 GCA_964344575.1 uncultured Rickettsiales bacterium | reverse complement strand
GCTGACCGTCCAGGCCGAGCTCCTGACCGCGGCCCTCGCCGACTCGGTCACGCTGGCGGCCGTCGTCGTCGAGGCGCAGGCGCACGCCGCCGCGGTGGCGTCCGCCCTCGCCGACGCCGACGCCGGCGCCGGCGCGGCGGCCACCTTCGCGAGCAACGCGACCACCACGTCGGGCTTCGGCGCGGACGCGGTGGCCATCGCCGAGGGGTCCGCCGACGCCGCCGCGTCCACCGACGCGCTGGCGCTGGCGCTGGCCACCGGCGACTGCGAGGACGAGGTCTGCAGCGTCTGGATCACCACGTCGGGCGAGCTGGAGACCGAGCTCCAGTCGTGCACGCTCAGCAACGCCACCGTGGGCGGGGCCCTGGAGAGCTGCGAGACCGAGGCCGGCGAGCTGGCGGTCGAGATCGACCTGCTCGAGCTGGAGAACGCCGAGCTCGCGGACGAGGTCGACCTCTGCCAGGACACGCTCCTCGGCGAGGAGACGCTCCCGGCTCCCGTCAGCACCGAGCTCGTCAGCATGACGCTGACCGGCGCGAGCCCGCTCCCGTGGGCCCTCCCCGGGACGCCGCTGTCCATGACGGTGGCGGACGAGGCGCTGACCGACACCGAGTTCGGCAGCCCCGGCTGCTGCGACCTGTACGAGGTCACCATCGAGTGCGTCGACTGATCCGCAGGGCGCGGAGGAAGAAGCTGCGGGCGGCCTCCACCACGGGGTCGCCCGCAGCCCGTTGACGCGGGCGAATCCATCCGTAGGATGCGCCGCCGCCATGATCGAAGTCAGCGGACTCACCAAGTACTACGGTCTGACGCGCGCGATCTACGACCTGTCGTTCACCATCGAGGAGGGCCGCATCGCCGGCTTCCTGGGGCTGAACGGGGCGGGCAAGACCACCGCGCTCAAGATCCTCGCCGGCTACCTGCTCCCCACCTCGGGCAGCGTCCGCGTCGCCGGAGTCGACCTCATCGCCTCGCCCGACGCCATGCGCGCCCGCATCGGCTTCCTCCCGGAGAAGCCGCCGCTGTACGACGAGATGAGCGTCCGCGGCTACCTCACCTACCTGGGCCGCCTCCGCGGCCTCGACGCCGGCACGCTGTCCCGGCGCGTCCCCGAGGTCATCGGGCAGACCGCGCTCCAGGGCAAGGAGGAGCAGCGGATCGGCACGCTGAGCCTCGGCTTCCGGAAGCGCGTGGGCATCGCCCAGGCCATCGTCCACGACCCCGACCTGCTCATCCTCGACGAGCCGATCTCCGGCCTCGACCCGAAGCAGATCGCCGAGATGCGGGGCCTCATCCGGGGCCTCGGCGGGAAGCACACGATCCTCATCTCGTCACACATCCTCACGGAGGTCGAGGAGACCTGCGACCGGCTGCTCGTGCTGGACAACGGCGAGCTCGTCGCGGAGGGGACCGAGGACGAGCTGCTGCAGCGGTTCAGCCACCACCTCAACTTCGAGATCGTCGTCCAGGGGGACCCCGAGGCGGCCGCGTCGGTGCTCGCCGGGGAGCCGATCGTGACCGAGGTCCACAGCGGCCGCATCGTCGACGGGCTGGCCACCTTCCAGATCGCGCTGGAGCGGGACGAGCCCGCCGCGCTGGTCGCCGCGCTGGTCGGCGCCGGGGTCGGCGTCCACCGCCTCGAGCCCGCCCGGGGCGCGCTCGAGTCCGCGTTCCTGACCATGACCGGCCGCGGGGGTGCCGCATGAAGGCCGTCCTGCTCATCGCCCGCCGCGACCTCGGCGAGTACTTCGGCAGCCTCCTCGGCTACGCCATCATCGCGCTCCTCCTCGCCGCGATGGGGATCCTCTTCCAGTACGGCGCCTTCGGGGACCGCGCGCTCAAGTCCTCCGAGGTCCTCAGCTGGTTCTTCTGGTTCGGCTTCGGCTTCACCTGCTTCGCCGGGATCCTGCTGAGCATGGGGACGTTCGCCCGGGAGATCCGGGAGGACACCATCGTGACGCTGTACACCGCCCCGATCAGCGAGTGGCAGATGGTCCTCGGGAAGTGGCTGGGGGCATTCGGGTTCGTGTCGTTGTTCGTGGCGCTGACCGCCTACATGCCGCTGATGATCGCCGTGAACGGGTCGGTCCACCCCGGCCACGTCCTCGCGGGCTACACGGGGCTGCTCCTGACCGCCGCGCTGTGCACCGCCATCGGGACGTTCGCGTCCTCGCTGACGGAGCACCAGCTCCTCGCCGGCGTCGTCGGCGGGCTGCTCCTCGGCGTCCTCGTCGTGTCGTGGTGGGTCGCGGGCAAGACCGAGCCCCCGATCAGCGACGTCTTCACCTACCTGTCCCTCTACCAGACGCACATGGAGGACATGGGCAAGGGGATCCTCCACACGCGGGACTTCGCCTTCTTCGGCTCCCTGACGTTCCTCGCCCTGCTCGGCGCTCGCGTCGTGCTCGGCGCCCGGAGGTGGCGGTGATGCGCGGCGTGACGGTCCTCTTCGGCTACCTCGGCGGGCTCTTCCTCGTCTTCGTGGGGGAGCGCGTGTTCGGCCCCGGCCACCCGCTCCGGATCTGGCTGGCGCTGGCGGGCGGCGGCGCGGTCGCGGCCGCGCTGGGGGCCCGGCTGAAGCGCTGGACGGCGACCTCCGGCGAGACGAAGGCGGTCCTCGCCCGGCTGGTCCCGGCGTACGTCGCGGGCGCCGCGGGGCTGCTCTGCTACGCCGCCGTCGCGGACGGCTCGCCGCTGGGCCCGATCGAGGGCGATCTCGCCCCCGTCCTGCAGATCGCGGCCGTGCTCCTCCTCCTCGCGGGGACGCTCCCGATCGTCCTCATGGAGACGTCGCTGGTGTCGATGTACGGCGCCGTCCGGCTGGAGAACCGCCGCCTCGTCGACGCCGGCCGGAGCGGGCTGGCCCTCGCCCTGGTGATCGGGACGCTCGGCTTCTTCAACTACTGGGCGAGCGACGCGGACACGAAGATCGACCTCCGGACCTACCGCAGCCTCGCGCCGTCGGACGCGACGACGGAGATGGTCCGGAACCTGGCCGAGCCGATCACGGTGACGCTCTTCTTCCCCCCGGGGAACGACGTCCACCGGACCGTGGCCCCCTACTTCGAGGACCTCGACGCGGTCTCCGACCAGCTCACCGTCCGGACGATCGACAAGGACGCCCAGCCGGCCCTCGCCAAGGAGCTGCGGGCGCGCAAGAACGGGTCGGTGGTCGTCAGCAAGGGCGAGAGCCACGAGTCGATCGCGCTGGACGTCAAGCCCGACAAGGCGCGGTCGAAGATCAAGAAGCTGGACGAGGACTTCGCCAAGAAGCTGGCCAAGGTGACGCGCGATCAGAAGGTCGCGTACTTCGTGCTCGGGCACGGCGAGCGGACGACGTCGCCGCGGTCGGAGGATCTCCCGGGGATGAAGGTCGCCAAGGAGATGCTCCAGCGGATGAACTTCAAGACCAAGAAGCTCGGGCCGCGCGAGGGGCTCGGCAACCAGGTGCCGGACGACGCCACGATCGTGTTCGTCCCCGCGCCGCGGCTGCCCATGCTGGAGGCGGAGCTGGCGTCGCTGGTGGACTACGTGGTCGGCGGCGGCGCGCTGATGGTGCTGGCCGATCCCGACGTCGAGGAGGATCCGCAGCTGGACGTCCTCTGGGAGACGCTCGGGGTGACCATCAGCACCGACGTCCTCACCCACGACCGGAAGTTCTTCCCCTACCGCGGGGCGCTGTCGGACCGGCAGTTCCTCCTCACGACCCGCTTCGGGACGCACGACTCGACGACCGTGCTGAGCAAGATCAGCAACCAGGTCGCGCTCTTCGTGGACGCGTCGGGGCACGTCGACAAGCGCGAGGGGACCGAGGCGGACGTCCAGTTCACGGTCCGCTCCGTGGCGGGGACGTGGGCCGAGCTCGACGGCGACCTGGAGTGGGACAAGGGCGACGAGAAGAAGGACGTCTACCAGCTCGTGGCGGCCGTGGAGCTGCCCCCCACCGACGGCGCGGCGCGCGGCGGGCGGGCGATCGTGGCGGCCGACGGCGACATCGCCGCGGACGTGATCATGGCCCGCAGCAAGGGCAACCGGCAGTGGTTCCACGACGCCGTCCGGTGGCTGGAGGACGACGTCCTCCTCATCGGCGAGGTGGCGGACATCGAGGACGTCCCCGTGGTCCACAGCGCCGAGGGCGAGAAGCTCTGGTTCTGGAGCACGACGTTCGGCGTGCCGCTGCTCGTGTTCGGCGCGGGCTGGGGCCGGCAGGTGCGGCGGCGGAGGACGACGGCATGAAGGGTGCGGAGCTGGGCGTCTACGCGACGCTGCTGATCCTGACGGCGGGGCTCGCGCTGCACGCGTGGAAGGGCGAGGAGCCGGCCAGCAAGGAGGGCGTGGTCCTCTTCGACGCCGGCGCGGCCGGCCTGGAGACGGTCACGTGGGACGGCAAGCGGAACGTCGCCACCCTCGAGATCGAGGGCAAGGGCGACGACGCGGCGGTCTGGATCACGGCGGGGCGGAAGGAGCGGCTGAAGGTCGAGCCGCCGGAGCTGCCCACCCCGCCGGCCGCGGCGGGCGACGACGACGACAGCGCGGCCGACGGGGCGGCCGACGGGTCGGCGGACGGCGCGGCGGTCGAGGAGGTCGAGGTCGGGCCCGAGACGCCCGCCGAGCCGGAGTACGGCGAGGCCAAGACGAGCAGCTTCCCCGGCAGCAAGCAGGCGACGACGCTGGTCGGGCGGCTCAGCCCCCTGACCGCCCTGCGCCAGTTCGACGGCCTCACCGACGAGGACCTCGACGGCATGGGGCTGGCGTCGCCGGAGGGGTCGATCACGCTGGCGGGGGGGAGCAAGACGCTGACCCTCGAGATCGGCGGCAAGGCCTACGGCGGCAGCGACACGTACGTCCGCGAGCCGGGGAGCAGCACGGCGTACCTGCTGTCGAGCAAGGACCTCGGCCCGCTCCGGAGCGCGAGCAGCAGCCTCCGCGACCGGGACCTCCTCGGGTTCGAGCCGACGGACGCGGCGGCGGCGAAGATCGCGGCCCCCGGCGGCGCCCCGGTGGACGCGGCCCACGCCGGCCGGCACGACAAGGACAACAGCTTCTGGACGGCCCCCGGCGGCGAGGAGCGGGACGCCGTCCTCGACGGGTTCATGAAGGCGGCGCTGGCGATCAAGGCGTCGACGTACCTGAGCGACGAGGACCGCCCCGCAGACGCCGACCTGGAGCCGGTCGTGGCGCTGGCGTTCGCCGACGAGCGGGGCCGCCCCCTGGGCAAGCTGGAGCTCGCCCGCCGCGCCGACGAGGAGCGGTCGAAGGAGGACGACGTCGTCTACGAGTACTTCGCCCGGAGCCACCGCCTGCGCGGCCAGTGGGCGAAGGTCAGCCGGTCCGCCGCCGAGGAGCTCGGGGACGCGCTGGAAGGCGTGGCGGGGCGGACGGCGTCCGAGGTGACCCCGGTCGACTAGAGCGCCCTCACTCCGCCCCGCGGGGGACCATCCAGAGCCCCGCGTGGAGGTACGCGGCGGGGCGGGTCTGGGCCGACTCCAGGCCGATCATCGCGCCGCCGAGGTCGCGGACCTCGTGCGCCACGACCCACTCGGGGAGCGCGCCGGAGGCGAGCTGCGCGGCGTCGGTGATCAGCGACCAGGCCGCCACCCGGGGGTCCTCGCACTCCGGCTGGACCCTGTTCTCGGGGAGGCCGAGCCAGAGCCGGACGGCGATCAGCTCGGGGGGCGGCGGCCCCCACGCCGGCGGCGGGTCGGGGTGGAAGGCGCTCTGCTCGATCCGCGCCGGGTTGGCGAACCGGGGGCGGAGGGGGCCCCGGCGGGCGAACGCGGCGACCCAGTCGAGCTGCCACGCCCGCCGTGTCTCGTGGTCGTTGGAGCCCCAGCCCCAGGCCCCGGGCCCCGCCCAGGCCTCCGGCAGGCACAGCTCGTCGCCGTACTCGTCGGGGAGCCACGCCAGATCGAGGACCACCACGTCCACCGGGTCGCGCCCCTCCCCGCGCTCCAGCACCTCGACGAGGCCGCCCGTCGCCAGCCCCGTCCGCTGCGGGACGTGGTGGGTCAGCGCCACGTCCCCCGACGGCGACTCGCTCCACGCCGCGAACCGCCCCCGCGTGTGCCACCACGGATCCTCGCCGGGGTCCGGCCCGACGAGCCCCAGCCCCACGGGGAGGAGCCACGCGGCGGCCAGGTGGAGGCCCACGACCGCCTCGGCGACGCGGCGCGGGACGGGCGCCGTCGGGGAGGCGAGCGCCCAGGCGGCGAGGACGCCGGCGATCGGGAAGCCGTGGACGTAGTCCGTCGCGTAGCCGCCCTGCGCCAGGGCGGCTGTGCCGCCCGCGAACGCCGCCGCGACCAGCGCGAGCAGGCACGCCGCCAGGGGGAGCGCGCCGGGCCGGCGGCGGTGGGTCCAGACCGCCACGGGCAGCAGCGCCGCCCCCACCCCGAGCAGCGCGAGCCCCCCGGGGAGCGCCAGCGCGGCCAGCTCGCCCGCGTACGTCTCCGCCGTCGCGCCCCACACCCGGCGGAGCCACAGCAGGGGCCGCTCGGGCGAGATCCCGATCTGCTCGGAGATGGGAAGGTAGTGCTCCTTCCGCTCCAGGTAGCGCGGCAGCGACCACTCCGCGCGCGCCGCCCCGGACCACGGCCAGCCCGTCAGGGGGAGGGCGACGACCACCGCGACGGCGGCGGCGCCGGCAGCCCGGCCGAGGGCCTGGAGGCGATCCCCCGCGGCGACGGACAGCGGCGCGATCAGGACCGCGCCGGCGAGCGCGATCGCGGACCCGGCGAGGACTACGGGGTGCGCGTAGGCGGCCAGGGCGAGCGTGGCGCCGCCGCCGAGGGCGAGCCCCCAACCGCGTCGCCCGCTCCGGCCCAGCCCGGTCGCCAGCAGCCCCAGCCCGAGGAGCTCGAGCCCGGTCGCGGAGAACTGGAGATCCCACTTGCGCGACTCCAGGAGGACGACCGGCAGGGCCGGCGCCGCCCACGCCGCGAACGCCCCCGCGCGGCGCCCCCCGAGGCGGTCGCCGAGGAGCCAGCAGCCGAGGACGAGCGCGACCACGAACGGCGCCTGGGCGAGCCGGAACGACGCCCGGGAGGGGCCGGCCACGCTGACCCAGGCGAGGAGCCACGTCGTCGCCAGGCGGGGGTGCTCGTCGCCGGTCCAGAAGAAGTCCCAGCAGCGCGGGACCAGGCCGGTGCCGGCCGCCTCGGCGGCGTACCAGGCGTCGACCACGTCCTGCGTGTAGTAGACGTCGTGGTCGTCGGGGGGGCGGCGGTCCAGCGCGACCCAGACGAGCAGCGCGATCAGCGCAGCGGCGATCGCGGGCGCCGGCCCCTCCCGGTCCCGCCATCTCCGTCCGCCGGCGCCGGGCTCCCCTCCCGTGGGCCTCTGCGAGACGATGCCCCGACCCTAGCAGGGGCCGGGGCGGCGGCCTCCTAGCGGCAGCAGCGGGAGCCCGGGTCCGGCGCGAAGCCCGTCGCGGTCTCGCGGCGGCTGAGGCTGTAGTCGGGGGCCTTCGGCTTGGGGAGGATGCCCAGCGCGACGAGCTCGTCGCGGAAGCCGTAGCGGACGCTCACCTCGGCGATGGGGTCGGGGTCGAGGTCGAAGGCGACCCACTCGACGCTGTGGCGGCGCTTCCGGCCGGTGCCGGTGGCGGCCCGCTCCTCCTTCTTGGCGGGCCGCTTCCGCTCGTACGTGCCGCCCGCGCCGCGGCTGCTGGAGCTCGCCCGGCCGGACGAGTCCGCCGACGCCGCCTCGGGGGCGGGGGCCTCCTCGGCCTGCGCGCGGGGCGAGGGATCGGAGGACTTCTCGGCGTCGCGGGCGCCCCCGCGGAAGTCGCCGTCGTCGCTCCAGGAGTCCTCGCGGGCGATCGGGACGGGCCCGTCGTCGCCACAGCAGGGGTCGTAGTACCGCTCGCGGAAGAAGGCGGCGGAGATGATGCCGAGGTTGCGGGTCTCCCCCAGCCACTCGCCGTAGCTGGACTCCTCGTTGGTGAACACGAACTGGCGGGCGTGGTCGGGGCCGACCTGCCAGCCGGAGATCGTGACCTGCTCCCAGGGGCCGAGGACCCACTTCGTCGCCTCGACGGCGGTCGTCCGCTTGGCGTCGATGGTGTTGAGCCCGTCCACGGACAGCGCGACGGCGACCCGCTCGCCGCTGTCATTGGACAGCCGGATGCTGTACTCCTTGCCCTTGAAGGCCTGCACGTAGGTCTTGCGGCGGCCCTCGTACTCGCGGGCCACGCGACCGTCGACGAGGATCTCCATCCTGACGCCGCCGGCCCCGGCGGCGTCGGCCTCGGCGGGTTGGAGCGGCGCGTCGCCGCTGAGCAGGAGCGGGAGCGCGCAGAGCGCGGACAGGGCGAGAGCAGCAGGGGAACGCAAGCGCATGAAGGCCTCCAGAGACGTGTCGACCTCCTTCCGGACAGCGGCGATCGCGCTGGGTTCCCTGCTTTTCGCGTTTCCCGGGGCCGGCTGCGGCGATCCCTGCGTGGACGCGCCCGCGCCGGAGCTGCGGGCGGCGGACGGGGAGGCGGATCCGGGGCCGCACTTCCGGATCGCGGTGACCGGGGAGGGGCTGTCGCGGCAGCTGGGGACGCAGCGGACCCGGGCGCGGGGGGCGCGGCGGACGACGAAGATCGAGGCCGGCGGCGGGCGGCGGACGGCGGTGGCGTCGGCGGGGGCCCCCGCGGCGCTGCTCGTGGACGACGACCGGGCCCCCGACGACTGCCCGTCGTGCGCGCTCCTGCGGGTCCGCATGCAGGTCGAGCTGGGCCTCGGCGACGACCCCCTGGTGGGGGCGCCGTCCGACGATCTGGGGCAGGCGCGGACGTCGGTGATCCTCCCCGTCCGCCTGGAGCTGGTCCCCTCCCCCGAGGGCGGCGGCGTGCGGACGCTGGTCGCGCAGGCCGACCCCACCGGCCCGCGCCCGCTCGTGGCGGCCCCCGCACAGCTCCCGCGGACGCTGGACGAGGCGCTCGTGCCGGCGTTCCGGAAGCTCGTCGACGAGGTGGCGAAGGTCGAGGGGGCGAAGTTCGCGGGGACGGCGCTGCTCCGGGTCCGGGGCTGGCCGGTGACGGACGGCGCCCTGGGGCTGACGGACGTCTCGGTGGCGATGGTCAACCGCGAGGTGATCCTGGAGGCGTCGCCCGCGGCAAACCTGCCGGGGCCGTCGCTGGCGGAGGTCGACTTCGTCCCCGGCCCGGATCAGGACCTCAGCTGGGGCATCTCGGCGGGCTGGCTGGCGGCGATCGCGGACGACGGCCGGGGGTTGATCCCGCCGCTGATGCTCGACGGGGTCGACCACGAGCTCCGGGTGACCGGGGTGGGCCCCTCGACGAACGGCGTGAGCGTGGGGCTGCGCGCCCGTCGGACGGACGGCTGCGGCTGGTTCGACGCCACCGCGGACCCGGTCAAGTCGACCTCGGGGAACGTCACCGTGCGCGTGCTCGAGCCGGAGTCGGTGGTCCACGCGGGGTCCGGGGGGCAGGGCTTCGGCTCGCTGGACGCAGGCGCCGCGGCGGCGGTCGGTCAGCACGCCCAGGCGCTGCTCCAGGAGCGCCTCGGCCACCCCCTGGTCCTCGGACCCGCGGGCCAGGCCCCCCAGGTGGTGATGGTCCGCCACGACCGGGAGGCGGGCGCCGTGGTGGTCGACACGCGCTTCCCCCGCGCCCCCCTCAACCGCCCCCGCCCCGTCCGTCGTCCTCCGCGGCCCGACGAGATCCAGGAGCTGCGGCTGGAGTAGCGGGAGGGGCGCCCTCCCCTAGCTCGGCGGCTGCGTGATCGGCGGGGTGTACTGACCGCCCATCCCGTCGTCCTGCGGACAGGACGCGTAGGAGCAGCTGCAGATGGTGCCGTTGGTAGACACGTCGCAGCCGCTGAGGATCGCCGTGCACGACGCCTTGGGCGTGCTGCTGTCCCCGTCGTCGTCGTACAGGTAGTTGAACGTCGCTTCGCAGCCCGGAGCGGTCGGGTGGGCCGCGTTCTCGCACGTCACCGGCGTGTCGATCGACGTCTGAACGCCGCCGCAGCCACCGCCGCCGCCTCCGTCGCCACCCAGGTTGGGAATGCTCCCGCCGCCCGCGTCCCCGTCCCCGTCATCCTCGTCCTCGCAGCCCGGCAGATCGGGGAACTCCTCGCACGGCGTACCCTCCTCGGGACCGTCGTCCGGTGCCTCGTCCTCCCACTGGTCGCACTCGTCGACCACGCCCACCCACCAGTACTCGGCGCCTGCGTTCGTCGTGCCGTCCGACTCCTGAACGTCGTTCAACGCGTCGCGAGCCGACTCGGTCGCGCAGAAGTCGAAGGCGTCGCCGCCCAGGGACCAGCCCGTGCTCTCGGTCGGCATGCCGTCGACCCCCGCGCTCGGATGCCCGAGCAGCACGATCGGCTCCCGGTCGGGGATCCAGTCGTCGGCCTCGCCGCACTCCCCGCAGGCCGCCCCGGGCGGCGCGAAGAACAGGCGGTGCGTCATCGCGCCGCCGATGGCGAGGCAGGCCCCGCCGACCGCGAGCTCCGCGGCCTCCTTCGCTGCGGTCAGGGGCGTCACCGGAGGCGTCTGGGGAGCGGCCAGCTTGGCGCCGAAGCCCGCCAGGAACGTGCCTGCCGCGGCCGCGATCGTCGGGCCGGACGTGACCGTCTCGATCGAGTGCATCGTCCCGCACGACCACAGCTCGCCGGCCTCGTACAGCGCCCCCGCCATCATCCACAGCTCCGCCGCCGCCTCCTCGTCGAAGGCCTCCGTCACCTCGGCGCAGTCGTCTGCGTCGTCCCGAGCCTCGTCCAGCGCCGAGGGCGACGCCAGCAGCAGGTAGTCCTGCCATTCGCTCAGCGTGACCGTCATCGAGCCGGAGGGGTACGACCCGAGCGCGAAGCTCTGCGCCCGGTACACCACCTCGTCGACGTCCGTCCGGACCGCCACCGTCGTCATCGGCAGGTCCTTGTCGATCACCATCCAGATCGTCAGCTCGCCTTCGTCCAGCGGCGTGAACACCGAGTCGAACCAGACGGGGCTCTCCACGACGGGGTTGATCGATGGTTCCGCCGGACCCGGATCGATGACCTGCCAGGGGTCCGCCGGAGCGGCTTCGAGGGCCCCCAGCCACGGGTCGTACAGGGCCAGCTGGTGCACCGCGATGACGAACCGGTCCGTCTCCCACACCTCCGTGTCCAGCACCTCCCAGGAGGAGCCCGTCACATCCCTGAACTCCAGCAGCGTCATGCCCGCACCCAGGTAGGTCGGCAGAGCCTCCTGGAACGGCGTGTGGTGGTTGCCCGGCCCGGACTCCTCCTCGCCCGCGTCCTCTGCGCTCGGTTCGCCCGGCAGCAGGAGCGCCGCAGCCAGCAGCGCGGGCGGGAACGGCCCCCGGCGGCCGCGCCGGAACTCCAGCCAGGCCCACCTGCCGATCGCGATGCCGTACGTGATCACCAGAGCCAGCGGTACGAACGTCCACGCCGTCACGGGCTCCCCGAAGAGGGCGAACGAGGTCAGCGTGATGACGACCAGGATCGCCGCCGCGATCGCCGGGTGGAAACCGCCGCAGCGGAGCGCGGCGTGCCAGTCGGAGAAGCGTCTCATTTCTCAATCCTTTCACGAGGTTCGCGACCCGGCGACACAGCCGGGCAGGAGGATCCCCGGAGGCTTCCTCCGGCCCTCGCCTCCCAAGGCGGGGAGAGTCAGCGTTCGTGTCAGGACTTGACGCTTTCTTTGCAATTGCCCTGCTGTCAGGGACGGCGGGCGTCGATCCAGTCCGCGATCACGGGAAAGACCTCGTCCTCCGCCCAGTCCCCCAGCATCAGGTCGGCGTGCCCGTAGTCGTTGTGCTGGCCCCATCCCTCGCCCAGCACGACCCACGTCTTGTCGTCCGAGCCGAGGGCGTCGTGGCCCGCCCGGACCGTCCACGCCGGCGCGATGTGGTCCACCCGGCCGGCGATCACCAGCGCCGGGATCGTGACCTCGGCGAGCCCCGCCGTGTAGTCCTTCCGCCCGTCCGCGCTGACGATCGTCCCCGCCTCGACCCAGCGGTAGTACTGCGCCACCGTCCCCCGGCCGACGTTCTCGAAGCCGTCCCTGAGGAACCCCAGGAGCGCCCGCTGGTCGATGTTGTCGAGGTTGTAGAGCGCGTGCAGGAGCGGGTCGTCGGGGGCCAGGTCCACCACCGTCCGCATCGCCCGGGCGAGCCCCCGGGTCGGGACCTGGCCCACCTTGGGGACGAACCCCTGGAGCCGCATCGCCTTCCGCGCGAGGTCCGTCTCGTGCGTCCACGCCGCCGGGGCGCCGACCGTCACGAGCGCCGCGACCGCGTCCGCCTCGGGCCCCTGCATCGTCATGTAGCCGAGGATCCCGCCCAGGCTGTGCCCCACCCACACGACCTGCTCGCGCTTCGTGTCCACCTGGATCTTCGTCAGGATGGCGGGGACGTCGTGGCGGACGATGTCGTCGACGTCCCAGTCCCCCGAGCGGTACTCCGGCCCGCGGGAGGTCCGGTCCCCCCGGTACTCCGGGATCCAGACGTCGAACCCCCGCCCGCTCAGGTAGGAGGCGAAGTCCGACCCCTCGGTGAGGTACTCGAACCGGTTCACCGAGGTCCCGTGCCAGAGCACCACCGGCGTCCCGTGGGCCCTCGGGTCGGCGGGGGGGACGCGGAAGATCGCCAGCTCCCAGCCGTCGTCCGTCTTGACCGTCGTCGCGTAGTGATCGAGCCGATCGACGTGGCGCACGCGCGGGGCCACGCAGCCGGCGAGGAGCGCGAGCACGAGCACGAGCGCCGGGCGCAGCGACGCCCTCACCTCCGCCTCGCCCCCGCGATCCAGGCCGCGATCCGCGCGTCCACGTCGCGCGCCGCGTGGCGTGACAGGAGCATGCCGAGGTGGCCGTACTCCTCCCTGTCGCCGTTGATGCGGGACAGCAGCTCGAACTCCGCCCCGACCGACGCGGGCAGCTGCTCCAGCGCCGGGAGCACGTCCTCCGGCGGCGCCACGGGGTCGCTCGCCCCGGCCACCAGCAGCGCCGGCCCGGTCACCGACGCGTACCCCGTCTCGTAGTCCGTCCACCCCTCCGTGTCCGTCATCTGCCCCGTCTCGAACCACCGGATCATGTCCTCGAGGACCGCCTTCGCGGGGGGACGGGCGAGCGTGTTCCGGTGGACCGCCTCGAGGATCGCGGCGGGGTCCCCCTCCCCGTCCCCCAGCTCCGGCGGGACCGACGACGGCCGCCCCCCCAGGCGCGACCGGAGGCCGGTGAAGAGCACCGACGCGATCAGCTCCGGGAGCGGCCGCTCGGCCCCCCGCCAGGACTCCAGCCAGCGCCTCACCAGGGGCGACGGGGAGCGCCACGCGAAGCGCGTGCCGAGCGCGACCCAGCGGGTCGGGGTGGTCCGGACGGACGCGCGCGCCGCGCCCGCCACGGGGAGCAGCCCGCACAGCCCGTGCCCCACCCACGTGACGCGCCCGTTCCCGAGCCGCCCGAGCCGGTCCATCAGCGCGGGGTAGACGCTCCGGACCACGCCGTCGAAGCCGTCCACCCGCGCCTCCGTCGTGTCCCACGGATCGACGAGGAAGACCTTGACGTTCCCCCGCGCGAGCCGCCCCGCGAGGCCGTCCCCCTCCCGCGCCGTCCACACCTTCGGGAACTCGCCTACGTCGGGGCACAGGGCGACGACCTCGCTGTCGGGCGGGGCCGGGATCCCCCGCACGATCGGCTCGGGCTCGGGGATCTCCTGCGCGAGCGCCGGGAGGGCCGCCCCGAGGGTCGCCGCGAAGACTGCCGCGAACCGTCCGATCCCGCGCATGCAACGCCTTTCGGTGTGGTAGAAGTCCCGCGCGACCGAGCCCTGGCCCGGCCGGCCGCAGCACCCACGACGGATGCAGACGACGTTCACGTTCGACGACGGCGACGACCACGCCCCCGGCACGCAGCCGGCGGCGCCGCCCCCGCCCGATCCGCCGCCCGAGGAGCCCCCGGACGACGGCGGTGATCCGCCCGGAGGAGAGCCTTCCGTCTCCCTCCTGACTGCGGCCCGTGAACGGTACTTGAACTACGCGCTGTCCGTCATCACGGCCCGCGCACTTCCCGACGTCCGCGACGGCCTCAAGCCCGTCCAGCGCCGCATCCTCTACACGATGTTCAGCCACCTCCGGCTGACGCACACGGCCCGCTTCCGCAAGTCCGCCGCGGTCGTCGGCCAGGTGATGGGGCAGTTCCACCCCCACGGCGACCAGTCGATCTACGACGCGATGGTCCGCCTCGCGCAGCCGTTCTCGCTCCGCTACCCGCTGGTCGACGGCCACGGCAACTTCGGCTCGCTGGACGGCGACGGCGCCGCGGCGATGCGCTACACGGAGTGCCGCCTCCAGGCCGTGAGCAGCGAGCTGATCGCCGAGATCACGCAGGAGACGGTCCCCTTCAAGCCGAACTACGACGGCACCACGACCGAGCCGATCGTGCTCCCGTCGCGCATCCCCAACCTGCTCACGAGCGGCGTCACGGGGATCGCGGTCGGCATGGCGACGAACATCCCGCCCCACAACCTGCGGGAGGTGTGCCGGGCGGCGGTCGCGATGATCGACGCGCCGGAGATCCCGATCGAACGGCTCCTGCAGCACGTCGAGGGGCCCGACTTCCCCTGCGGCGGCGAGATCCTCAACTCCGCCGCGGAGCTCCGGTCGATCTACGAGACGGGCCGCGGCGCCGTCCGCCTGCGGGCGACGTGGAAGGTCGAGAAGCACAGCCGCCGCCGCTGGATCGTGATCGACTCGATCCCCTACGGGCAGAACAAGGCGAACCTCGTCCTGCAGATCGGCGAGCTGATCCGGGACGGCAAGATCCCGCACCTGACCGACGTCCGGGACGAGTCGACGGACGACATCCGGATCGTGTGCGAGCTCAAGCGCGGGGCGTCCGACGCCCACGCGATGGCGTTCCTGTTCAAGCACACGGGGCTGCGGACGAACTTCCACGTCAACATGACGGTGCTGCTGCCGACGGAGAACCCCGAGGTCGGCGCCCCGGCGCAGGTCGGGCTGGCCGAGGTCCTCCGCCAGTTCCTCGACTTCCGCCTCGACGTCGTCCGGAGGCGGTTCGAGTTCCAGCTCCGGAAGCTGCTCAAGCGGATCCACATCCTCAAGGGCTTCGCGATCCTCTTCGACGCGCTGGACGAGGCGATCGCGCTGATCCGCGCGTCCGACGGCAAGGCCGACGCCGCCCGCCGCCTGATGGCCCGCTTCCCGCTGGACGAGATCCAGACCGACGCCATCCTCGAGCTGAAGCTGTACCGGCTCGCCAAGCTGGAGATCAACGCGGTCCTCGAGGAGCTCGCGGAGCTGGAGGCGGAGGCCGCCCGCATCCAGGCAATCCTCGACTCCGAGGAGGCGCTCTGGGGCGTCGTCCGGACGGAGCTGCTGGAGGTCGCCGAGGAGCACGGGGACGCCCGGCGGACGCGCGTCGGGGCCGGCGCCGAGGAGCTGGAGTTCGACGCCAGCCGCTACATCGTCGAGAAGAACACGTGGGTCATCGTGACGCGCGGCGGCTGGATCAAGCGGCAGAAGGGGTTCACCGACCTGAGCAAGGTCCGGGTGCGCGACGGCGACGCGATCGACACCGTGATCCGGTGCAGCACGCGGAGCACGATCGCGCTCTTCGGGAGCACCGGCCGCTGCTACGTCGTCCTCGCCGACGACATCGCGCAGACGTCCGGCTACGGGGAGCCGATCCAGAAGCGGTTCAACCTGGCCGACGGCGAGCAGATCGTGGGCGTCGTGTCGCAGGATCCGCGGAACCTGTCCGACTACCGCATCGAGCTGCCCGACGACGACGGGGACGAGGACCTGGTGGGGGTCGACTCGATCGAGCCGGAGCCCGAGCCCGAGCCCGAGCCCGAGAACGAGAACCGGAGCGCAGGACGCGCGGGAGGTCGCGTGCCGGCGGAGCCGGCGCGTCCGCAGGATGGCCGCCAGGACGGCGGCCACAACGAGAACGAGGACGAGAACGAGGACGAGCCGTCCGATCTCGGTCCCCTCGCCGTCGCCATCAGCAAGGGCGGCAAGGGCCTCCTCCTCCCCCTGAACGCCCACGCCGAAGTCAGCACCAAGAACGGCCGCCGCTTCATGTCCGTGGCCGTCAAGAAGGGCGACGCCGTCGTCCGCGTGGTCCCCCTGATCGCGCCCGACACCCGCGTCGCGCTGGCGACGCTCCAGGGGCGCGTGATCCTCTTCGCCGCCGAGCAGCTCAAGCTCCTCCGCCGGTCGGGCAAGGGCGTCAACGCCATCCGCCTCGGCAAGGGCGACCGCGTCATCGACTTCGGCCTCCTCACCCGCCCGTCCCACAAGCTCGAGGTGACGACGAGCCGCGGCCGCGAGGTGCTCGTGTGGGAGCGGAAGTACAAGCTCACGAACCGCGGCGGCAAGGGGTTCGAGGTCATCAAGCTGGGCACGCTGGACGCGATGCCCCGGGACCCTGCCGTCATCGACCCCTACCAGGGCGAGGATCCCGAGGACGAGGCGCTGACGGACGAGGAGCTCGACGCGGAGCTGGAGCCCGAGGAGGACGACGGCGATGGCGGCTGACAACTACAGCGCGTCGGACATCTCCGTCCTCGAGGGGCTGGAGCCGGTCCGGAAGCGGCCGGGGATGTACATCGGCGGCGTCGGCAAGGCCGGCCTGCACCACCTCCTGTGGGAGCTGGTGGACAACGCCGTCGACGAGGCGATCAACGGGTTCGCGAAGTCGATCGGGGTCACCATCCACGCGGACGGCTGCAGCGCCACCGTGAGCGACAACGGCCGCGGCATCCCCGTCGACGTCCACCCCAAGCTGGGCAAGTCGGCGCTGGAGGTGATCCTCACGCACCTCCACGCGGGGGGGAAGTTCGAGGGGAAGGTCTACGAGACGTCGGGCGGGCTCCACGGCGTCGGCGCGTCGGTCGTCAACGCGCTGAGCAGCTCGCTGGTGGCCACGGTCAAGCGGGGCAGCCGGACGTGGCAGCAGAAGTACGCGTTCGGCAAGCCGAAGGGCCCCGTGGAGGACATCGGCGCGGCGCGGGGGACGGGGACGACCGTCTACTTCCGCCCCGACGGCCACATCTTCCCCCAGACCGCGTTCGACCCCGACCTCATCGCCCACCGCCTCGACACCAAGGCGTACCTCAACGCCGGCCTGAAGATCGTCTTCAAGGACGAGGCGGACCCCACCCGCAACGCGACGTTCCAGCACAAGGGGGGGCTGGCGGACCTGATCAGGGCCCGCGTGAGCGAGCTCGGCGCGCAGCCGGTGTGCCCGGAGTTCTTCTTCCTCGAGAAGCAGGAGAACGGGCTGAAGCTCGAGGTCGCGCTGTGCTGGACGGAGACGCCGAAGGAGATGGTGGGGTCGTACGTCAACACGATCCCCACCAGCGACGGCGGCACCCACGAGCAGGGCTTCCGGGACGCCGTGGTGCGCGGCGTGCGGCACTACATCGACACGCACGATCTCCAGCCGCGGGGCGTGAGCATCGGGGCGGAGGACATCCGCGAGGGGGTGCTCGGCGTGGTCAGCGTGTTCCTCCCCGAGCCCCAGTTCCAGGGGCAGACGAAGGACAAGCTGAACAACCCCGAGACGCGCGCGCAGATCGACGGCCTCATGCGGCGCGAGCTGGAGCAGTGGCTGCACAGCCAGGGGTCGATCGCCGAGGCGATCGTGTACCGCATCATCCAGTCGGCGAAAGCGCGGGCGGCGTCGCGGGCGGCGGCCAAGCAGGTCCGGCGGAAGGCGTCGGTCTCGCACCGGCTGAACCTCCCCGGGAAGCTGGCGGACTGCAGCTCCACGGACCCCTCGGAGTCGGAGATCTTCATCGTCGAGGGGGACAGCGCCGGCGGCTCGGCGAAGCAGGGGCGGGATCGCCGCACGCAGGCGGTGCTCCCGCTGCGCGGCAAGGTGCTCAACACGGAGCAGGCGACGCTGGCCAAGGTCCTCGCCAACAAGGAGCTGGGCGACGTCGTCAAGGCGCTGGGCTGCGGGATGGGGGACCACTTCGAGCTGAGCAAGCTCCGGTACCACCGCGTCATCCTGCTGATGGACGCGGACAGCGACGGCCACCACATCGCGACGCTGCTCCTGACGTTCTTCTACCGCCACCTCCCGCGCCTGATCGACGAGGGCCACGTCTACCTCGCGCAGCCCCCGCTGTACCGCGTGCAGGTCGGCAAGGAGACGCACTGGGCGCTGACGGAGCCGCACAAGGCGCAGATCCTGAAGTCCCTCCGGAAGGGGTCGAAGCCGGAGATCACGCGCTTCAAGGGGCTGGGCGAGATGATGCCGGGGACGCTGTTCCGGACGACGATGGACCCCACCCGCCGGAACCTCCTCCGCGTCGACATCCCCGCCGGCCAGAAGATCGAGACGGACCGCGTGATGACGGACCTGATGGGGAAGGACCCCCAGCGCCGGTTCGAGTTCATCATGGGGAGCGCCGACCAGGTGCAAGCGCTGGACGTCTAGCGACGTACACTCCTGCCATGCGCGCCCCGCTCGCCGCCGCCACGCTGCTGCTCCTGACCGCCTCCGCCTGCTCGGGGGGCCCCGACGACGGGTTCGCCGAGCCCACCCCGCCCCCCCAGCCCGTCGACCCGGACGACCTGTGCAACACGGCGGGGGCGTCGCGGTGCTCGGGGTTCGACTACGAGGTGTGCGTCGAGGGGCGCTGGTTCCGGCAGGAGACGTGCGCTGCGCCGACCCCCCAGTGCGACCCCGACA
>CAYFOA010000111.1:2091-4569 GCA_964344575.1 uncultured Rickettsiales bacterium | reverse complement strand
GGCGCGACGTCTACACGTGCAACGAGGACGGCACGGCGGCCGACCACAGCCTCAGCTGCGAGTCGGGCGAGGAGTGCCTCTTCGGGGCCTGCTACGACGCCTGCACGCTCGCCGAGCAGACCGAGTCCTACCTAGGCTGCCGGTTCCTGTCGGTGCCTACCGCCAACATCCTCGACGCGGCGTTCTGGGACGACTTCGCGATCGTCGTCGCCAACCCCTCGGACGAGGACTCCGCGCAGATCCAGGTCCGCGCGGGGGGCCAGACGGTCGCCGCCGACACCGTCGCCCCGGGGACGACCGCCGCGATCTCGCTGGACCTGGACCCCGAGCTCCAGATCGTCCTCGAGCAGCAGGAGGCGCTCCAGAGCGTCGTCGCCGGCCGCGCCGCGTTCGAGGTGACGTCGTCGGTCCCCATCGCGGCCTACCAGTACAACCCGCTGCACTTCGTCACCGTCAGCGACGACGGGAAGAACGTCAGCTCGTTCACCAACGACGCCAGCCTGCTGCTCCCGGAGCACGTCCTCACGGGCAACTACCGGGTCTCGACGTGGCCGACGTGGGGCATCGGCGCGTTCCCCGGGGAGGCGGCCTTCATCCCCGGGTTCGTGGCCGTGGCGGCGACGGAGGACGACACCGAGGTGACCTTCCGGTCCGCCGCGAACACCGCCGGGGGGCCGGACTTCGGCGCCCTCGAGATCGGGGCCGAGCAGACGGTCGAGCTGGACCGCGGGGACGTGCTCCAGGTGCTGTCGGAGGTGCCGGCGGCGTCGCTCATCACGAACGTCTGCGCGGAGCGGGGGGGCGACCAGGGGACGAACCTGGAGGGGAGCGACAACTGCCTCGACCGCGTCCTCGGCGACCTCACCGGCTCGGTGGTGAGCGCGACGGCGCCGGTGGCGGTGTTCGCGGGCCACGTCTGCACGTTCGTGCCGTTCGACCGGTACGCCTGCGACCACCTCGAGGAGATGATGTTCCCCTCGGAGACGTGGGGCCGCGGGGCGGTGATGACCGCGGTCCACGAGCCCGGCGGGTTCTCGGGGAGCGTGGTCCCCGCGTGGTACCGGATCCTCAGCGCGGCGGACGGCAACATCGTGACGTTCACCCCGGCGGACGTCGCCGACTCGGTCGTCCTGAACACCGGGGAACACCTCGAGTTCCTCGCCCACGGGGACTTCGTCGTCGACGGCACGGGGCCGCTGTACGTCACCCAGGCGCTGCTGGGGGAGCGGGCGCTGGGGACGAACAGCGGCGACCCGGCGCTCGGCAGCGGGATCCCGATCGCGCAGTGGCGGAGCGAGTACGACTTCCTCGTCCCCGACACGTACACCAGCCACTACGTCAACGTGGCCGCCCCCGACGGGGCGGAGGTGTACCTCGACGGGCTGATCATCGAGGGCTGGGAGGCGGTGGAGGACGCGGACTACGTGGTCGCCCGGATCGAGCTGGAGCCGGGGCCCCACCGGGTCGAGAGCGTGGACGACGTCGGCTTCGGGATCACGTCGTACGGGTACGCGGCGTACACGAGCTACCTCCACCCCGGGGGCATGAACTTCCTCCGCTAGCCGATCGACTACGCTGAAGCTCGTGAGCGGGCGGGTGAAGCTGGCACTGACCGCGATCGTGGCGCTGCACGTGGCGCTGGCGACGGCGTGGCTGGCGCAGCACGAGCTGCCGCAGGGGGGGCGGGACGAGTTCTTCATCGTCGAGGTGGCGACCGAGCTGGGGCTCCGGCTCGCGGACGGCGACGGCTGGGACGAGCTGAAGCGGCTGATCCTCGACGCCTACTACCCGCCGGGGACGCGGCTGCCGGGGGTGGTCGCGATCGTGCTGGGGGGCGGGTACGACGCGATGGTGGCGGCGCAGTGGGTGCTCTGGCTGCCGCTGCTGGTGGGGGGGACGTTCGTGGTGGGGCGGCGGCTCGGCGGGGACGTCGGGGGGCTGACGGCCGTCGCGCTGCTGCTGGCGGGGCCGGGGATGGCGGACGGGCTCCACCGGTTCGAGCCGACGCTGGGGCCGACTGCGGCGGCGGCGTGCGTCCTCGCCGCGTGGCTCCACTCCGAAGACCTCACGGAACGAAGGACGTCGCTGCTGTTCGGGCTGTTCCTGGGGCTGGGCCTGATGTCGGACCGGCTGGGGGTGCTGCCGTTCGCGATCGTGCCGGTGGCGCTGTCGGTGGTGCGGACGCGGGGGGCGAACTGGCGCGGGGTGGGGATCGCGGCGGTGGCGGCGCTGCTGGTGTGCGGCTGGTGGTACGCGGACTTCGTGCAGCGGTTCGCCAACGAGCTCCTGCCGCAGCTCCGCGGGGGCGAGATCACGGCCACGGGGGACGACGTGGAGGACGCGGTGCCGGCGCTGTGGTTCGTCTTCCACTACGTCGTGCTGTGGTTCGACACGCAGCTGGGGCTGGTGGGCGGCGCGGCGGTGCTCGCGGGGGTGCTGTGGGCGGTGGCGCGGCCGGAGCGGGGGGACGTCCGGGAC
>CAYFOA010000111.1:0-2002 GCA_964344575.1 uncultured Rickettsiales bacterium | reverse complement strand
GGGGGGGGCGCGGGCGGGGGCCGGGTGGGGGGCGGAGGGGGGGGGTGCGGACGGCGGCCCGGGCAGCGTGAACGGCGCGGGCGGGGCGGACGGCGCGGCGCGGCGGCGGGCGGCGGTGGTGGCGGTGCTGGTGGCGGCGACGGTCCCGAACATGGTCTGCGCGACGGGGCGGACGCCGGACCTCAACCGGGGGCTGGCCTCGTGGCTGATCGTGGGCCAGTCGCCGATCCCGGAGCGGCTCCTGGTGCAGCGCTACCCGATGGGCGGTCCGCCGGTCGACGCGGGGCTGGACATGGACGGGGCGATGGCGGCGCTGGGGCCGGCGGAGGGGGACGTGGTGGCGACGTTCTCGTTCGACTCGCAGGTGAGCGAGTCGTTCCTGGTGAGCCTGGGCCGGCTGGCGCGGCGGGATCCGAAGGTGGTCGGGGTCTGCCTCCACCCCGAGAGCGTGGCCGCGGGACCGCGCCCGCGGGGGCTGATCGTCGCGACCCGGGGCGGGGACGGCTGGCCCACGGGGGCGCTGATCCGGCGGAGCTTCGAGGACTACTACGGCTGGGACGACGCCTACGAGGCGGTCATCGCGCGGCTGGACGAGCTCCGGGCGTCGGCGACGCTCGTCGAGCAGCGGGACCTCGCCCAGGGGGAGACGCTGACGGTGTGGAGGATCGCGCCGGGGCCGTGAGGGGAGGAGGAACGGACGCGGGGGGACGATCGGCTCCCGGGGGGCGATCCCCGCGAGAGCCGCGGCGTCCTGCTCGTGACTCCTGTCGGGGCTCGTCGTCCTGGACTCGCTGAAGCCGCGAAGGGCCCGCGTCCGGCGGGCGAAGGTTCGCGAAGGGTGGGCCGGGAGGGAGGAGGCGATGCCGGGGGGGATCTGTTGGCCGATCCGTCCTTGGGTTCAACACGGAGGGCCACGGAGGGCCACGGAGGTGGACACGGAGGAAGCAACTCTCCGTGCTTGTCTCCGTGGCCCTCCGTGTGTCTCCGTGGTGAGAACCAGCAGGTCCTCCCTGCAACACCTCGATGGTCCCGGTGAGGCGCGTCCCGGACGGACGACGCGCACCCGGGCAGGGGCCGAATCGGCGAGGTCTCGACGGGCCCGCCACCCAAGCGTCCTCGGAGCTACACCGCGGCGCGCCGCAGCCGGAGGGCGTTGGTGACGACCGTGATGGAGGACGCCGCCATCGCCGCGGCCGCGAAGGGGGGGGCGATCTCGACGCCGAGGGGGATGAGCGCGCCGGCCGCCACGGGGATCAGGGCGGCGTTGTAGGCGAACGCCCAGAAGAGGTTCTGGCGGACGGTCCGGAGCGTCGCGCGGGAGAGCCGGATGGCGGACGCGACGCCGTGCAGGTCGTCTCCGAGGAGGGCGACGTCAGCCGCCTCGAGGGCGACGTCGGCGCCCGTCCCGACGGCGATCCCGACGTCCGCGGCGGCGAGCGCGGGGGCGTCGTTGATGCCGTCGCCGACCATCGCGACAACCCTCCCGTCGGCCCGGAGGCCCTCGAGGGTGGCCAGCTTCTCGGCGGGGAGGAGGCCGGCGTGGACGGCGCCGGGGCCGAGGCCGAGCTCGGCGGCGCGGGCCTGCACGGCGGCGTCGTGGTCGCCGGAGAGGAGGTGGACGACGACGCCGGCGGAACGGAGCCCCGCGATGGCGGCGGGGGCCTCCTCGCGGAGGGCGTCGGCGGCGGCGAGGAAGCCGACGGCGGCGGTGCCCCGGGCGACGTAGAGGACGGAGTCGCCGCGGGCGACGGCCGGCGCGGCGAGGGCCTCCAACCGGTCGAGCTCGGCGACCCCGGACTCCCGGAGGAAGCGCAGGCTGCCGACCAGGATCTCGTGCTCGTTGTGGCCGCCGTCCTGGCGGCCATCCTTCGGACGCGCCGCCTTCGGCGTCACGCGACCTCCCGCGCGTCCTGCGCTCCGGTTCTCGTTCTCGTTCTCGTTCTCGTGCTCGTTCTCGTTCTCGTTCTCGTTCTCGTTCTCGTTCTCGTTCTCGTTCTCGTTC
>CAYFOA010000110.1:15795-23301 GCA_964344575.1 uncultured Rickettsiales bacterium | reverse complement strand
ACAGCGACTGCGACGGCAGCCTCGTCGACGAGTTCGACGACTTCGACAACGACGAAGATCCCGACTGCACGGACCCCGACGACGACAACGACGGCGACCCCGACCTCACCGACTGCGCCGATCTCGACGACACGATCTACGACGGGGCGCCGGAGTCCTGCGACGCGATCGACAGCGACTGCGACGGCGACCTCGTGGACGGCTTCGCGGACACCGACGGCGACGGCATCCCCGACTGCGTGGACCTCGACAACGACGGCGACGGGTACGACGCGAGCGTCGACTGCGACGACGACGACCCGGCGATCCACCCCACCGCGGTGGAGGCCTGCGACGAGACGGACAGCGACTGCGACGGCAGCATCGTCGACGAGTTCGACGACACGGACGGCAACCTCGTCCCCAACTGCGTGGACCCCGACGACGACGGCGACGGCGACGGCGACGGCACCGACTGCGCGCCCCTGAACCCTGCGATCTACAACGGCGCGGTCGAGGCCTGCGACGCGACCGACAGCGACTGCGACGGCAGCCTCGTCGACGAGTTCGACGACACGGACGGCGACGGCGACCCCGACTGCACCGACCCCGACGACGACGGCGACGGCGACCTCGACGTGACGGACTGCGACGACGGCGACGCGACGGTCTACACGGGCGCGCCGGAGCTCTGCGACGAGGCCGACAGCGACTGCGACGGCAGCCTCGTGGACCACTTCGCGGACACCGACAGCGACATGATCCCGGACTGCACGGACGAGGACGACGACGGCGACGGCGTGCTCGACGGCGACGACTGCGACCCGCTGGACGGGAGCGTCTACCCGGGCGCCTCGGAGTCCTGCGACGGCGTCGACAGCGACTGCGACGGCGACCTCGCGGACGACTTCGACGACAGCGACGGCGACGGGGTGCCGGACTGCGTGGACTTCGACAACGACGGCGACGGGTTCGACGCGAGCGTGGACTGCGACGACGACGACGACACGGTCTTCCCGGGGGCGACCGAGGCGTGCGACGACCTCGACCAGGACTGCGACGGGAGCATCGTGGACGAGGACACGGACACGGACGGCGACCTCGTCCCGGACTGCGTGGACCTGGACGACGACGGCGACGGCGACGGCGACGCGGTGGACTGCGCGCCCCTGGACCCGGCGATCTACAACGGCGCGATCGAGGCGTGCGACGCGACGGACAGCGACTGCGACGGCGACCTCGTGGACGGGTACGCGAACTTCGACGGGGACGCGCTGCCGGACTGCGCGGACGAGGACGACGACGACGACGGCGACCCGGACGCGACGGACTGCGAGCCGTTCGACGACGACGTGTACGCGGGGGCGACGGAGTTCTGCGACCTGACGGACAGCGACTGCGACGGCGACCTCGTGGACGAGTTCGACGACACGGACGGCGACGGGGACCCGGACTGCACGGACGAGGACGACGACGGGGACGGGTTCTTCGACGGGGACGACTGCGGGCCGATGGACGCGACGGTCTTCCCCGGCGCCGAGGAGGTCTGCGACGACGTGGACCAGGACTGCGACGGCGACCTCCTGGAGGACTTCCCGGACCTCGACGCCGACGGGATCGCGGACTGCATGGACGAGGACGGCGACGGCGACGGGTTCACGGAGGAGGGCGGGGACTGCGACGACGCGAACCCGGACGTCCACCCGGACGCCGACGAGGTCTGCAACGAAGGGGTGGACGACGACTGCGACCCGGCGACCACGGAGGACGACGCGGACGCGGACGGGGTCCAGGCGTGCGCGGGCGACTGCGACGACGGCGACCCGGCGGTCTACCCCGACGCGCCGGAGCTGTGCGACGGGATGGACAACGACTGCGACGGGCTCCTCGAGCAGCCGGGCGAGGTGGACTTCGTCAACTGGTACGCGGACGCCGACGGCGACGGCTGGGGCGACGCGGCGGTCCCCCACCCGGAGAACCCGCTGTGCGAGCCGCCGGAGGGGTACGCGAGCAACGACGGCGACTGCGCGGACGGCGACGCGGCGGTCAGCCCGGCGGCGGACGAGGTGTGCGGGGACGGGATCGACAACGACTGTGACGGGGAAGACCGGGCGTGCGCGGACGACGAGTGGCCGACGGACGACCACCTGCCGCTGGGGTGCGTGTGCGACGCGGCGGGCGGCGCGGGCCCGACGCCGTGGCTGGCGCTCCTGCCGCTGCTGGCGCTCCGTCGTGCTCGTTCTCGTGCTCGTGCTCGTGCTCGTGTTCGTTCTCGTGCTCGTTCTCGTTCTCGTTCTCGTTCTCGACCTCGTGTCCTCGTGCTCGTGCTCGTTCTCGGCTTCGTCGCCTCCCCCGCCCTCGCCGACGAGGCCCCGATCGTGGCGCTGTCCGTCGATCCCGATCGCGCCACGCGGGCGGTGAAGCGGATCGCCGGCCGCGGGGCCGACGTCGACGTCCGCCGCCTCGACGCGTCGCTGTTCGTGACGGAGCGGCTGGTCCTCGGGGCCGAGCTGGAGTCCTTCTGCTCGGTCCCGTCGCTGACCCCGCCGGAGCTCCAGAACCAGGTCGAGTTCGCGACGCAGCTGATCGACGACCTCGAGATGGCCACGGGGCGGATGACGCTGGAGCGGGCGCGGAGCCGGCTGGTGTGTCTGACGGAGGAGGCGGACGGCGAGGCGCTGTGGAAGGTCCACTTCGCCGAGGCGGTGGCCGCGTACTACGCCACGGACACGACGACGTCGGCCATCCCGGCGCTGCGGCGGGCGCTGTCGGTGCGTCCCGGGGCGGGCTACGACCCGGCCTACCCGCCGCAGCTGGAGCAGGTCTACCTGGACATCCAGGCGGACGTGCTCCAGGCGGGCTCGGCGACCGCGGTGGGGGCGGGGGAGGTCTGGATCGACGGGGTGGCGCTCGGTCCGGCGCCGGCGCCGGTGGTGCCGGGGGAGCACCTGCTGCAGGTGCGGTCGCCGGACGGGAAGGTGCGCGGGGGGTTCGTGACGGTGGCGGCCGGTGACGTCCTCGCGGTCGGCGACCCGGCCGGGCTGGGGGAGGCACTGCTGGCGCTGGACCCGGCGAGCCGGGGCGTGCTCGCGGAGTGGCTCCGCCCGCGGGCGGCGGTGTCGCCCGCGGCGCGCATCTGGATCGTGGACGCCGCGGGCACGGTGGCCCCGCTCGAGGAGGCGGAAGGGGGCGGCCGGGTGCGGGCGCCGTCGCCGGGGGCGCCGCTGGTGCTGGCGGTGGGCGGCGGCTACGCGGCGGCGGACCGGGCGAGCTACGGGGCGGTCAGCCTGGACGTCTCGGTCGGCCTCGTCGGGATCCTCCGGTTCGACGCGTGGGCGCGGGTGACGATCAGCGGCGGCGTCCCCTCCCCCGTCGACGGCGAGGTCCGCCGCGCGGTGCTGGTCCCCTTCGGCTTCGGCCCGTCCCTCCGGTTCGACGGCCCCGTGGACCCGTTCGTGGGCCTGTCGCTGCAGCTCGGGATCGACCAGGAGGGCACGGAAGCCAAGCGCCTCCACCCCGGCACGGCGCCGAACCCCGAGGCGATCCCGATGGCGGGGCTCCTCCTGACGGGCGGCGTCGCGATCCCCCTCGGCCCGACCCCGCTGGACCTCCGCGTGGTCGGCGAGGTCGGCTTCCTCGGCGAGGTCCACCCCGTCGCCCGCGCCCTCGTCCAGCTCGGCGTGAGGGTCGGCGGCTGACGATCGCCAGCGCCCATTCCGTCACGCAAACCGTGACAGAAGCTCCGCTGGCCCGAGCCAGGCCCCGATCCGTCACGGTTTCCGTGACAAAACGCCTGCTGGCCGTCGCGGCGGTGGCGATCCTCGGGGCCTGCGACGCCCCCACCGCCGGCGTCCGCTTCGACATCCTCGACGATTCCGCGGGCCACCTCGCCCCGGCCTCCTGGTAGTTCTGGCACATTCCGACGCCACAACACCGACCAGGTCGTCGACCTCCCCCGACTTGTGTCCCCTCCGGACGCCACAACCCCGACCAGGTCGACGACCTCCCCCGACTTGTGCCCCTCCAGGCGCCCTGAACCCGTCGAGGTCGTCGACCTCACCCCTTTGAGGGCCCCTCCAGGCGCCCTGAACCCGTCGAGGTCATCGACCTCACCCCTTTGAGGGCCCCTCCAGGCGCCCGGGACCCGCCGAGGTCGTCGACCTCACCCCCTTGAGGGCCCCTCCAGGCGCCCTGAACCCGCCGAGGTCGTCGACCTCACCCCTGCCAGGGCCGTCGGCCGACGACGGCTCCGCAGGAACGCCCGACCGAACCGTCTTCTCCCATCCCTCGTCGTCGCCTCGGCTGTGGTCGATGTGGGAGACGCGGAGCGTCTTCCAACAGACTGTTGGCAACCCGAAGGGTTGTCAAAGACGTCGTCCGGCACTCGCCGGCCGACGTCGTCAGGGCGGGCAGCGTCCATCAGGGCAGGTGCCCGGTCGGTGGCGACCGGAATCTGGACCCCTGGCGTCGATCGCGGGCTCCGTCATCGGCATGGCCGGCGTCGGCTACCGGTCGGGCGTCTCACCTCGGGCGCGGCGGTCGATCTCGACCTCCAGCGGGCCCCCCACCGCCCCCTTGATGGCGTCCTCGTCCACGATGAGCTCGAACTCTGGAAGCTCCTCGTCGCGGGAAACCACCACGATCTCGACGTGCGCGGCGCCCGACTGGTAGTCGAGGGGGCGCCGGTGCTCCAACAGTCGAGGATGGAACACCCGAATCTCGTACGCCCACCCCCGAAGCAGCCGGACCTCGGCGCCGTCTCGACGGCTCAGGGCCCAGACCGAGAACGCGCCTTCTTCGTTCGTGATCGCCACCCCCTTCGGCAGCTCCCCGTCCCCCGTCCAGACATCCGACGGCGGCTGCGAGGCCGGCCCCCGCGCACTCAGCTCGACCCGGGCAAACGGCACCGGTACGCGCCCTCCGGAGTCGTCCACGACGACCCTCCCGGTGATGACGTCCGCCTTCCGCCCCACCGGACCGCACCCCACCAACCCCAGCGCGAACTCCAGCACCAGCGCCCTCGTCACCACCTCCCCACCCTATCGCCGTGTGCCGGTTCCCCAAGGCCTGCCCTTCCCTCCCCCCGCCATCCCGGCTACTAAGGGGCCGTCCCATGCACCGCGCGCTCCTCGTCCTGACCCTCGCCCTCGCCGCCGCCGGCTGCCGGCAGCCGGATCCCGCGCCCACCGAGCTGTCCGACCTGCTCCAGTTCGCGTGGGCCCACTACGACCTCGACGAGCCCACCAACGAGATCTCCCTCGCCGACGCCGCCGCCAACTTCGAAGCGTGGTTCGTCTCCGAGGTCGAGTCCCTCGCGGACTACGACCTCGAAGTCGGCTTCGGCGGCACCCTCACCGAAGACGAGGACCGCCTCCACGCCGCCCTCCTCGAAGGCCTCGAGCCGCCCCCCCAGAACGCCGACGGCGCCGAGGCCGTGGGCGTGGTCGTCGCCATCCACACGGACTGCTCCCTCGCGGACATGGACCGCGTCTACACCACCGACGACCAGCTGAGCCTCTTCCCCGACAACTACGTGACCTACGAGCGCGAGGACACCGGCAACTACGACTGCTTCCTCGAAGGCTCCTGCGACGAGTTCTTCTGGACGTCCGTCATCGAGAACAGCCTCCCCCTGAACACGACCGCCGCGTTCCAGCTCCACAACCGCATGCGCCGCATCGACGCCGAGTCCCTCGGCGGCGAGCCCGTCCAGGGGCGCCTGTCGCGGACGTGGATGTCCACCCCCGCCACCCTGACCCCCGACATCGGGAAGTGGCACCAGAACTACCAGATGGAGTTCATCTACGAGCGCCCCGACCACGACGGCGTCCTCCACATCTACCCCCAGTGGGTCGAGGTCCAGCTGGGCGCGCTCAACACCGAGGCCGTCTCCTTCCTCAACGCCTACCTCGACGGACTCCTCGAGTACATCCTCGAGCTGGAGCAGCACTGCCTCGACGGATGACCGACGTCGCCCTCATCACCTGCGCGATCCTCCCCGAGCCCGACCCCGACGCCGCCCCCATCGCCGCGGCCCTGGAGCAGGCCGGGCTGACCCACGCCCTCCTCCCCTGGGACGACCCCGACGCCGACCCCGGCGCGGCCGACGTCGCCGTCTTCCGCTCCTGCTGGAACTACCCCTGGATGCTCGACCGGTTCGCCGCCTGGATCGAGCGCGCCGACGACGCCACCACGCTCCTGAACGGCCTGCCCGTCGTCCGCTGGAACATGCACAAGGGCTACCTGAACGACCTGACCGACGCCGGCGTCCCCACCACCCCCACCGAGGTCGTCCCCGGGGGCGACGCCCGCACCCTCGGCGACGTCCTCGCCGCCCGCGGCTGGGCCGACGTCGTCGTCAAGCCCGCCGTCAGCGCCGGCTCCTTCCGCACCCTCCGCGGCGACGCCGCCTCCGCCGCCGCCCACTTCGCCGACCTCGTCGCCGACGGCGACGTCCTCGTCCAGCCCTACCTGACGTCGGTCGAAGGCCACGGCGAGCGGGCGCTCGTCTGGCTCGACGGCGAGCTCACCCACGCCGTCCGGAAGACCGTCCGCTGGCAGGGCGAGGACGAGCGCGTCTCCGCCGCGGCGATGCCCATCTCCGACGCCGAGGCCGACGTCGCCGCCGCCGCCGTCGCCGTCGCCCAGGCCCGTGGCGACCTCCTCTACGCCCGGATCGACGTCGCCCCCGACGCCTCCGGTCAGCCCGTCGTCATGGAACTCGAGCTCATCGAGCCGTCCCTGTTCTTCCCCCAGGGCGGCCCCGCCGCGCTGGACCGCTTCGTCGCCGGGATCAGGGCCCGCAGACCGGCGTGACCGCGTACTGACCCGAGATCACGAGCGAGGACGGGCTGCACGTGCACGGCGTCGCCTGCGACCACAGCGTGTGCGTCCCCACCTCGAACCAGACCACCTCGGTGGTGTACGGCGGGCAGGAGTTGCACCCCGTGTTCGTGCTCTGCGAGTTCTCCGTGATCGCCTCGGCGTAGCCCGCCACCGTCACCGTCGTCGTGCTCGACGTGTTCGCGCACCAGCAGTTCGGCGCGCTCCCCGAGTTGCTGAACACCGCCATCTGGCAGCACGAGTCGTCGCCGCCGTCGCAGTCCTGGTCGATCCCGTCCTCGCACACCTCGGGCGCGCCGTCGTAGATCGTCGGGTCCGTGTCGTCGCAGTCGCCGTCGGCGCACTCGTCGAACGTGTCCCCGTCGTCGTCCGTCGCAGTCGTTGTCGAGCCCGTCGCACGCCTCCGCGTTGCCGGGGAAGTTGTCCGGGTCGGCGTCGTCGCAGTCGGGGTCGACGTCGCACTCGTCCACCCCGTCGCCGTCGTCGTCGATCTCGTCCGGCCCTACCGCCCCGTCGCAGTCGTTGTCCGCGTCGTCGCACTGCTCGACGTTGCCGGGGAAGTTGTCCGGATCCGCGTCGTCGCAGTCCGGGATCAGGTCGCACAGCGTCGCCCCGTCGCCGTCCCCGTCGAGCTCGTCCGCGCCGAACACGCCGTCGCAGTCGTTGTCCGCCCCGTCGCAGGCC
>CAYFOA010000110.1:6779-15657 GCA_964344575.1 uncultured Rickettsiales bacterium | reverse complement strand
TCGCAGTCGTTGTCCGCGTCGTCGCAGACCTCCGCGTTGCCGGGGAAGTTGTCCGCGTCGCCGTCGTCGCAGTCCCCCGCGCACGTCGTCACGTCGCCGTCGAAGTCGTCGAACCCGTCCACCAGGCTCGTGTCGCAGTCGCTGTCGAGGTCGTCGCACAGCTCCGGCGCGTTGGGGTACACCGCCGGGTCCTCGGGGCCGCAGTCGACCGCGTCGGGGAAGCCGTCGTCGTCGTCGTCTTCGTCCGTGCAGTCGGGGACGAGGTCGTTGTCCGTGTCGGTGTCCTCGTCGACCACGCTGCCGTCGCAGTCGCTGTCGGTCTCGTCGCACAGCTCGGGCGCGCCGGGGTAGACGGAGGGATCCTCGTCGTCGCAGTCGCCGTCCGCGGGGGTGAACGTGTCGCCGTCGGCGTCCGCGCCCTCGATGCAGTCGCACTCCGTCGCCAGCGCCCAGGAGCCGGTCAGGTAGACCCGGCCGAAGCTGGACGGCGCCTGGTCGGCCCCCGCGTCGGCGCCCCCCGCCGAGCCCGAGCAGCCGCTGGAGACGCACGCCACCTCGGCCTGGACGCCGCCCACGGTCGCGCCGAAGCCGTCGGCGAGGACGAGCGAGACCGTCTCCTCGGTGACGTCCGCCGAGGCCAGCGTCCGGTGCGTCGCGGAGACCGGCTCGAGGAAGACCTCGTGGTCCCCCGCATCCGCCGTGACCGCCCCCTCCGCGACGACCGCGAGGACGCTCGCGTCCTGCGCGCCGAGGGTCCAGTCCACCGCGAACACCGTCGCCCCGGCGACCAGCCGCGGCATGACGACGTCGGTCCGGAAGTCGGACGCGCCCGCGCCCGCGAGGGCCGCGAACCCCGCCGGCGGCACCTCCTCGTCGCCCGCGATGCTCCCCCCGAGGACGATCCAGGCGCCTGCGAGGTCGTCGCCCCAGTCCCCGATGTTCGAGCCCGCGCCGATCTCCTCGAGCTCCTCGACCACGAACGTCAGCTCCCCGCCGGGGAAGCTGTACGCGACGAAGGCCTCGAGGTGGGCGACCAGGGCGAGCTCGGCGTCGGACGGCAGGACGTCGGTGTCGTCGTCGTCGCCGGCCGCGTCGTCGTCGTCCCCGGCGCTGTCGTCGTCGTCGTCGCCGGTCGCGTCGTCGTCGTCGTCCGCGGTCGAGTCGTCGTCGTCCGCGGGCCCGCTGTCGTCGTCATCGGCGGTCGCGTCGTCGTCGTCGTCGTCGTCCGCCGGGGCGATGCACGCGAGCGGGAGGCAGAGCAGGGAGAGGAGCAGGAGGGCAACAAGGTTCGTCCGCATGGTCGCTCCACGGTAGCGCGGCTGGTTAGAATCGCGGGATGGCGCTCGACTCGATCGACTACCAGCAGATCAAGATGGCCCTCAAGGACTGCCTCCGCGAGGAGGGCGTCACCGGCGAGACCTTCCTCGGGCAGCGGTGGTCGGGCGGGAAGATCGTGATCCACCCCCGCGATCCCGACCTGCAGCCGAAGGAGATCCCCGTCGACGACCTCTTCCACAAGGTCGTCATGCTGCGGGACCGGCTGCGCGTGCTGGAGCAGAAGATCAACGGCAACAAGTCGCTCCCCGAGCGGGAGAAGGTCGAGCTGCAGCAGTACATCACCCGCTGCTACGGCTCGCTGACGACGTTCAACGTGCTCTTCCGCGACAAGGCCGACCAGTTCGTCGGCCAGCGGGGGGGGACGGTCCGGCGCCGGGCGCAGGACTGATGGCGGCAACCCGGCTCGCTGACCGCGCCTCGGCGGTGCTGCACGTCCCTGCGGTCACCTCCTCCCTCGCCGGGGGAGCGACCCCGCCTTCGCTCGTCGCCGGCCGCAGGAACGCGCAGTCCTCGCCGATCCATCGGCCGGCAAACCCGGTCGACGCCATCACCGGGAACGCACCAGCAAGATGAGCGGCCGCCTGTCCCCCGCGCTCGGACGGGTGGGCCCCTACGAGATCCTCGACCTCCTCGGCCAGGGCGGCATGGCCGCCGTGTACCTCGCCCGGGACAAGCGCGACGGCCGCGAGGTCGCCGTCAAGGTGCTCGCCCGGATGCGGCCGTCGTGGGTGCAGCGGTTCAGCCGCGAGTTCGACGCCGCCCGCCGCGTCGACCACCCCAACGTCGTCAAGGTGCTGGAGGCGGGCGAGGCCGACGGGCTCGCCTACTACTCGATGGAGCGGATCCACGGCGTCACCGCCGCGCGCTACGTCCTCGGGCTCGACAACGAGGCGCCGCTCCCCCCGCCGCCGCCGATGGACCGGCGCGGCCCCCCCGAGCCCGTGGACCTCCAGCAGCTCGACCGCGTCCTCGACGTCTCCATCCAGCTCGCCCGCGCGGTCGGCGCGATCCACAGCGTCGGCCTCGTCCACCGCGACCTCAAGCCCGGCAACGTCCTCGTGACCCCCGCCGGGATCGTCAAGCTCGTCGACTTCGGCGTCGCCAAGTGGCTCGAGGAGCAGACGTCCTTCACCCAGGTCGGCCACGTGGTCGGCTCGTACTCCTACATGAGCCCCGAGCAGATCACGGGCGCGGAGGTCGACCACCGGGCCGACATGTACGGCATGGGCATCCTCCTGTACGAGCTGCTCACGGGCGCCCCCCCGTTCCGCGCGCGGCGACCGCAGGAGTACCTCTGGCTGCACTGCACCGCCCAGCCGGACCCGGTGAGCCGCCTGCTCGAGGGCATCCCCCCGGAGCTCGACGCGCTGCTGCTGCGGCTCCTCGCCAAGGAGCCCGCGGACCGGCCCGAGTCGATGGCCGGGGTCGAGGCGGAGCTGATCGGGCTGCGCGCCGAGATCGACGGACGTCAGCAGGGCGCGAGCCTCGAGATCGTCCTCGACACCGGCGGGTTCGACGCGCTCGGGGAGGACGGCGAGCTCCCCGTGGTCGAGTTCGAGCCGACCTCCGACGAGGAGATGACGCTCAAGACGTCGAAGGCGTCGATCCCCGGGCTGGAGGAGGCAATCCAGGACGAGTCGACGGCGCGCCTGACGCCGGAGCAGATCAGCAACCTGAGGAAGCGCGTCAAGGAGGCGTCGGTCAGCGACACGAGCGCTGCGACCGACCCGAGCACGAAGAGCCTCCCCAAGCTCGAGGCCACGCGACCGCTGAAGCAGCCCCGGAGCAGCAAGCGGGGGCGGAAGCCGTCGGCGTCGGCGGCGTCCAACGTCGCCCTCGCCGCGCTCGTCACGCCGCGCCACGTCGGCCGCAAGAAGGAGCTCGAGGAGCTGATCCAGCACCTCAAGGCGGTCAAGCGGCAGGGCGTCCGCGCCGTCCTCATCGAGGGCGAGGAGGGGACGGGGAAGACGCGGCTGCTGCACACCTTCCGCGGGCTCGCGTGGGTCAAGGGGGCGCGCGTCGCGATCGGCCGCTGCCACGCCGCCGGCGGCGCGTTCTGCGCCCCGTTCCACGACATCCTCAACCGCCTCGCCGGCCCCGGCCTGGCGCGCTCCCACTACGAGCGCGTCCTCGGCCCCGACAAGGAGATGCTGCTCCGCTTCTTCCCCGCCCTGGCGCGCGACGGCGAGCCCGTGCCGCCCGGGGTGACGGACTTCGGGGGGTCCGAGAAGGACGACCTCGCGGCGCTGTACCGGGCGGTCGGGGCGGTCTTCCGGCGGGCGGCCCAGGACGCGCCCCTGATCCTCGGCGTCGAAGACGTCCAGTGGGCCGACGAAGGGACGATCCGGCTGGTGGCGTCGCTCCTGCGCCGCCTCGCCGCGCCGAACCCCGCCCAGGTCCTCCTGGTGCTGACCTACCGCGGCGAGGACCTCGACGCCGGGCAGGCGTCGCGCGCGATGATGGTCCCGACGATCAGCGACTTCGGGAACGTCCACGGCATCTCCCTCAACCCGCTGTCGGGGGACGAGACGCGGGAGCTGATCGAGTCGGTGACGATGGACGTCCCGGTGGCCGGGGGCGTGCTCGACCGGCTCGCCGACGCGGCCCGGGGCAACCCCCGGTTCGCCGTCGAGGTCGCGCGTACGCTCGTCGAGGCGGGCGGGGCGACCAGCGAAGACGGCGAGTTCGAGGTGCCGACGTCGCTGCTGGCGGCGTACGGCCGGCGTCTGGAGTCGCTGAGCAAGCCGGCCCGCGACGTCGCCCGCGTCATCGCCCTGCTCGGGGGCCGGCCGCCGCTGTCGATCGTCCAGGCGGCGTCGGGGCTGGAGACACGCCAGTTCACCGTCGCCGTGACCGAGCTGGAGCACAAGCGGGTGCTCGAGGTGGACCACAAGGACGAGCTCGACACGGCCGCGCTGACGTCCGAGGCGCTCCGGACGGCGGTCCTCGACTCGCTGTCGGGCTCGCAGGCGCGGGCGCTGCATCGGCGGGCAGCGGCGGCGTGGCTGAAGATCATCGGCCGGGGGGCGGGGCCGGCGGCGCACGCGGCGCGGCACCTGTACGCGGCGGGCGAGTCCCGGGCGGCCTTCCCCTACGCGCTGAAGGCGGCCCACCGGGCGAGCGAGGCGCGGGACTACGCCACGATGCGCCGCTGGATGGCCCAGATCGGGGACGCGGACGACGCCCTCGGGGAGGTCTCGCGGGAGGCGCAGTACCAGTACTGGATGCTCCGGTTCGCGACGGCGTTCAGCGACGGCGACCTCGATCGGGCGGAGCGCGCGATCGAGGCGGCGGCGGAGGCGGCTCCGGACACCCGGTCGCGGCTGACGACGGGGGTCGCGTGCGCGCAGCTCCACACCCGGACGGGCAACTACCTCGGCGCGGTGAAGGTCTGCCGCCGGGGGCTCCGGGAGGCGAAGGAGGCGGGGCACGTCGACCAGGCGGTGCTCTTCGCGGTGCAGGGCTCGCGGGCGGCGCGGCGGTCGGGCGACAACGAGTCGGCCCTGGCGTGGCTGAGCGAGGCCGACCTCATGCTCGCGACGCATCCCGGCCACGAGGCGCTGGAGGTCCGCGCGGCGTGGACGCGGTCCGCGGTGCTGCTGGAGCTGCGGCGCGAGGACGAGGCGGAGGGGGAGATCCACCGCGCGATCGACCTCGCCATCCAGGCCGGCCAGGAGCGGGCCGAGGCGGGGCTCCGGACGAACCTGTCGGTCATCTACTGGCGGCGGGGCGAGGTGGACCTGGCGATCGAGGAGGTCGAGCGGTCCGTCCGGATCTTCGAGGAGACGGGCGAGCGCGACCAGGTGGCGCTGAACGAGTCGAACCTCGCCGAGCTGCGGCTCATGCAGGGGCAGCTGAGCGAGGCGCTCCGGTTCGCGCGGTCGTGCTGGATGGCGTTCCGCCGCCTCGGCGACCGGCAGGGGACGATCATCTCGGCCGCGACGCTGCTCATGGTCGCCCGCGCGCTGCAGGACAAGGCCGAGGCGGAGCAGGTGATGGAGGCCGTGGGCGAGCCGCGCCCCGGGCAGCCGCTGGAGGGGATCTGGGTCCTCTACTGGATCGAGCGGGCCCGCTGGCACCGGACGCAGAAGCAGAACAGCGTCGCCTGGCACTGCGTCGAGCAGGCGGCGCGCGCGCTGGGGCCCGCCGCCCCGCCCTACCGCCGCCGGGAGGTGGCGCTGGCCCGGGCCGAGCTGCTGTACGACCGGGAGCAGTACGGCCGCGCGGAGCCGCTCGCGGACAAGGTCGTGGTCGGCGCGGAGGACGAGTCCCACTGGCCGGTGGCGTGGTACGCGCGGGCGGTCCGCTCGGCGGCGCGGGCGCGGCTGGGGATGGACGACGAGCTCCGCGAGCCGCCGGACAAGATGCTGTCCCACAACGTCCCCCTCGCGCTGGCCACCGCCTGGTACCTCGGCGAGGCGGCGACGCACCGGGGCGACGCGGAGAAGGGGCAGATGTTCTTCGAGGAGGGGGCGGAGCTGGCGCGGTCGACGGGGTTCGCCGACTGGGCCCAGATCTTCAACCGCTGAGCAGCCAGATCCCCAGGGTCATCACCTGCATGCACGCGATGCCCGACCCGGTGACGAGGGCGTAGCGGCGGAGGGTCCGGACCTTCAGCGGGGGCCAACCGTCGCGCTGGATCCGGGCCATCGTGGAGACCATCCAGAAGCCCAGCGGGAAGGGGATGCAGGCGAGCAGGAAGATCGTCAGGTACCAGCCCCAGCTCAGCTCGGCGCTGTCGGCCTCCTCCTCGGCGGCGTCGCGGTTGCGGCGGAGCTGCTCCAGCTCGACGAGGTAGTCGGCGAGCTGCGCCAGCTCGGGGTCGTTGCAGGCCTCCTCGCGGAGCCCCACCAGCGTGATGGCGTCGCTCTCCTCCAGCGCGGACGCCATCCGGCGGCGGAAGTCCTCCCGCGTCTCGAACCGCTCCCGCTGGGTCAGCTCGTCGTGCCAGTCCACCAGCTTGTCGGCGCCGGGCGCGTCGGGGGGGACGACCTCGCGGATCTTCGCGAGGGTCTCGACGTCCTTCTCCAGGTAGGCCACGCGGGCGCTGTCGAGGAGCTCGTTGAGCTGGGCCGGGAGGTCCGTCCGCCAGCCGCACTCCGGGCAGAAGGCGGCGTCGGCGGGCATCGGCTCACGGCACTTGCCGCAGCGCTGGGTGCGGGTCGTGGTCCCGCAGTCGGGGCAGAAGTTGGCCCCCGGCGGCAGCGTCGACGGGCAACGGGCGCAGTCCAGCATCAGGGCCCGTTATCGGAACGATTCCGCGGGTCTTTAGCGGGCGTCAGAGCTGCTCGACGAACCAGGCGGGGATGCCGACCTGGGCGTCGCCGCTGCCCGCGAGGAGGTCGGCGCCGTGATCGTCGGTGCCGAGGATCAGGCGGAGGTCCTTGGGCTCCTCGGTCTCCTCGAACAGCTGCGTCGCCATCGTGGCCTGGGGCTCCTCGTTCTCGGCGGCGACGTACTGCGCGTTCTCCAGGTCGAGCGTGTCGGTCTCGGCGAGGTCGAGGACGCGGTCACGGTTCGCGCTGACGGCGCAGATCGACTTGACGCCCCACGACGCCCGGTTGTGGTTGGCGACGACGGCGAGGTTGCCACCGACGCTCAGCCCGAAGACGCCGATCCGGTCGGGGTCCACCTCGGCGCGCCCCTGGAGGTAGTCGAGGCCGGCGAGGACGTCCCACTTGAGCTGGTCGGGGTCGGTGAGCAGGTCCTCCAGCCCGACGGTCGCGACGTCGCTGCCGCCGTGGCTCCGGAAGTCGATGGCGAGCGCGCTGATCCCCTGCTCCACGAAGTTGAACCAGACCGAGTTGAAGTCCTGCCGGTCGTGGGTGATCTGGTGGAGGAGGAGGACGGCGGGGCCGGGGTCGGCGCCGTAGCCGGCCTGGTAGGTGCCCACGATCGTGAGGCCGTCGTCGGTCGTGAGGGTGACCTGCTGCGCGGTCGTCGGGGTGACGTCGTCGTCGTCGTCGCCGCCCGACGCGTCGTCGTCGTCGTCGCCCGCCGTCGCGTCGTCGTCGTCGCCGATGACCCCCTCGCCGCCCTCGGGGCAGGCGGCCAGGCCGCCGAGGCTCAGGAGCAGGAAGAGGACCGCCAGGGTCGTTCGCGTCGTCGTCGTCGTCGTGGTCGTCACAGGACCTCCAGGAACCAGTCGATGAGCGCCGCCTCGACGGACGGCTCGCTCGCCAGCAGGTCGGCGCCGTGGGCGTCCGTCCCGGGGAGCAGGGTGACGAGGCGATCGCCTTCGCCTGTCGCCCCGTAGAACAGGCCGGCGGACTCGGCGTCGAGCGCGTTGTCCTCGGCCGCGAGGTAGAGCCCGTCGCGCAGGCTCAGGGTGTCGTCGCCGTCCGGCGTCAGATCGACGGCCCGGTCGTGGCGGCCGGAGATGGCGACCACCGCGTCCGCCCCCCACTCCCCCGGGGCCCCCTCCTGCGACTCGTGGAGGGCGACGACGGCCATCGATCCGCCCAGCCCCAGCCCGGCCACCCCGATGCGGTCGCGACCCACCTCGAAGTTCCGGTCGTCGAGGTAGTCGAGCCCGGCCTGGACGTCGTGCCGGAGCTGCTCCCGATCGCTGCCCAGGTCGAAGATCGGGACGTCTGCGGCGTCGCTCGCGCCGTGGCTCCGGAGGTCGATCCTCAGCGCCGACACGCCGGCGGCGACGAGCGCCTCGAAGGTGCCGTCCCAGTCGTGGCGGTCGTGGCCTTCTCCGACGGCTGCGTCGACCTGGTGGAGGAGCAGCACGCCGGGTCCCCGCTCGACGCCCTCGGCGGCGTGGAACGTCCCCGCCAACGACTTGCCGTCCGCGGTGGTCAGGATCACCTCCTCGGGGGCCGTCGGCGTGACCGGCTCGTCGGGGACGAGCTCCCCCTCCGGGGTGCAGGCGCCGAGGCACGCGACGAGCAGGGGCAGGGTCCACGGGCGCAAGGGCCCGAAGCCTGCACCGAATCCGCGGGAACCGCCAGGGCGCCGCGGTGTCCGACGTCCCATGACCAAGCCGGCACTCCTCCTGTCTGCCCTCCTCATCCCCCTGTCGATCGCTTGCGGCGAGCCGCTGGAGGCGGACGCCGCCCCGGCCGACGACGAGGCCGGCGCCGACGGCCACGCCGCGCTCGCGAGCCGCGCCGTCCCGCCCGCCGCGCTGGTGACGGCGGGATCGGACCCGGGCCAGGGCGTCCTCCGCGTGACGCGCGGCGAGGAGGTCTACGAGCTGCCGCTGATGCACACGGCCGTGGACGCGGCGATCGCGGGGTTCGTCGCCGACGTCGAGATCCGGCAGACGTACGGCAACCCCTTCGACGAGCCGATCGAGGCCGTCTACCTGTTCCCGCTCCCCGACGACGGCGCGGTGGACGACCTCGAGATGCGGATCGACGACCGCGTCATCGTCGGCGAGATGCACCGGCGGGCGGAAGCGCGCGAGATCTACGAGGAGGCGCGGGACGCGGGCCAGGCGGCGGCGCTGCTGGAGCAGGAGCGGCCCAACATGTTCACGCAGTCGGTCGCCAACATCCTCCCCGGCGAGTCGATCGAGGTCGTCCTCCAC
>CAYFOA010000110.1:0-6769 GCA_964344575.1 uncultured Rickettsiales bacterium | reverse complement strand
AGTACGAGGCGGGCGGGTACGAGTGGACGTTCCCCACCGTCGTCGGCCCCCGCTTCATCCCCGCGCAGGGGACGGGCGGGGACGAGGAGCGGATCGTGGCGCCGGTCAGCGAGGAGCGGACGGGGCACGACCTCGACCTCCGCGTCTGGGTGGACGCCGGCGTGGCGCTGCAGGACGTCCGCTCGCCGTCGCACGACGTCGTCATCGACCGGGACGGGGCGTCCGTGGCCGCGGTCCAGCTCCAGCCGCACGACACGATCCCCAACAAGGACTTCGTCCTCCGCTACGACGTCGCCGGCGAGGCCCCCGAGGCGGCCGTCCTGACCCACCGCGACGGCGGCGACGGCACCTTCCTGCTGATGATCCAGCCGCCCGCGGACGAGTTCGTCACCGACGACGTCGTCACCCCCAAGGAGATGGTCTTCGTCGTCGACACGAGCTGCTCGATGAGCGGCTACCCGCTCGACAAGGCGAAGGAGGCGATGGAGCTGGCGATCACCGAGATGAACCCCGACGACCGCTTCTACGTCATGGACTTCAACTCGACGGTGTCGACACTCAGCAAGCTGCCGATGCCCAACACCGAGGCGAACCGGCGGGCGGGCGTGAAGTACGTCCGCGACTTCAGCGGCTACGGCGGGACGAACATGGTCGAGGGCATCAAGGCGTCGCTCGACCTCCCCAAGGACGAGGAGCTGCTGCGGACGGTGCTCTTCATGACCGACGGCTACATCGGCAACGAGTCCGAGATCCTCGCCGCGGTCGAGACGCGGCTGGACCGGTCGCGGCTGTACAGCTTCGGCGTGGGCAGCTCCGTCAACCGCTACCTGCTGGACCGGATGGCCAAGGTGGGGCGCGGGCACGTGCAGTACGTCGGGCTCGACGAGGACGCCGACGAGTCGGTCGTCGCGTTCTACGAGCGGATCCGGAACCCGCTGCTCACGGACATCGAGATCGAGTGGTCGGACGGGCTCGAGGTGCTCGACGTCTACCCCGATCCGGTCGCCGACCTGTTCGCCGGGCAGCCGATCGTGCTGGTCGGGCGGTACGCCGAGGCGGGGGCGGGGACGGTCACGGTGCGGGGGAAGATCCGCGGCCGCGAGCACGTGCAGGTCATCGACCTGGAGCTCCCGGAGCAGAACGAGCGGAACGAGGGGCTGCCGTCGCTGTGGGCGCGGACGGTGATCGAGGACCTGGAGTCCCGGCAGTACGGCGGCGAGGTCGAGGCGATCGTGGAGGAGATCACCGAGCTCGCGCTGGAGCACCGGATCATGAGCAAGCACACGTCGTTCGTCGCCGTCGAGGAGCGGGTGATCAACGAGGACGGCGCGCCGAAGACGGTGCGCGTGCCGCTGGAGACCCCCGACGGCGTCGACCACGGGGCGATCTTCGGCGAGGACGAGGCGGAGGCGAGCGGGCTGCTGGGGTCCCTGTCGACGAGCGGCGCAGGCCGCGGCGGCAGCGCCTCGGGCCACGGGTCGCTGGTCTTCAACGGCGGCGGCTCCGGCGGCCGCGCCGCGTACGGCGGCAAGGTGGCCCGGCGCGCCCCCGCGGCGAAGCCCGCCCCCTCACCGTCGGTCATGGCCCCGATGCCGGAGGAGCTCCTCGCGGACGAAGCGACGCTCGAGCCGCCGCCCCCCGAAGCGCGGTTCACGGTGGCGCTGACGGGGGACGTCAGCCGCTTCGACCACCGGCTCCGGTCCGACCTGGACTACCGCCTCGCCGCGTTCGCCGCGCAGGTCCCCGACGGGACGGCGGGGACGTGGTCGCTCCGCTTCGAGGTCAACCGGGACGGCCGCGTCGTCGGCGTGACCCTGGTGACGGACGGGATCGGGGATGCGGGGCTCTTCGACGCCCTCGCCGAGGCCGCCAAGGGATGGTGGATCACGCCTCCCGTGGATGGCCGCGCGGCGACCTTCGAGGCCGACGTGTCCCTCGCCTGGCGTTGAGCCCGGCCGCCCCTCCGTGGTAAATCGTGCCCCGAGGGATCAGGGGAAGGGCGGCTCCGGATGCGTCAGGCGAGCTTGTACTTCTGCTCCGGCGAGCGTCAGGGCTCGACCGTCGAGCTGACGCGGACGCGCACGGTCATCGGCCGCGCGTCGGGGAACCTGGTGCTCAGCGACGACGGCGAGATCTCGTCGATCCACGCCCTGATCTCGTTCGAGCGCGGCGCGTGGCACGTGATGGACCTGGGCTCGACGAACGGCGTCTTCGTCGACGGCGAGGTGGTGTTCGACCACGAGCTGACCGACGGCACCGAGCTCCGGATCGGGCAGACCCGCATGCGCTTCGTCCTCCCCGACGCCGAGGCGCAGACGGACGCGATGCCGGCCGTGCTCCTCGACGACGACGCGACCTCGCCCCACGCGCCCCGCGGGGGGACGGTCGTGAACATCGACGGCAAGAAGGCGCTCGCGGGCTACGAGCCGCCGCCGCCGAGCGCGACCGAGCCCGACGCGGAGACGCCGGCGTCGCCGCTGAAGGCGGGGCCCGGGGTAGTCGTCCGGCTCGAGATCACGGCCGGCGCGGACCGCGGCATGGTCCACGACTTCTGCGCCGACAGCATCGTGCTCGGGCGCAACGAGGGCGACCTCCTGCTGCGCGACGCAGACGTCAGCCGCCGCCACGCGGTGATCGAGGTGTTCGACGCGGGGAACGTGTTCGTCCGCGATCTCGACTCCACCAACGGCACGTTCGTGGGGAGCGAGCGGGTGACCAGTCGAAAGCTGCGGAGCGGCGACGTCCTGCGGATGGGGCGCTGCGAGCTCAAGTTCAGCACCCGGGCGCTGCGGGCCAACGCGGACCCGCCGGACGCCCTCGGCCTGGCCTCCTCGCAGCCGACGGGGTCTAGCCGCCGAGGCTGACCATCGCCTTGCGGAGGGTCTCCCGGGCCCCCGCCGTGGGCTCGATCTCGATGCTCCGCCGCGCCGCCTCCGCGGCCGCCTTGTAGTCCCGCTTGGCGAGCCGGCAGCGAGCGTGCCCGGCCCACGCCTCGGCGACCCCGTCGTCCCACTTGATCAGGGCGCCGTAGACGTCGTCAGCGTCGCTCCAGCGGTCGGTCCGGAGGAGGCCCGGCCCGACGCGGAGGCGCTCCGCTGCGGCGAGGGACGTGGGCATGGTGTCGAGGCAGTCGACGACGGCGCGGCAGGCCCCCTGGAGGTCGCCGTGGGCCCACAGCCAGCGGGAGCGGGTCCGCAGCACCTCGGGGTCGCCGGGGTGCCGGCCCATCAGGTGGATGAGGGCGGTGCGGGCCTGGTCGAGCTTGCCGAGGCCGACCTGGGCGCGCGCCCGCATGACCGACGCGTCCTTGTTGCGGGGCTCGCGCTCGAGCGCGGCGTTGGCGAGGCGGAGGACCGCGTGCAGCCCCGCCTTGCGGTAGCGGTGGCCGCGGGCGCGGGACCGGATCCAGACGGCCCGGGCGAGCTCGGCGCGACACTCGGCGCCCGACGTCCAGTGCTCCTTCGCCTCGATCATCAACCGCACCGCCTCGTCGAGGGTGGCGGCGGCGGCCTCCCCGCCGTCGGTCCGGTCGGACGTCCGCTCGGCGATCTGCTCGGCGAGGTCCATCAGCCCGCGGGCCTGGGCGAGGCAGGCGCGCCCCTGGTCGGCGTCCGGCCAGACGCCGGGGTCGTCCGAGACGAGGCCCCGGTCGATGACCCGGACGAACGAGATCAGCCGCTCCAGCGCCTCGCGGTCGGCGGCAGACTCGACGGGGCGGCACTCGTCCGGCATCAGCGAGACCGCGACCATCGTGCCCGTGGACGTCGGCTGGTCGGCGTAGATCTCCTCGGCGAGGCGGAGCAGCTCGTCGTCTGCCTGCACCGCCTGCTGCCGGGCCCGCACCCAGTCGTACAGAACGGGAAAGCTCAGCGTGGCGAGCCCCACGCCCGCGAGCACCAACAGGATCGGCAACCACATCGCCCGACTCTGTTTAGCCGATCGCGCCGCTGCTCCGAAGCTCCTCTCGCGCCGCGGCGTCGAGGCCCAGCTCCTCGTCGAGGAGCGCGTCGGTGTCGGCGCCGAGGAGCGGCGGGGGCTCGTAGGCCGCCACCGGCGTGCGATCGAGGTGGTAGGGGGAGCCGACCATCTCGAAGTCGCCGACGGTGGGGTGCTGCATCGTGATCAGCATCCCCGCGGCGAGCGCCTGGGGGTGCCGGATGGCCTCGTCGGGGCGGAGGATGGGGCCGGCGGGGACCCGGATGGCCTTGAGCGTCGCGATCCAGTCCTCGCGGGTGCGGGTCCGGAAGATCGGGGCGAGGGCGGCGGCGAGATCGGCGCGATCGCCGACGCGGTCGTTGTTGGTCGTCCACCGGGCGTCGCCGCGGACGGGGGCGAAGTCGTCCAGCGCGCACATCCGCTCCCACTGGGCGTCGTTGCCGGCGGCGACCAGCACCCACCCGTCGGACGCCTCGAACGGCTCGTAGGGGGCGACGTTGGGGTGGGCGTTGCCGAGGCGGGGGGACGGCTGCCCGGAGATGATGGCGTTGCCCGCGACGTTGGCGAGCCAGGCGAGGTGGGTGTCGAACAACGAGATGTCGACGTGCTGGCCGACGCCGTCCCGCTCGGCCGCGCGGAGGGCGGCGAGGGTGCCGAGGGCGGCGTTGAGGCCCGTGGTGAGGTCGACGATGGGGACGCCGACGCGGAACGGCGGCCCCTCGACGGGACCGGTCAGCGCCATCACGCCGCCGTACCCCTGCACGATGAGGTCGTAGCCGGGCTCGTTGGCGAGGGGACCCGACTGGCCGAAGGCGGTGACGCTGGTCATCACGAGGCGCGGGTTGTCCCTCCGCAGCACGTCGAAGCCGAGGCCGAGGGCGTCGAGCTTGCCGGGGGGGAAGTTCTCGACCACGACGTCGGCCTTCGCGGCGAGGCGACGGACGAGGTCCTTCCCGGCGTCGGACTTCAGGTCGATGGCGATCGAGCGCTTGTTCCGGTTGACGGACAGGAAGTAGGCGGACTGGCCGTTGCGGCCGTGGGGGCCCCACTGCCGGGTGTCGTCGCCGGAGCCCGGCCGCTCGACCTTCCAGATGGTCGCCCCGAGGTCGCCGAGGATCTGGGTCGCGTAGGGGCCGGCGAGGATGCGGCTCAGGTCGAGGACCTTGACGCCGTGCAGCGGAGGAGGCGCGCTCATCGGCGGAATCATGCCTGCCCGGGACGGGATCCGTCCCGCCCGCGGGGTAAGCGCGCGCGCACGACTGTTCTGATCTACTCGGCGGCGGCGGCGTGGAGGAGCTGCAGGAGCATCCCGATCACGCCGCAGCAGGGCTCGGACTGGCTCAGCCGGCGGCCGGGGACGTGGCCGTGGGCGGACGATCGGGGCCCCGCGGCGGGGGAGACCTCGCGGGCGGTGAGGACGGCCGGGTCGAGGGCGAGGTCCAGCGCTGCGGCGAGGCCCGCGTCGAAGGTCGCCCGGTCCCCGGCCTCGAGGCAGGTCAGGAGGTAGCCGATGGCGTAGTGGGCGTCGATCCCGGGGACGCCGCCCCAGCCGTCGAACCGGGGGAGGCCGCGGACGCTGCGCCGCGGGTCCTCGTAGTCGGCGCGGACGCGGGCCCACAGGTCGGGGCCCAGGGCGCGCAGGCCGAGCGGCGCGAGGAAGCCGCCCGCCATGAGCTGGAGGTAGGCCCCGGGGTCGTCGGTCCCGCCGCGGTGGAGCGGCTGGCGCGGGCCGTCGGGGGGCGCCTTGGCGGCGACCGCGTCGAGCGCCCGGAGCGTGACGGCCCGGTAGGCGTCGGCCTCGGCGCCGTGCCCTGCGGCCCGGAGCGACTCGCCCGCGATCAGGTCGAGGTACAGCGGCTGGGTGGTGAAGCCGAGGTCGCCCCCGAAACGGCGGGGAACGAGCAGCCCGTCGGGGCCGCGGGAGGCGCGGATCCAGGCCACGCAGCGGTCGAGCCGGGCGCCCGCGCCGGGATCGAAGGCGTCGGACGGGGCGGCCCGCGCGGCGGCGCAGAGGCGGGCCGCTTGCCACGGCAGGAGGCAGCGGCGGAGGTCGTGGAGGGGGTGGCGGTCGTCGAGGTGGGCGTCGGTCAGGTAGGTGGCGGCGAACGCGTCGATGGCGAGGTCGCCCCACCCCCACAGCGCCCACCCGCGCATCAGCCAGTCCTCCTCGAGGCCGAAGACCTCGCCGTCGTAGACCGACGGGTGGCGGGCGTAGGCGACGCGGCCGTCGGGGAGGAGGAACCCGAGGCTCGCCTCGAGGAGCCGATCGACGAGATCGGCTCCGGGGAGGGCCGGACCGGGGCGGGCGACTCCCGGGCCGGGGCCGTCGTCCAGGGCGAGCACGACCGTGGACGTCCCCGGGGGCCAGCGGAGCCGGAGCTCGCGGGGATCCCGGACCACCTGGGGCGCGGGCTCGGTGACGAGCTCCGGCTCCCCCACGGGAAGGGGCCACGCGCCTTCGCGGAGGGTCACGGACGCCTCGACGGGGCCGTCCGCGGTCGTCTCGATCCGGAGCACGGAGCGTCCCCCGTCATCGATCCGGACCTCGAAGCGCTGCTCGAACCCCTCCCGCCGCCGGACCAGCGTCCGCCCCGGCGAAGGCATCGACCGCTCCGCCGGCCCGTCCCCCGCCCACGCGATCCGGAGACACCGGACGTGCCCCCGCCGCACGGACACCCCGCCCCCGACGAACACCCCCGCCCGCCCCTCGCGGAGGGGAAGCCCCAACGACGCCGCGAACCCCTCGTGCCCGTGGACGCTCCCGTCTTCGATCTCGTGACGAACGTCGGGGGACGTGATGCAAGGCGCTCCCGCGCCGCGCGAGGCGCCACGC
>CAYFOA010000109.1:0-23574 GCA_964344575.1 uncultured Rickettsiales bacterium | reverse complement strand
CTCTCGGGTGGGGCGGCGAACGTGATCGCGGGCTGCGACGTCGCCGCAGGGTCGAGCTTGTCCTCGGCCTCGTTCTCGTTCTCGTTCTCGTTTTCGTTCTCGTGCTCGTGCTTGGTTTCGTTCTCGTTCTCGTTCTCGTTCTCGTTCTCGTTCTCGTTCTCGTTCTCGTGCTCGGATTCGTTCTCGTTCTCGGGTTCGGCGACGGGCTCGGGCTCGGGCTCGGGCGCTTCGGGCTCGGCGGGAGCCTCGGCCGCCGGATTGCTCAGGATCAGCGGCGCCGGCGCGTCGGCCGTCGACTCCGCCACCGGGGGCCCGTCGAACGCCTGGTCGTCGAGCTCCCACTCGTTCACGAAGGGGACGCCGTCTTCCGTCCGGTCCGGGATCACGGCCAGGGAGCGGAGCAGCGGGTCTTCGTCGTCGAGGCTCCCCTGCGGCGGCAGGAGGGGCGCGGTCCGGGCGGGCTCCCCGACGGGGGCGGCGGCCGGCTCCTCGCCGAGCACGCGGACCTCGACGTCCCAGTCGCTCCGCACGTCCGACACGAGCCCCGGGTACGGCAGGAAGCCGGGGTCCACGGGCAGGGACGTCGCCGCGGCGGGGGCCTCCTCCTCGTCGTCACCGGGCTTGAGGATCCGCTTCCGCGAGGGGCGCGGCGGAGGGACGCCGATGCTCGGGACGATGGCCTGCGGCTCCGTCTGGATCCCGTCCGGGTCGCCGTCCTCGGACCACTCGTTCTCGACGCTCCCCGACGCCCGCGGGCCGGTCTCCCGGAAGCTCGGGTCGAGGATGGGGGGGCCGAACGGATCGCCGCTGTCCTCGTCGTCGGCCTCGGCCCGGATGGCGGCGAGCTCGGGATCGCTCTGCGCCGGCTCGTGCACGGGGGGGAGGGAGTCGGCGCCGACCACCGGCGAGGGGCGCTGGGGCTTGGGGGGGAGCGCGTCGAGGTCCTCCGGGTCGACGAGGTCGTGCCAGCTCTGGTCGCTGATGTCCTCGTCCAGGGTCGACTCGGTGGGCATGAGCTCGGGGACGGCGGGGACCGGCCAGGTCCGGTCCGACCGCGGGCGGGCCTGCGCCTCGGCCTCGTCCGACGGCGGCCGGGGGACGAGCCGGATCGGGCTCTTCGTCGCGCCGGGGAGGCGATCCGGCATGTCGACGAGCAGCGGGCTCAGCCGGTGGACGAGGTGCTCCCAGGGGGGGACGATCGGGTGGCTCGGCGACGACCCCGGCTCGCGCGTCCGCTCGGGGAACACGTCCCTGAGGAAGTCGACCAGGCACTCCGGCTCGTCGCCCCGCTGGTAGTCGAGGATGAGGCCGCCGAGGTCGCGCCGGAGGTCGCCCGCGTCCTGGTAGCGGTCGTCGGCGTCGAGCTGGAGGCAGGTCAGGAGGATCCGGTCGAGCTCGGCGGGGGTGTCGGGGCGGAGGAAGCCGGCGGGCTCGCAGCGGGCGTGCTCGACCGCCTCCATCGTCTGGTAGTCGGTCGGCTGCTCGAACGGGTTGATGCCCGTCAGCGTCTCGTACAGCACCGTGCCGAGGCTGAAGATGTCCGAGCGGTGGTCCATCGGCTTGTGGGACACCTGCTCGGGGCTCATGTACGCGTACTTGCCGCGGAGCACGCCGGGCTGCGTCAGCGCCTCGCGGAGGGCGGCCCGGGCGACGCCGAAGTCGGTCAGCTTGACCTCCCCGGTGACCCCGATGAGGACGTTCGGGGGGGACACGTCGCGGTGGATGATCTCGAGCGCCTCGCCCTCCTCGGTCCGCCGGCTGTGGGCGTACTCCAGCGCGGCGGCGAGGCGGTGGCCGAGGTGCAGCACGACCTCGACGGGGGGGAGGATCCCGCGCCGCGAGCAGCGGTCCAGGACCTCCTCCAGGTCGGGCCCGTCGACGTACTCCATCGCGATGTAGTACTCCCCCCCCTGCTCGCCGAAGTCGTAGACGGAGACGATGCCGGAGTGGTCCAGGCGGGCGCTGATGCGGGCCTCGTCGCGGAAGAGGGTGTTGAACTCCTCCATGCCCGAGTAGACGGGGAGGATCTTCTTCAGGGCGACGGGCCGCTCGAAGCCGGCGGCGCCGCGGTGCAGGGCGAGGTAGACCTCGGCCATCCCCCCGCGCGCGATGCGGCGGACGAGGCGGTAGCGGTGGAAGGTGCGGACCTCGGTGGTCACGCGTTCGAGTCTAGCCGCCGGGCGGGACGAAGACGTTGGCGCGGTACCAGCGCAGCTCCTCGACGGACTCGCGGATGTCGTCGAGCGCGAGGTGGTGGCCCTTCTTGGTGGGGGGCCGGACGTTCGCGGGGTACCAGCGCCGGACGAGCTCCTTGATGGAGGAGACGTCGATGTTCCGGTAGTGGAGCCACGCCTCGAAGGCGGGCATGTAGCGCCGGACGAAGCGGCGGTCGTGGGCGATGGAGTTGCCGCACAGGGGCGACTTCCCCTGCACGGTCCACCGCTGGACGAACTCGAGCGTCTGCCGCTCGGCCTCCTCGATGGTGACGCTGCTGTCCTTGACGCGCTGCGTCAGTCCCGAGGCGCCGTGGGTCGTGCGGCACCAGTCGTCCATGGTGTCGAGGACGCTGTCGGGCTGGTGGATGGCGAGGACGGGGCCTTCGTCGAGGATGTTGAGGTCGACGTCGGTGACGAGCGCCGCGACCTCGATGATGACGTCCTTCTCGGGGTGGAGGCCGGTCATCTCGAGGTCGAGCCAGATCAGGTGATCGGGGTGCGGCTCGGGCATGACGGCGGACTGTACCACCCGCGGCCCCGCTGGTAGGGTCCGCGCCGCCGTGAGCCTCCTCATCATCCAGATCCCGTGCTTCAACGAGGAGAACACGCTGCCCCTCACGGTCGCCGACCTGCCCTCGGAGATCCCCGGGGTGGACCGCGTCGAGTGGTTGGTGATCGACGACGGGAGCTCCGATCGCACCGTCGAGGTGGCCCGCGAGCTGGGGGTCCACCACCTCGTCCGCTTCCCCACCAACCGCGGGCTGGCGGCGGCGTTCCGGGCGGGCATCGACGCCTGCCTCCGCCTCGGCGCGGACTTCATCGTCAACACCGACGGCGACAACCAGTACCCCGGGCAGGCGATCCCCGAGCTGGCCGCGCCGGTCATCGCGGGGGAGGCGGACGTCTGCATCGGGGACCGGCAGACGTCGAAGATCGCCCACTTCTCGTGGACCAAGAAGCGGCTCCAGACGCTCGGCTCGTGGGTCGTCCGGAAGTTCAGCGGGACGGCCGTGCCGGACGCGACGTCGGGCTTCCGCTGCTGGTCGCGCGAGTCCGCGATGAAGCTGAACCTCGTCAACCAGTACACCTACACGCTGGAGACGATCATCCAGCAGGGGCACGCGGGGCTGAAGATCGGGTCGGTCGCGATCACGACCAACGAGAAGCTCCGCGAGAGCCGGCTGATCAAGTCGATCCGGCAGTACGTCTCGCGCAGCGCCACCGTCATCCTCCGGAGCTACCTGCTGTACCGCCCGTTCCGGACGTTCATGGGGCTCGGCGGCGTCTTCTTCGCCATCGGGACGGGCATCGGGCTCCGCTTCGTCTGGTACTGGGCGCAGGGGCAGGGGGGCGGCAAGATCCAGTCCCTCATCCTCGCCTCGGCGCTGCTCGTGATCGGCGTGCAGCTCGCCATCACGGCGATGCTGGCGGACCTCGTCAGCGCGAACCGGAAGCTGAGCGAGGAGGCGCTGGTGCGGCTCCGCCGGCTGGAGTCCGCGAACACCGCCGACGCGCCGACGGTGCCGCTGCAGCAGTAGCCGATGAAGCTCGTCTTCGACGTCCTCCACCCCGCGCACGTCTGGTTCTTCCACCACCTCGCCCGGACGACGCTCGACGAGGGCGGCGAGCTGATGTTCTACGCCCGCGACAAGGACGTGACGCTGCACCTGCTGAAGGCGCTGGACCTCCCCCACGAGGTGCTCAGCGGCATCGGCGGGGGGATGGTCGGGCTGGCGCGGGAGATGGCGGTCAGGACGGCGAAGCTGACGCGCCGCGTGCGGAAGATGAAGCCGGACCTGCTGCTCGGGATCATGGGCCCCGTCATCGCCCCGGTGGGTCGCGCCACGGGGGTGCCGTCGTGGGTCTTCTACGACACGGAGACGGCGACGGCGACGAACCGGTTCGTGTTCCCGCTGTGCGACCGGCTGTACGTCCCGGACGCGTGGATGGGGCCGCTGCCATCGAAGGCGGTGCGGTACCCCGGCTACCACGAGCTGGCGTACCTGCACCCCGACCGGTTCACGGCCGACGCGGGGGTGCGGGCGGAGGCGGGCCTCGGCACGGACGAGCCGTTCGCGGTGGTCCGCCTCGTCAGCTGGGAGGCGTCGCACGACGTGGGGGACAGCGGGTTCCGCGACGCGGTCGGCTTCGTCCAGCGGCTGAGCGAGCGGATCCGCGTCGTCGTCAGCGGCGAGCGGGGCGTGCCCGAGCCGGTGAAGCATCTCGCGGTGACGCTCCCCCCGGAGCGGATCCACCACCTCCTCAGCGAGGCGACGGTCTACGTCGGCGAGGGGGCGACGATGGCCGCCGAGGCGGCGGTCCTGGGCACCCCCGCGGTCTTCATCCACACGGCGCGGCTCGGCTACATGCAGGAGCTGGAGAAGCGGTACGGCCTGCTCTGGAACACGACGGACGAGCGGTTCGCGGAGGAGCGCGCCTTCGAGCTGGTGGCGGACCCCGAGGCGACGGCGGCGAAGTGGGGCGAGCGACGCGCCCGCATGTTGGAGGACCGCCTCGACGTCGGGGAGTGGGTGGTCGACCTGGTGAGGGACGCGGTCGGGTAGTGCATACTCCCGCCGCTCGACCGGAGGCGACGTGCAGGACTACCAGCGAGAGTTCATCGATTTCATGGTGCGGTGCGAGGTCCTGACCTTCGGGGATTTCGTCACCAAGAGCGGCCGCAAGACGCCCTACTTCGTCAACACCGGCCGCTACCGGACGGGCGCGCAGATCGCGCAGCTTGGCCGCTTCTACGCCGCCGCCATCGTCGCCCGGGGGGTCGGCTACGACATGCTCTTCGGGCCCGCCTACAAGGGGATCCCGCTGGTCGTGACCACGGCGACGGCGCTGCACACCGAGCACGGGATCGACGCCCCCTTCGGCTTCGACCGGAAGGAGGTCAAGGACCACGGCGAGGGCGGCAGCCTGGTCGGCTACAAGCCGCGCGACGGCGACCGCGTGCTCATCGTCGAGGACGTCACCACGGCGGGCACGTCGGTCCGGGAGACGGTCCCCAAGCTGACGGCCGCCGCGGACGTCTCGGTCTCGGGCCTGATCGTGAGCGTGGACCGCATGGAGCGAGGCCGCACCGAGCGCGGCGCCCTCGCGGAGCTGACGGACGAGTTCGGCCTCGACGCCTTCGCGATCGTCACCCTGGACGACATCGTCGAGCACCTCGGCCCCCGCCTCAGCCCCGCCGACCTCGACCGCATCGCCGCCTACCGAGCCGAGTACGGCGCCCGGACCTGACCGTGCCCGAGGCTTCGCGGGGGGCCCGGTACATACTCCCGACGTGAGGCTCCTGCCGCCGGTCCTGCTCTCGTCCCTCCTCGCCGCGCCGGCCTGGGCCGAAGCTCCTCCCGAGGCGCTCGCGGCCGCCATGGAGATCGAGCCCGTCGCGGTCACCGGGGGCTTGCAGGCGACCATGTTGGACGTTCGTGACGGCCTCGGGGCGATCGAGCCGCTCGCTCCTCCCACGATGGCGTTGCTGTTCACCGGGGACGTCAACGGGCTGCCCCCGGACGGCGACCTCGACCACCCCGGGGACGACGAGGCGTTCCTGGAGGTCTCCGTCGAGGTGCCGCTGAGTGCGAACTCGTTCAGTTTCCGCTGGTTCTTCCTGAGCCGCGAGTACCCGGAGTGGGTGGGCTCTCCGTACAACGTCGTCTTCGAGGTGCACATGGAGGGTGACGCCTACACCGGGCAGATCGTGTTGGATCCGTTCGGCAACCCCATCTCGATCAACTCCGCCTTCGCGGTGGTCATCGACGGCTCGCTCGAGGGGACCGGTTTCACCGCAGGGACGGGCTGGGTCACGACCGTCGGCCCCTGCTCCGGCGGCGAGACCCTCGGACTGCGGTTCGAGTTGTACGACGTGAACGGGACCCTGGACGGCGCGGTCCTCCTGGACGGCTTCCAGTTCCACGACGAAGCGCTGTCCGTGGGCTCCACCTGGACCGACTCGGACGAGGACGGGGTGGCGGACTACGAGGAGACCGCGGCCGGTACCGATCCGTGGGATCCCGACACCGACGACGACGGGCTCGACGACGGGGACGAGGCCGAAGCCGGCACGGACCCGCTGGATCCCGACTCGGACGACGACGGAATCAGCGACGGCGACGAGGTTCTCGCCGGCACGGACCCCCTCGAGCCGGACGACCCGGCTGACGGAGACGACGACGACTCGGGCGGCGACGACGACGACGACTCGGCCGGGCCGGACGACGACGACTCGGGCGGCACCGACGATGACGACGGCGACCGCGCTGAAGGCTCCGCAGACGACGCGGGCGGCCCGCCGGCAACGGAGTGCGCCTGCGGTGCCTCCGGGACTCCGCCCTCGCTCGCCCTCCTGGTCGTTCCCGGTTGGCTCGCTACCAGACGGCGTGGGGGTAGTGCTCTCGGATGACTTCGTCCCGCGTCAGGAGCGGGGCGCCTTGCAGATCCGCGCTGGCGACGATGAGGCGGTCGAAGACGTCGCGGGTCCAGCTCATGCTCATCGCTCGTTCGACGACGTTGGCGACGCGCGCGTTGGAGACCGTCACGCCCCCGTCCCCGGTCAGGCCGCCGAGGATCTCGTCCGGAGTGACCGTCAGGCGCCCGATCTCGTGCAGGAAGCCCAGCTCCAGGCGGACGAAGGGCGACAGCAGCAGGATGCCGTCGCGGAGCAGCCGCTTCGACTCCTGCTCGAACCGCTCCGCCCGGCCCTCCCACAGGTACACCGCGGCGTGGGTGTCGAGGAAGACGTTCAAGGCTCGTCGGCGCTCCACTCGAAGCGGGTCGACTCGAGCTCGTCCGGCGTACACGCGAGCGCGTTCCGGAACGGGCGGTCGAGCGGGCTCGGCCGCGCCTCGGCCGGCACGATCAGCAGCTTGCGCCCCCCGCGCAGGATCTCCACCGGCTCCCCCGTCTCGAGGACGGAGTCCAGCACGCGATAGATGTCCTGGCGGAGCTTGGTGACCGAAAGGGGAGAGGACATGTACGTACGTTAGTGTCGACGAACGTACGTATCAAGCAGTCTACTCCTCGTACTCCTCGAGGGGCTCGAGGTCGTCTTCGAAGGGCTCGCCCTCGAACTCTCCCTCGTCGCCTTCGAGCTCCGGCTCGAGGAACTCGCCCTCCTCCTCGATGAACTCGTCCTCGGGCGGGATCTGGAGGAGCTCTCCGTCGACCGCCGTGCCGATGTTGACCGGTTCGGGGGGGGCGTCCGTGTTGGCCTGGCGCTCGCGTCGCTGGCGCATCAGCTCCTCGCGGCGCTTGCGGCGCTGCTCGCGGCGCTCCATCCGCTCCTCGCGGAGCCGCTCGCGGGCCGCCTCGCGCTCCGCCTGCTCCTCGTCGGTCAGCTGACCGCGCTCGATCTTGCCGTTGTCGTCCCGGCTGCTCGTCGACCGCCGCGGCTTCCGGCGGCCGGGCTTGTCGTCGTCGTCGTCGTCGTCGTCCCCGATGTCCACGGACCGGGTCGGCGCGCCGCCGCTCCGCCGTCCCCCGCGCGCCGCCGCCGGCGAGGGGCGGAGCCGCGGGCGCTGGAGCGTCCCGTTGATCTGGTAGTGGTACCAGCCGTCCTTGTCCTTGTGCGTCGGGTCGCTCCCGACCGCCATCGACATCAGCCCGTCGAACGTGTCCGCGAGCTTGAACTTCACCCGCAGGCTCAGCCGGCTCCGCATGAAGTTCTGCGACAGCGACACGAACCCCTCGATCCGGGCCTGCGCCTGCTCCGCCTCGAACACCGTGTCCCGGAACTCCGCCTTGCCGCGGGCGAACTTGAGGTGCGCCTCGGCCTGGCTGAACACCAGCTCCGGAGCCGTGATGATCCCCACCTTCAGCTTCCGGATCGTCAGGCTGTCGAGGTTCAGGTCGATCGACCCCGTCGTCTTCTTCGGGTCCTCCCAGTGCCAGCTCACGTCCGCGGTGCTCCGCAGCTTCCCCTCCGGCTCCGCGCTCACCGACTCCAGCTCGAGCAGGTACTTGCTCAGGTCCAGCTTCTCCGCGTTCCACGCGAAACGCGTCGCCTCGCCCTGATCCGACAGCGTCAGGTTCAGCTTCCCGCCGTACAGCTTCGCCTTCCCGTCCACGCTGCCGACCGCCGCGAGGACGCGCTGGACGAGCTCGGGGACCGTCGCCCCACCCTCCGACGCCACCGCCCGGAGCTCCATCCCCGCCGCCGCCGCGCCGGCCAGGCCCGTCTTGACCTTGACCTTGTCGAGCGTGATGAGCGGCGCCCCCGCCGGCTCGCCGTCCGCGCCCGCGAGGCCCAGCGACAGCCCCTTCGCCTTGAGGCCGACGAAGGCGCTCCCGAGCGAGTCGATCTGCAGCGCCCAGCCGCTCTCCGACGCCTGCACCATCGCCTGGTCGCGGACCCGCCCCCACGGGAACGTCAGCCACGTGAGCATCACGAAGAGCAGCAGGAACCACGCGCTGTAGCCGAGGGCGGCGCCGATCGTCTTGAGCCGGTCGGGCATCTCAGACTCCTTCCGCCGGGCGCAGCACCGAGATCTCCATGGTCACGTCGAGCTGCGTCCGGTCCTTGCGGTCCGTCTTGACGCGCGCCTCGTCCACCCGGACGGCCTGCGGTGCGGTCTCGATGGTGTACAGGAAGTCGGACACCTGCTCCAGGGTCAGGTCGTCCACCCGGATGTTGATCTTCTGGGCGACGTAGTAGTCCGTCGTCTCCTGCCCGCGCTCGTTGACCGACCGGATCTTCTCGCTGATCCCCATCTCGTTGCCGACGCTCTCGATCCACGTCAGCGGCTGGAAGTCCCGCCCCGCCTCCAGCCGCGCGTCCAGCTCGGCGACCGTCCCCGCGAGCCCCGTGTACTCCGCCATCAGGGCGTCGATCTGGACCTGGGCCGTGGACGTCGCCGCGATCTGGCGGGTCAGCTTCTTCTGCGCCTCCTCCATCGAACCCTGGATGAACCAGCCGATCACGCCGAGCACGGCGACGATCGTGATGCCCACGAGCAGCCGCTCGCGGGGGGCCATGTTGTTGACGACGCCGCGGATGCGGTCGCCGAGGACGTCGATGCCGTCACGAATCGCCATGACTCACCCCCCCTCCGGGAACTCGGGGTAGCGCGGGATCGTCAGGACGAACCGCATGCTCCCGTCGCGCGCCTTGTTCACGTCGCTGTTCTCGGCCCCCGCGAACTTCGGGTTGCCGAGCGCCTGCGCCTCGATCTTGTCGGCGCTGCCGAAGCTGTCCGTCGTCCCCCGGATGCGGATCATGTCCTGGTTCGCGAGGTACTCGTCCACGTCCACCTTCGTGTCGCTCGCGATCGTCGTCGACAGCTCGCGCAGCGCCTCCAGCGGCGTCATCGGCGGCCCCGCCAGCGCGTCCGCCCGGCCCCGCAGCCCGCCGACCTGCTCGTTCATCACCGCGATCGCCCCGTCCGGCGTCAGCAGCTGGTTGGGATCGACCTGCGGGAACGCCGTCTGGACCGTCGAGGTGAGGTGCGAGTTCGCCGCCTCGAGCCGGTCCTGCAGCTCCGCCAGCTTCAGGAAGTGCATCACCACGAAGCCGACGCAGAGCAGCACCAGCGCCGCCACGCCCGCCATCGCGAGCCGGGTGTACAGCCGCGAGTCCGCCTTCCACGCGAACTCCTGCTTGCGGAAGCCGACGTCGCCGCGGTGCTTGTCGCCGAACCCCTTCAGCGCCAGCGCGTAGGCCAGGGCGTGCTCCGGGCCGGGGCGCGGCGCGGTGTCCGGGTTGACCGGGGACTCGGGGAGCTCCAGCGCCTCCACGGGGACGCCGAGATCGTCGTGCAGCGCCTCGGCGAGGCCCTCGTGCAGGCTCCCCCCGCCGGTCAGCAGGACCGCCTCGATCTCCGGGGCGCCCGACTCCTCCGCCGCGAGCAGCGACGCCCGGACCTGGGCCAGCCACGGCGTCAGCGTGTCGGGCTCGTCGTCCCAGTCGTCGGCGCCGAGGTCGATCGACCGGATCCAGCGGGTGCGGCCCGCCTCGGCGACGCAGATCAGCGTGCGCGAGGCGCCGACGTCCAGGATCGCCTCGCACTCGTCGGCGATCGGCACCAGCCGCGACAGCTCCGCCGCGTCCAGGGCGATGTCCCGGGGGTCGACGTCGATCTCTGCCAGCCACCCGAGCAGCTCGCTGACCCGCTCGCGCGGCACCATCGCCGCGAAGACGTGGGCGCCGTCGCCGCCGGAGGCGACCACGTCGTAGTCGAGGACGACCTCGTCGAGGTCCCAGGGGACGTAGTTCTCGACCTCGTACGGCAGCGTCTGCGCGATGCGCTTGCGGTCGGCGAAGGGGAGGTGCAGCAGCCACGACGAGGCGCGCGCGGCGGGGACGGACGCGATGACCAGCGCCTGGGGGGCGTCGACGGCGCGGAGCACGCGCTCGGCGGCGACGAAGGCCGGCGGCATCGGCTCGGCGGGGGCGAGGTCGCCGGGGGACGCGGTCGCGGCGGCGGCGTCGACGGAGTCGCCGTCGTCGGACGGCTCGTAGTCGGCGTCGTCCTCGACCGCGTCGTGGTGCTCGGCGGCGGGCGACGGCAGCTCCTGGGTGTCGCCCCAGTCCTCGTTCCCGAGGTCGAGGAAGTCCTCCACCTCGTAGCCGCGGAACGACCCCTTGAGGACGGCCGCCTTGACGCCGGAAGCGCCGAGGTCGAGCCCGATGACGTACGAAGGCATCGCGTGCCCCTTCCTACCGCTCCCGCCACTGCAAGTAGCGGACGCGGCTCCTGGTGATGCGGACGGTCGCCTCCAGCGTGGAGGTCGAGTCGTTCACGTAGCCCGTCGAGACGAGCTTGAAGACCTTGGACTTGGTGGTGATGAGGTTCTTGAGCTGGTTCTGGGCGGCGTCGTTGAGCGGCGCCCATCCGGCCCCCCTCGCCGCGCCGATGAAGGCAGCGGTGTTGGGAAACGGCCCGAGGAACGTCTTCTGGGCGTTCAGCGCAAGGGCGGCCTCTTCGAGGGTCTGGTCGGCGATCATGGGATCGCTGAACGCGCGGAGCAGCGACCACAGCATGTTGGGCGACGCGCTGTTGACGTTGACCTTGAAGTTCTTCGTGTGGATCGACAGCGACGGGCCGAACGTCTCGAACACCTCGTCCGTCACGCCGGCGACCAGCCGCAGCTCCTCGGTCGTGTCGAAGCGCGCGTTCTTGGCGCGGTAGCGGGGCTCGTAGTCGTCGTACTGCCCGTCCTCGTCGCCGCCCCAGAAGCCGGACCGGTCGCTGTCGGCGTCGACCCAGTCCTTGATGTTCCCGATCAGCTCCCAGCGGTCGATCTTCAGCCGCTCCTCGAAGAGCGGGTCGTACTCCACCGGCGCCATCAGCCCGTACAGCATCTGCCCGGTGGGGTGCTGCTGGACGGGGAGGGCCATCCAGTTGTTGTTCGCGAACCCGTTGAGGTCGACCTTCGCCGACTCGTCGTGGCAGTCGACCTTGAAGTCGCCCTCGAAGTCGGTGATGGAGCGGCGCAGGCGGGGGTTGTCGTCGAAGTCCGTCGTGCTGACGCCGCGGACCACCGTCGGCTCCCGCTCGCCGTCCACCGCGTCGCTCTCGCCGCCCCCCAGGAGCCCCAGCAGCCCCTCCTTCTCCTCGTCGTCGACCGACCCGCCGGTCCCCATGAGGAAGCGGATCATGGCCGTGTCGAAGAACGGGATGGAGCGGCACATCATGTCGGCCCCGTCGATGGACGGCAGCCCCATGCCGTCGAGGAACCCGGTGATCATCTGGTTGCCCGCGACCTGCCGCGCGAACACCAGCAGCATCCCGTAGACGCGGACGCCCCCCTTGGCGAGGTAGTACGCCCGCGTCTCGTCCCGCTGGTGGTAGGCGGACAGGTTCTTGATCGACGCGCTGTAGTTGAACTCGACGCAGAACGTCGTCATCAGGACGACCATGATCAGCGCGAGCACCATCGCGATGCCGCGCCGGTCGTCGGCGGGGCGGGGGCGCGGGGCGGGGGCGAGGCGGCGGATCACTTGAGGATCGGGGTGCGGGTGAAGAAGGAGGCGGTGCGGCCCTCGTCGTCCTCGACCTCGAGGCGGATCTCGACCGCGCGGGGGACGCGCCCGGCGTAGTCGGTCCCCTCGCTGTCCCACTCGTCGACCCACTCCTCCTTGGTGTCGTCGTAGTAGCGGAGCTGCAGCTCGCGGACGCCGTGGCACAGCGCGTGGACGGTGCCGCCGCGCTCGGGGTCGTCGTCGATGATCGGCGCCTCGCGGTGCATGACCGTGCGGAAGTTGCCGCCGTGGACGTCCGGCTCGGACCAGTAGCCGTACTCCGCGAAGTCCGCCTCCTTCGTGTCGGAGTACCGCTTCTCGTGGGCGCGGGCGACGAAGTAGATCTCGTCGACGGGGTCGCGGTCGATGCCCACGAAGACCGTCTTGAAGTACTCGGTCTGGTTCTGGGAGACGAACGCGTAGCCGAGCTCGCGGCGCATGACCGCCATCGCCGCCTTGCCCATGCCGTTGAGGTCGGTCCGCGCGGTCGACTCCGCCGCCACCTCGGACGCGCCGCTGACGGTCATCCAGGTGAACGTGGAGATGACGCCGATCAGCGCGATCGCGACCATCACCTCCAGCAGCGTCATGCCCCGCGTCACTTGGCCCCCCCTCCGCTGCCGCCCCCGGTGGGCTGGAAGGGGTTCACGCCGGGACCGAACGGGCTCGGTCCGTTGCCGCTCTGGTCGTCGTCGTCGTCGTCCCCCTCGGTGTTGTCCGTGATCGCGCCCGTCGGGTTCGTCAGGTGCTGCACGAACTCGACGCAGTCCTCCGCGGGGTTGCCGTTCTCGTCCAGCCCGTCCGGGTAGCAGACGCGGGCCCGCGCCTCGCGGATGTAGTTGCCCATGTACTCGCTGAAGAACGACAGGTCGATCCCCAGCCCCGCCAGCATCGCCAGCTCGTTGGGCGTCCCCTGCCCGCCGGTCTCGATGCCGGCCTCCTCGCCGAGCGCGTCGGTCCCCTCGCCGGCGAGCCCCATCAGCATCGACAGGTCCGGCATCTGGTCGAGGTCCACCTTCTCGACCTCGTACTCCCAGCGGTAGTCGTCGAACATGCCGCCGTACCGCTCGTCGCTGTAGTCGCCGACCTCGCGGACCTCCAGCTCGCCGAACCCCTCCTTCATGATCCGGAGCTCGAGGTCCGTCATGATCTCGCGCGTCAGCATCGTGGCGACGTTCATGCGCGCCGTGCGGTCCTCGATGTCCACCGCCCAGGACTGCGACTCGACCACGATGACCAGCGCCGTGCTGACGAGCAGCAGCGCGATCAGGCACTCCAGCAGGGTGAAGCCGGCCTGGCGGGCGGTGCTCACTGCCGCTGCTCCCGGTCGGAGATGTCGGGCAGGGGCATGCGCCCGGGGATGACCTCGACGCGGCCCGTCAGCGGCTCGACCGTGATCGACCAGACGTCCTCGCCGCTGTCGTCGCTGAGGTAGACGACCGTGTCCTCGATGTAGCGGCCGGGGAAGACGTGCGTGTAGGCCGTGGTCCAGACCTGGTCCTCGATCGGCTCGGCGAGCATCGACTCGAGCTCGTACTCGTCCAGCGGCTCCAGCACGTCCTCGTACTGCGGGGTCCAGACGCCGGCGAAGCGGACGCCGGAGGGGAGCTCGCGCTTCTCGAACGCCTCCTCGTCCTCGCCCGCGTACGGCGTGAAGGCGTTGACGTCGTACTCACCCCCGCGGGCGGTCACGCCGAAGCCGCCGCCGCCGCCGAAGAGCCCCCCGAGGAGGCCGCCGAGGCCGCCCCCGGGGTCCGCGCCGTCCTCGTCCTCGTCGCCCCCGAGGAGGCCGGTGAGGATGTCGGAGTCGGACTTCCGGAGCGACCGCCGCCGTTCGGCGTCCTCCCGCACCCGCTCGTCCGCCTCGGCCTTCTCCGCCATGAACTCGTCGAACGCCTCCTTGCTGTCGCGGTCCCGGAAGATCCGGACGGGGCCGTCGGCCGCCTCGATCCACCACGTCCGGCCGTCGAGGTCGTAGGCGATCCGCATGTTCATGTTCCGGAGCACGGCCTCGTCCTGGAGGTAGCGGAGGGTCTGGGCGAGCTCGACGGTGGACGCCTTGAGGTCGGCGCCGAGGACGCTCCGGAGCGACGGCACCGCCACCAGCAGCATGATCCCGACCAGGGCCAGCACGACGACCAGCTCGATCAGGCTCAGACCGCGGGAGGCAGCGCGCCGCACGTCCGCTCCTAGCCGCCGTCGCCGGCGGCTTGCCAGTTGGAGAAGTCGGCGTCGGTGCCTTCCCCGCCGGGGACGCCGTCGCTCCCCAGGCTCACGATCTCGAACGCCTTGCCGCCGCTGCGGGCGGGCGCGTAGTACTGGAACGGCGTGCCCCAGGGGTCGATGGTGGCCTGCGCGTCGTCGAGGAACGCGCCCGGCGTCATGCCGCGCTTGTCCGGGGGCGGGCTGACCAGGGCGTTCAGCCCCTGGCTCGCCGACGGGTAGCTCCCGTAGCGCAGCTTGTACGCGTCGAGCCGCCCCTTGAGCGTCTCCATCTGGATGCGCGCAGCGTCGACCTTGGCGTTCTCGGCCATGCCGAAGAAGTTCGCCGCGAGCACGGTCATGACGAGCCCGATCAGCGTCAGCACGACCATGATCTCGATGAGGGTCATGCCCTTCCGAGAGCCGCGGCCGACGCGTCGCAGGGTGGTGGTCTTGAGCATCGTTTCAGTCCTCCGTAAGGCTTCCGTCAGTAGCGGGAGCCCAGGTTCTGGATGTCGAGCATGGGCAGCAGGATGGCGAGCGCGATCACGAAGACCACGCCCCCCATGAGCAGGATCATCAGCGGCTCCAGGAGCGACGTCAGCGTGGACAGCCGACGGTTCACCTGGGATTCGTAGGTCTTGCTGATCCGGGCGAGCATCTCGGACAGCTCGCCCGTCTTCTCCCCCACGCTGATCATGTGGACGACCATCGGGGGGAACTCGCCCGAGCGCTGCAGCGGCCGGTTCATCGGCTCGCCCTCGCGCACGGCCTCCTGGGCGTCGCCGATCGCCTGCTTCAACACCACGTTGGAGACGATGTTCCGGACGATGCCCATGGCTGCCAGCAGCGGGACGCCGGACGCCATCAGGGTGGCCAACGTCGACGCGAACCGGGAGATCGAGACCATCCGCAGCATCCGCCCGAACAGCGGCAGCTTGAGGATGGCGGCGTCGACCTTCAGGCGGCCCTCCTCGGTCCGGTAGTAGCGGACGAAGAAGTAGATCCCGAGGGCGCCGGCGATGAGGAAGGCCCACCAGTACGCCTTGAGCGTGTCCGACACCCAGATGACGATCTCGGTGATCCAGGGCAGCTCGGCCTTGCGGGCCTTGAACAGCTTCGTGATCTTCGGGACCACGTACGCCATCAGGAAGGTGATGACGGCGACCGCGACGAGCATCATCACGGCGGGGTAGGTCAGCGACGACAGGACCTTGCCGCGCAGCTCGACGGACGCCTCGGTGTAGTCGGCGAGGCGGGCGAGGACGTGCTCCAGGGCGCCCGCCTGCTCGCCCGCGCGGACCATGTTGACGTACAGGTTGCTGAAGACGCGGGGGTAGCCCTTCAGCGCGTCCGCGAGAGACGACCCCTCGTTCACCTTCTCGCGGATCTCGCGGAGGATGACGCGGAACCGCTCCTTCTCGACCTGCTCGGCGAGCGCCCCGAGGGACTCCACCAGGGGAATGCCGGCGCCGAGGAGGGCGGCCAGCTGGCGCGTCGCGAGGGAGACGTCCTGCACGCTGATGCGGCTGAAGTACTGCCCGAGGTCGATCTCCTTGCTCAGCGTCGGGCCGCCGACCTTCTTCGTCGCCGTCCGGACCGAGGCCCCGCCGCGGCCGCCCTTCCCCTCGGCGATCGACGTCGTGAAGACGCCCTGCTTCCGCAGCTTCAGCCGGGCCGCCTTCGACGTGTCGGCGTCCACGAGCCCCGTGGTCTTCTTCCCGCGGGAATCCAGCCCCTGGTACTCGTAGACGGGCACGGTCTCAGACCTCCTCGATGGAGTACTCGTCCTGGGTGATCCGCATCACCTCTTCGAGGGACGTCTGCCCCTGGAGGACCTTCTGGCCGCCGTCGATGCGGAGGCTCGCCATGCCCTCGTCGACGGCCGTGTCCTTGATGACGGCGGACGACAGGTTCTGGACGATCTGGGGCTGGATGGCGGGCGTGACGGGGAGCAGCTCGTAGATGCCCGTCCGGCCCTTGTAGCCGGTGTGGAGGCACTCGGTGCAGCCGCCGTCGTGGGGGCGGTAGATGGGGCGGTCGATCTGGGACGGGTCGAGGCCGACCTGCTCGAGCTCGTCCGGCCGCGGCGTGTACTGCTCGCGGCAGTGGAAGCAGAGGCGGCGGACCAGGCGCTGGGCCATGACGCCGACGAGGGAGGACGCCACCAGGAACGGCTCGACCCCCATGTCGACGAGGCGGTTGACCGCGGTGGCGGCGTCGTTGGTGTGCAGGGTCGACATCACGAGGTGGCCGGTGAGCGACGCCTGGATGGCGATCTCGGCGGTCTCGAGGTCGCGGATCTCGCCGACGAGGATGACGTCGGGGTCCTGCCGCAGGTAGGCGCGCAGCCCGGACGCGTACGTCAGGTTGATCTTCGGGTTCACGGCCATTTGACCGATGCCCCTGATCTGGAACTCGACCGGGTCCTCGACGGTGAGGATGTTGATGTCGGGGCGGTTCACCTCGCTGATGGAGGCGTACAGCGTCGTCGACTTGCCGGAGCCGGTGGGGCCGGTGACCAGCAGGATGCCGTGCGGCCGGCGGATGAGCTCCCGCCAGTCCGTCAGGACCTGCCCCTCCATGCCGATCTGGTCGAGCGCGAGCAACCCCGAGGAGCGGTCCTGGAGGCGCAGGACGATCCGCTCGCCGTGGGCGACGGGGACGGTGGAGACGCGGATGTCGACGTCGCGGCCGGCGACCTTGACGCGGATGCGGCCGTCCTGGGGGAGGCGCTTCTCGGCGATGTCGAGCTGCGCCATGACCTTCACGCGGGAGCTGATCGCCGCCTGGAGGCGCTTCGGCACCTCGACCTTGTTGTAGAGGATGCCGTCGATCCGGAAGCGGACCGCGAGCTCGCGCTCGAACGGCTCGAAGTGGATGTCGGAGACGCGCTCCTTGAGCGCCTCCGTGAGCAGGGAGTTGACGAAGCGGATGATGGGCGCTTCGTCGTCGCTGTCGACGATGTCCTCGATCTCCTCGATGCCGTGGTGCGTCGAGTCGGCGTCGTCCTCCATCTCCTCGATGACCTGGCCGGCGGACCGGGCGAGGCGGTCGTAGATCCGGTTGATCCCCTCGGTGATGGACGACGGGGCCGCGATGTAGGCCGCGATCGGGGTGTCGAGGAGGACCCGGAGGTCGTCGATGGGGGACATCGAGAGGGGGTCGGACACGGCCACCGCGACGCGGCCGTCGTCGTCGTGCCACAGGGGCATGACGCCGTGGCCCTTGGCGAACCCGATGGGGAGCTCCGTGTAGAGCTCGAGGTCGACCGAGTCGACAGGGATGTTCGCGAGCGTGGGGAGCGACGTCTGCGCCGACAGCGCCTCGACGACCTGCTCCTCCTGCGCGAGCCCGAGCTGGACGAGCGCCTCCCCGACGCGCAGATCGTGCCGCTCCGCGTACTCCATCGCGGTGTGGACGTTCTCCGGCGCGACGGCGCCGGCCGCCGTCATGATCTCGCCGAGGCTGCGCTTGCGGATGGGCATGCCTACTCCGGCTGCTCCGCGTCGAGGTCGAGGTCCTCGTCGTCGCCGTTGTCGCCCTCGTCCTCGTCCTCGTCCTCGTTCTCGCCCTCGTCCTCGATCAGGATCTCGCCGTCGGGCGTGATGAGGACCTCGTCCTCGGTCGTGTCCAGCTCGTCGAGGATCGACTCCAGCTCGGCGTCGTCGAGCTCGCCGATGGTGACGTCCTCCCGCGGCGGACCCGGGTCGCTGTACATCGGCTGCTGCCCGGGGAGGTTCATCGAGTAACGGATGAGCGAGTTGAGCTCGGCGGCCTGCTCGGCGGGCGTCTTGCCGTAGAAGCGGCGCATGAACTCCTCCCGCTGGAGCATCTTGATCGTGTAGACCTCCTGCAGGTCCTCGGGCGTGTCGATGACGTGCGGGGTGAGGAAGATGAGGAGGTTCGTCTTCCGCTTCGTCTTGCGCTTGTTGCGGAAGAGGGCGCCGAGCAGGGGGATGTCGCCGAGGACGGGGATCTTCGACTCGGACTCCGTCTCCACCTCCTGCATCAGGCCGCCGATGACGACCGTCTGGTTGCTCCGGACGCTGACGTGGGTCTCCGCGGAGCGCTTCGTGGTGGTGGGGCCGCCGCTGCTGAGCGTGTCCGTGGTCGAGCCCTCCTTGACCTCGGAGATCTCCTGGTAGATGTCCAGCGTCACCCAGTCCGACTCGTTGATCTGCGGGGTCAGCCGCAAGATGATCCCGACGTCCTCGCGCGTGAAGCTGATCGAGGGGATGCCGCCGAGGCCGCCGCCGAAGCCGCCCGTCGCGCCGGTGGCGCCGCCCAGGCCGCCGAGGAAGCCGCCCGTGGGGAACGGGACCGTCTCGCCGATCTCGATGGTCGCCTCCTCGTTGTCGAGGGTGAGGATGTTCGGCGAGCTCAGCACGTTGGTCGCCGTGTCCTCCTGCAGGAAGCGGAGGACGACGCCGAACGCGGGGATGTCGAGGCCGCCCTCGACGCCGGGGAGGGCGACGTTGATCGCCTCGCCGAAGATGCCGAGCCCGAGGCCCGCGAGGAGCGAACCGTCGAGCAGCGAGGCGGCCGGCGAGATGGACGAGCTGCCGCGCGCGCCGATGACCGTGACGGGGCTGCCGTCGTTGGTCGAGCCGGGGACGCCGCCGTGCCAGCTGACCCCGTTGTCGTTGATGCGGGTGTCGCTGACCTCCATGATCACCGTCTCGACGAACACCTGCTTTCGGGGGATGTCGAGCATGTCGATGACGCGCTTGAGCCGCCCGTAGTCGTCGCGGCTGGCCGTCACCACGAGCGAGTTGGTGGGCACGTCGTGGGTGACCCGGACCTCGCCGGAGAAGTCGCCGCCGAGGCTGCCGGCCTGCCCCGGACGCTGGGTGCTGCCGGTCTGCCGGTCGCGGTTGCGGCGGTCGCCGCCGGTTGTCGCCCCCCCGCGGTCGCTGCCGGTGGTGCGGCCCGTGCGGCCGCGCTGGGTGTTCCGGGTGTTGGACTGCTGGACGAGCGAGTTCAGCGTCGAGCTCAGCTCCTCGGCCTTGGCGTGCTCCAGGTAGATGACGTGGATGTCGGACTTGAGCGTGGGGTCGACCTCGTAGTCGATGCGGCCGATGAGCTCGCGGATCTCCTCGATCGACTTCTCGGTGGCGAGCACGATGATCGAGTTGGTCCGCTCGTCCGCGATCATCTTGCTGATGAACGACGACTGCTCGCCCACGGTGCTGGCGCTGCCGCTCGCGGCGGTGCCGGCGGTGGTCTTGTCCTTGTTCTTGTTGCGGCGCGCGGCGCGGCGCTCGGCGGCCCGGCTGGCGGCGGAGGAGGTCGACTTCTTGGTGGACGACTGCGCGGCCGCGACGCCGTAGATCTCCTGCACGATCGACAGCACCTGGGACGCCTCCGCCCACTCGATCTTGATGACCTCGAGCTTCTGCTGCGGGGCGCTGATGTCGAGCTCCTCGACCAGCTCCAGCATCCGGCGGATGTTGTTGGCGCTGTCGGTGATGATCAGCATGTTGGACGGCGGGTAGGCGACGATGTCGCCTTCCTTGCTGACCCACTTCTGGAGGATCTTCGACATCTCGTCCGCGGAGACGTTGTCGAGCTGGACGAGGCGCGTGATGAGGTGGGCCGTGTTGGGGATGCTGCGTCCGCTCCGGTACAGCTCCAGCGGCTCCGACTTGGCGACCCCGGCGGGGAGGATGCGCGTCAGCATCGGCTTGCCGCGGTTCGGACCGGACTTGAACTTGGCCTCGACGACCGTCGTGTAGCCGGCCGAGTCGAGCGCGATGATGAACGCCTCGTACGCCTCGTCGACCGTGACGGCGCGCGGCGCGTGGATGGTGATCTTGCCGCTGATCTTGCCGTCGACGAGGAAGTTGCGACCCGTCTTGTGCGCGAAATCCTTGATGATTTCCTTAATCTCGACCTCGTTGTAGTCGATGTTGATCTTCACGTCGCCGGGGAGCGGCTCGACGGTCTTGCGGGCGGGGCGGTCGGCGGTGGAGGCGGGCTTGTCGGGGTCGCCGCGCCAGGGCTCGGGCTCGTCCTCCTCGTCGTCGGGCTGCGGGGGCGGGGGCGCGGGCTGATCGTCGTCGTCGTCGTCGTCGTCGCCCTCGTCGGCCTCGCTCTTGGAGCCGTCGCTCGTCTGCGCGTTGGCGGGGGTCAGCAGCGGGCCGCGCGGCGTGGCCACGGGGGAGACGCGGTCCTTGACCTTCACCTTCGGCTTGTCGTCGTCGTCGTCGTCCGCGGCCTGCGCGAAGCCGTCGGGCATCGGCAGCAGCAGCAGCAGCGCACCGGTCATCAGGGTCAGCAGCGTCTTCATTGGACTGAGTACTCCAGCGTCATCGGCTCGCCGTTGCGCAGAATCTCGAGCGAGAAGCTCTTCTCGGACTGCAGCTTTCCGAACAGCTCCAGGGCCTTCTCCGTGTTGCCCAGGTCGAAGCCGTTCACTGTGGTCAGGACGTCGTTGTTCTTGAGGCCCATCTTGCGAAGGGCGGAGTTGCGGCGGATGGAGAAGACCTTCCAGCCGTTGGTCTGGCCGTCGGAGAAGTTGGGGACGACGCGGGCCTCGCGGGAGAGCTTGTCGAGGTTGCCCAGGGCGTAGTCGACCTCGGACTGCTCGACGCTGTACTTGCCCCCGCCGAGGTCGTGGATGCCGTCCCAGGTGTGGCGTCCGCTGCGGCGGGTCGGCTTCTTGTCGTCGTCCTTGTCCTTGTCCTTGGTCTTGCGGCGGGCGCCCGGCTTGGGCTTGCCGCCGGCCTCGATGTACTCCCGCTGGCCGTCGCGGAGCACGATGATGCGGGCGGGGTGGTGCGCGCCGGTGACGTCGAGCCAGGGGGAGCGGATGTCGACGACGGTGGCGTCCGCGAGGGGGTCGCCGATGCGGTACGGCTCGGCCGCGGAGGACGCGACGGAGACCATCGCCGTGGACCAGATGGGGTCCGACGCGACGGCGGTGCTGATGAGGACGGCGTCGATGTCGGACTTCTTCGCCTCGTCGGTGGGGTCCGCCTTGGGGCCCTCCTTGACGGGGGTGGCGGCGGAGTCGAACAGGTTGCGGCGGGTGATGGGGCCGCTGAAGTCCTTCTTCCCGCGGCGGCCGGGGCGGCGGGTCTTGCCCCCGGCGCGGTCGCCGTCGTCGCCGGCCGAGGCGACGCCGTCGGAGCCGCGGTCGTCGTCGTCGTCGCCGCTGGGGGAGCCGCTGCGGGCGACGGGGGAGGGGGCTCGGCTCCGGGCGGCGGCGAGCTTGTCGGCGTCGACGACGAGGAGGCGGGCGAAGAGCGCGTTCGTGCCGAGCGCGAGCCCCAGGGCCACGAGGCCGAGGAGCGCGAGGATGAACACGGGCCGGGGGACGCGTTCGAGCAAGACGTCCGGGCAACTCGCAAGATGCGTGCCGCATTCCGACTCGACGTGATTTCAGGGACTTACGTCGTTTCGGGGGCTCTCCGGAGCGACAATCTGGCAAGGCGCGGGGGGCTGCCGGGGGGCGATTGACAGATTGTCACGCCGACGCTCAGGGGAGCTCGATCTCGAGCCGGAAGTACTGGGTGGTGTGTTCGAGGGGGACGTCGTCCCAGATCCAGACGGCGGGGGTGCCTTCGAGCTCGGGCGGGTTGTCGTCCCAGGGGTAGGCGCCCCACTGGGCGAACTCGGCGGCGGCGGCCCACTCGCTGTCGTCGAAGCCGGGGGAGCACCAGCCGGTGCGGGTGTCGGCGTCGGCGAGGGGGTCGGGGTCGTACCGCCACAGCGAGTTGGTCCACCACTCGGTGCCGTTGGAGATGGAGAGGAAGGCGAGGGCGCCGGTGAGCTCGTAGTCGGGGTCGTCGTACTTCACGCCGACGCCCTCGAAGCCGACGACGTGTTCGCCGGAGTCGAGCCACACGGAGTAGGTCTCGGCGTTGTCCCAGGTCTGGTTCCAGCCGACGGTGTTGTCTTCGTGGTCGACGCAGAGCCAGTAGGCGGCGACGACGGTGATGGTGACGGTGAGGAGCCACTCGGTCCGGCCGTCGCAGTCGGCGTCGACGCCGTCGACCAGCGCCGCGGGGTGGACGGACGGGTTGTCGTCGTCGCAGTCGCCGCCGACGAGGACGTAGCCGTCGAGGGGCTCGCATCCGGTCACGACGTCGTCGGGGGAGCCGAAGCCGTCGCCATCGGCGTCGCGGTACCAGTTGAGGTCGGCGAGGGGTTCTTCGTCGACCTGGTCGTCGCAGTCGTTGTCGAGGTCGTCGCAGAGCTCGGGGGCGCCGGGCCAGACGAGGGGGTCGTCGTCGTCGCAGTCGACGTCGGCGGGGTAGCCGTCGTCGTCGGCGTCCTCGGGGGGCGGGGTGGCGTCGTCGTCGTCGGAGCCGTCGTCGTCGTCGGCGGGGGGATCGCCGGAGGTGAAGCGGCCGGGGCCGTCGTCGTCGGAGGGGCAGCCGGTCAGGCCCGGGGCGGCCAGGAGGGCGAGGACGGCGAGGGCTGCTGCCGGGGTCCGCATGCGGAGAACTTAGCCGTGGGCGGCCGGATCAGCAGGGGTCGTTGGCGTACCCGGGGGTGCCGGCGTCGGGGGAGCCGCCGCCGATGGGGGAGGTCTGGGTGCACCAGTTGGCGCCGTTGTCGTTGGCGGTGGCGGGCGAGGCGATGCCGGGGGCGAGCCCGAGGGAGGCGCCGTTGGGGTCGGGCCAGCCGGAGTCGACGTAGGCGACGATGTCGACGAGGTCACCGTCGACGCAGATGACGATCTCGTCGCCGCCGTTGGCGAGCTGCATGGTCGGGTAGTCGTAGTCGCCGGTGATGGCGTCGCCGGACGGGCAGGCGGCGGGGTCCTCGACCTTGGCGAAGACGAAGTAGTCGCCGGCGGGGACGACGCCCGACTCGGCGGTCCAGGCGTCGCCGGGGGAGGCGCAGGTGGGGTCGGTGTCGCCGAAGACCCAGCCGGTGATGCCGATGTCGGCGGAGGTGGTGTTGAGGACCTCGAAGAACTCGCCGCAGTCGTCTCCTTTGAAGGAGGGGTTCTTCATGATCTCGGTGACGACGACGTCGCCGGGGGCGACGGCGCCCTCGTTGGCGACGCCGTCGCAGTCGTTGTCGAAGGCGTCGAGGAGCTCGGGAGCGCCGGGGTAGACGGCGTCGTTGAAGTCGTCGCAGTCGCCGTCGGCGGGGGCGAACCCGTCGCCGTCGTTGTCGCCGGGGCCGGCGTCGTCGTCGTCGGTGGAGGCGTCGTCGACGTCGTCGTCGGCG
>CAYFOA010000108.1:0-23635 GCA_964344575.1 uncultured Rickettsiales bacterium | reverse complement strand
ACCGAGCTGCTGGCGGCCCGCGAAGGCCTCGCGTCGACCGGGGTCGGCTCGGGCGTCGGGGACGGCGTCCACGACGAGAACGTCGACGGCTCCGGGGTCGGGTCGTCGCCCGCCGGGAAGGTCGACGGCGTCGGCGTCGTGATCGTGTCCGAGCCGCCGTTGGCGTTGGCCGACTTGCCCCCCGCCGCGTCGTCGTCGTCGCCCTCCTCGAAGCCGCCGAGCACGCTCAGGTCGAGGTCGCCGCCGAGGATGTCCAGCGGGTCCTCGGGCGTGACCTCCGCGACCTCCGGGGTCGGGGCGTCGTCGTCGTCCTTCTTCGGACCGTCCTTGTCGCCGCCGAGGAGCACCATGGCGACGCCGATGGCCACCAGCGCGCCGAGGCCGAGGCAGCCGACGATGAGCAGCGGACCCTTCGATGGGCCGCCGCCTCCGTCGTCGTCGTCGTCTTCGTACTCGTCGTCTTCGTACTCGTCGTCGTCGTATTCGTCGTCGTACTCGTCGTCGTCGTAGAACGCCATCAGTGTCTCTCGCTCCCGGGCAGGCGCACGATTGTAAGCCACGGAACGGCGCGAGCGCCACGCGGCCCCCTTGTATTACTCACCGGGACGGACGAAGGTTCCGCCGTGATCGAAGATGTCCCGGAATTCGAGGGCGCGGTGCTGGCGCGGGTCGCCTTCGGGAGCCCCGACGGCGCGCTCCACCCCGATGAGCGCGACTTCGCCGGCGACAAGCCCCGCCGCCGCCGCGAGGAGCTGATCGCCGGACGCGTCGCCCTCCGCGAGGCCCTCGCCGCCGTCGGCTGGACCGGGGACGGACCGCTCCTCCCCAACCCCCAGGGCCGCCCCCGGGTGCCGGACGGCTTCACCGGGTCGATCACCCACAAGGACGGCCAGGCGCTCGCGATCGCCGCGCCGCTCGTCGGCGGTCGGACGCTCGGGGTCGACAGCGAGGTCCTCGGCGACCGCGACCGGAGCGCCATCGCGCCCAAGGTCCTCCGCCCCGAGGAGCTCTCCCGGTGGCAGGCAGCAGGGGCGACGTGGCCCGATCTCCTCCGCATCTTCTCCCTCAAGGAGGCGGTCTACAAGGCGCTCCACCCGCACGTCCCCCGCTACATCGCGTTCGCCGAGTGCGCGATCGCGGCCGACGGCTCGATCGCCATGCACCTCGCGGGCGGCGACGCCGAGGGTCGGTACGCGCTGCGGGGAACGTCGACGTGGGAGGGGGCACGGCTGATCTCGGTCGTGGAGGCCGCCCCGCTGATATAACCCGCGCATGTCGGGCATCCGAGACCTCGTCAACCGCGGCGTGAAGGCAGTCAAGGCGCGCCGCCCGAAGCCCCCGCTGCCCGAGAAGGTCATCCTCGGCCTGGGCGAGCGGCAGATGTTCCCCAAGGGGGACGACCTCGCGCCCGACTTCCTCGCCGGGCCGTCGCGCGGGCTGATGGACAAGGCGACGCCGATCGCCTCGATCGGGAGCTGCTTCGCGCGGGAGATCAAGGACTACCTGACCGAGGCCGGCTTCAACTACGTCCAGACCGCGACGGGTCCGAACGCGCGGCACGGCTCGGCGGCGTGGGACCGCGTCTACAACACGTTCAGCCTGCGGCAGGAGTTCGAGCGGGCGCTCGGGACGTTCGCGCCCAAGGAGCGGCTGTGGGAGCTGGCCGACGGCCGCGTCGTCGACCCCTACCGCAAGGACGTCGTGTGGGACTCGATGGCGGAGGCGGAGGCCGGGCTGGAGGAGCACCGCCGCACGGCGCGCGAGGCGCTGATGCAGGCGCGCATCCTCTTCGTGACGATCGGGCTGACGGAGATCTGGTACTCCCGCGAGGACGGCTCCGTCTTCTTCCAGGTCCCGCCGGCGGAGGTCTACGACGAGGCGAAGCACGCCTTCCGGGCGTCCACGTTCGCCGAGAACCTCGAGAACCTCCGGGTCATGCACCGCCTCCTGAGCGAGGCGAACCCGGACTGCACGATGGTCGTCACCGTCTCCCCGGTGCCGCTGCGGGCCACGTTCCGCGACGAGAACGTCGTCTCCGCCAACACGCAGAGCAAGTCGACGCTGCTCGCCGCCGCGCGCGAGTTCACCGACTCGACCGAGGGGGTCTTCTACTTCCCCAGCTACGAGCTGGTGACGGCGGTGATCGACCGGCCGTTCGAGGAGGACAACCGCCACGTGAAGCGGTCGACGGTGCGCGAGATCATGCGGGTGTTCGAGGCGAACTTCCTCACTTGACCCGCTTGGCCTCGATCCAGCCGACGACGCCGTCGAAGGTCTGGACCTGCAGGAACCCGCCGTCCTCGCCGATGACCACGAGCGTCATGCCGCCGGGGACCTCGACGACCGTGCCGCCGCCGCCGGGGCTCTCGGTCAGCGGGAAGCGCTTCTTGGCCGGCCCCTTGACGTTGACGGTGTCGGCGTCGGCGTACTCGCCGGCCTTCCCCGCGAAGTCCCCCGGGGGGGTGCCGTGGCCCATCGCGTCCAGCGTCTCGGCCTCGCGGGCGAGCTTCTCGAGCCGCCCCGCGAACATGCGGTAGCGGGGGCGGTCCTTGATGGCGCGGGCCTTGCCGAGGTGCTCGTCGGCGGCCTCGAAGTGGCCCGTCAGCCCGAGCAGCACGGCGGAGTTGTACTGGAGCCACTCGTTGTAGGGGTCCTTGGCGGCGTTGCGGACGAACCAGTCCGTGGCGGCGAGCCAGTCCTGCTCGTTCTTGGCCATGAGGACGCCGACGACGGTGTCCTGGTTCCGCTCGACCTCCCACCCCTCGAGGGCCCAGCGCGGGCTGATGTCGTTGGCGATGTTCATGCCGAACGGCTCGATCAGCTCGGACGCCATGTCCTCGGCGCCGCGGGCGTGCTCGTAGCACTTCTCCGGGGAGGTCCGCTGCTTGCCCTTGTGCTGCATGCGGATGTCGAAGGTTTCCTGCCCGCGGAGGTCGCCGGTGGCGACGTCGATCGCGGTCATCTCGAAGCGGATCGTGACGGTCCGCGTCAGGACGTGGTCGGTCTCGGTGACGGTGACGGGGCCCTTCTTCCGCTCGACCTTGACGTCCTCGATCTCGTCGTGGACCTCGGGCTCGGCGACGGTCCCCGTGATCAGGATCCCGCCGTCGGCGCCGGCCTGGTCCTCGACGAAGTTGGCGGGGCCGCGGTCGCCGTTCATCAGGGCGCTCACGAGCGCGCTCCGGATGTCGTCGGCGCGGTACCCCTCGAGCTGCCCCACGGCGATCGAGGAGCGCTCCCCGAGGTCCATCCGCGGCGCCTTGAGCACGGCCTTGTCGAAGTTGGCGGGGAGCGCGAGCGCGGTGGCGGGCAGCAGCGCGAGCGCGAGGACGAGCAGGGTCGGCTTGTTCATGCCCGCTCGGACGGAGACCTCCCCCCGGGCATTCATCGCGCCACCAGATCGCGCACGTTCTGCATGAACTTGGCGTGGGCCTTGTCGTCGTAGCCCGTCGTCCGCTGCCGGATCAGCCCGTCCCGCTGCACCCAGAAGCTCAGCGGGATCCCCCCGCCGCGTGACTGGAACGTGTTCATGATCGCCTTGCCGGCGTCGTCCACGACGGGGAACGGGAGCGGGCTCGCGGCGAGGTAGGCGTCCCGCTTGGCGGGGTCCTTCTCGACGTTCACCGCGATGACCTCCAGCCCCGCCGCCTTGTGCTGCTCGTACGCCTCGACGAGCGCCGGGAGCTCCTTCTTGCAGGGCTCGCACCACGACGCCCAGAACGTGAGGATGTAGGGCTTCCCCTTCAGCGACGCGCCGTCGAACGTCCCCCCGCCCCCGACCAGCGGCCCGGACCACGCCTGGACCGCGTCGCCGACCTTCCCTCCGACGAACTCGTCGGCCCCGGCGTCCGCGTCCGGATCGCCGCCGCTGCAGCAGCGGAAGCCGATGGTGTCGTCGCGCACATCGGGCGCCTCGCTGTCCTTGTAGTAGGCGCAGCGGGCCGAGTCCCGCGACTTGTAGGAGCCGCCCTTGAGGACCGCCTGGTCCGCCGACAGCCCGATCCACTCCTTCGTCACCCCCTCCAGGTCGTAGACCCCCTCGGGGGTGCCGCACTTGGGGTGGTCGCCGGTCAGCAGCTCGCGGGCGTCGTCGCTCTTGCGGGCGTCCGCGCACCAGCCCTCGCGGTAGTGCTCGCCGTAGCTGTGCTGCCGTCCCTGGAGGACGTCGCGCGAGACCGTGCCGTCGCGGTCCTCGTCGACCTGCACGGCGCCGGTGCACGCCTGCATCCACTCCGCCTCGGTGCAGAGCCGCTTCCCGGCGGCCTCGCACGCCTGCTTGGCGTCGTACCAGGTGAACGACCGGGCGGGCGGAACGCCGGGCTTGCTGACGGCCTTGCCGCCCTCGATGGACGCCTCGAACGCGTCGATCGTGAACGGCCCCTCCGGCCCCTGGAAGGTGACGGACGTCGCCGCTCCGGTGAGGTCGCCGATGACCTCCCCCTCGACCGGGACGTCCAGCAGCACGCGCCCCTCGCGCCCCTCCAGCTCGATGTCGATCGCCGCCTTCAGCGACGCCACCGGCTGGGCCCCGACGAGCCGCCGGCCGTTGATGAACAGCGACGGCGTCCCCCGAACGCCGGCCGCCGCGCCGATGCTCGTGTCGGACTTGAGCTTCTCGTTCGTGGCGGGGGCGTTGACGCAGCTGATCCAGGCGTCCATGTCCAGCCCCACCTCGCGGGCGTAGGACTTCAGGTTGCTCCCCCGCAGCCGCCCGCTGTTGCGGAACATCAGGTCGTGCATCGGCCAGAACTTCCCCTGCCGGTCGGCGCAGACCGCCGAGGCGGCGGCGGTGCAGGCGAACCGGTGCATCTTCGGCTTGGCGAGCTCGTTGGCGTTGCACGCCTGGTTCATCGGGTAGTGCATGTAGCCGACGCGGACCTTGCTCGCGTACTCCGGGTCCTCCAGGAGGACCTCGATGTTGCCCGTCAGCTTCTTGCAGTAGGGGCACTGGAAGTCCTCGAAGAGCACGATCTCGATGGGCGCGTCCTTCGGCCCCTTGAAGGGGACGGAGCTGTCGATCTTCAGGTCCGCGCGCTCCTCGGGGAGGACCAGCCGCTTCGTCCCCGGCTCGGGCCGTCCCGCCGGGGTGGGGCGAGGCGTCGGCGTGTCCTTCAGCGTGGGCGCCGGCGTCGTCTCCGGGGCGGGCGCGGGCGTCTCGACCTCGACGACGGGCTCGGCCGGGGGGTCTCGCTCGGTCATCCCGTGGACCACGAACGTCCCCACGAGGACCACCGGCGCCAGCGCCAGCTCGGGCCCGCCGCCGGTCATCCTCCCGATCGCGCCGCCCAGCCCCTTGAACGCGCCCCCGGGGCCGTCGGGGTGGAGGAAGAGCGCGAGCGCGAGGACGGCGAGGTTGGACCCGTCCATCACCAGGCAGAACCGGCAGATGGAGTCGAGGTACCAGACCATCTTGAAGAGCAGCCAGCCGCCGAACGCGAGGCCGACGAGGCCGCACAGCGTCGCCAGCTCCGCCAGCCGCGCGCGGTCGAACTTCTCCCGCAGCGCCGCGATCCCGACGACGGCGAGGAGCAGGTACATCGGGACGGCCGGCACGCTCACGGGGATGCCCCCGGGGAGCTCGGCGTCGTCGCTCTGGAGCACCGCCCGGCAGCCCCCCTCGGGGCCGCACGCGCCGCCCTCGATCTCGTAGACGGCGTCGTAGTGGACCCCGATCAGGTAGAAGGCCCACCACGCCGCGAACAGCGAGGCGGCGACGAAAGCTGCGAGGAGTGCCTTGTCCTTCATGGGGCGGGAGAGTAATCCTGCGGCGCACCGGAGGAAACCGATGAGGTCCGCGTTCCGAACCCTGCTCCTGCTCCTGATCGTCCCCGTGCTCGCCGCCTGCCCGCCGACCGGCGACGACGACGACGCCACCGGTGACGACGACGACGCGTCCGTCCCGTTCCGGATCTGGTCGCCCGATCACGTGGACGTCGGCGCGGACGTCGACCCCGAGGAGAACCCCCACGACTGCGAGGTCGAGCTCCCGCCGGAGTTCTCCTGCCTCAACACGAACCCGGAGATCCGGTGGGAGGGCGCCCCCGACGGGACCGCCGCCTTCGCCCTGATCTTCGACGACCCGACCGCGGGCAACTTCGCCCACTGGGCCATCTACAACATCCCCGGCGACCTCGACGGCCTCGACGCCGGCATCAGCGGCGGCGCGGGCGCCAACGACCTCCCCGACGGCGCGATGGAGCTGCCCAACGACGCGGGCCCCCCCATCGAGGACTACGGCTACCTCGGCTCCTGCCCCAACCCCGGCTTCATCAACGAGTACAGCTGGCGCCTGTACGCGCTCGAGGCCTCGCTGGACGGGGCCTACGCGAGCTTCGGCGAGCTGGAGGACGCGGCCGAGGACGCGTCGCTGGAGATGACGTCGATGTGCCACGTCTTCGACGGCGACAACCGGGACCTCTAGGCGTGTTCCGGCGCGGCCGCGGGACGCGACGGATCGAGCCCGGGCGGCTCGTCCGGCTCCCCGTCCGCAGCGAGCTCCTCGCCGACAACCTCCTCGGCGACCCCGTCGACCGCGAGCTCCCCGTCTACCTCCCGCCGGGGTACGACGACGACCCCGACCGCCGCTTCCCCGTCGGCTTCTACCTCGCCGGGTTCCTCGGCACGGGCCACAGCCAGCTGAACTGGAAGCCGTGGGCGGAGTCGCTGCCGCAGCGGCTCGACCGGCTGATCGCGGAGGGCCGGATCGGGCCGATGATCGTCGCCTTTCCGGACTGCTTTACGCGCCTCGGCGGCTCGCAGTACGTCGACTCGGCGGTCTGCGGTCCCTACGCCAAGCACCTCGTCCGGGAGCTCGTCCCGCGCCTCGACGCCGAGTTCCGGACGGCCCCCTCGCGGGAGCACCGGGCCATCTTCGGCAAGTCGTCGGGCGGCTTCGGCGCCATCGTCCACGGGATGCTCCACCCCGAGACGTGGGGCGCGGTCGCCTGCCACAGCGGCGACAGCTTCTTCGAGTTCTGCTTCCTCACGGACCTCCCCCGGACGCTCAACGAGATCGCCAAGCACGGCAGCGTCCCGGCGTTCCTCGAAGCGTTCGCGGAGAAGCACAAGCGGTCCGCCGCGGAGACCCACGCGATCATGCACCTCGCCATGGCCGCCTGCTTCGACCCGCAGCCGGACCACCCCGACTTCTTCGAGCTCCCCGTCGATCTCAAGACGGGCGCGATCCGGCCGGACCGGTGGGATCGCTGGCTGGCCTGGGATCCCGTCCGCCTCATCCCCCGCCACGCCGACGCGCTCCGCAGCCTGAAGCTGCTCTTCATCGACTGCGGCAGCCGCGACCAGTACCACCTGCACTACGGCGCGCGGCAGATGAAGGCGGCCCTGGACCGCGCCCAGGTCGGCTGCGAGTACGAGGAGTTCACCGACAACCACTCGTCGATCGACTACCGCATGGATGTATCCCTGCCACGGCTGTATGAGGCGATCTCCGCTGGGTTAAGCTGACCGCCGCATGAAGCAGCTGGTGCTCCTCTGGGGTGGGAAGAAGCAGGCCGTGTACCTGCTCGACGAGCCCCACGTCGTCATCGGTCGGGGCCGCAGCGCCCACATCCCGCTCGACGGCAACCCCATCGTGAGCCGGCAGCACGCGGTCATCCGCTCCGAGCTCGACGCGCACGTCCTCGAGGACCTCGGCGGCGCCAACGGGACGTTCGTCAACGACCAGAAGATCGGGCAGGTCCGCCTCCGCCTCGGCGACCGGATCGTCCTCGGCAAGCACACGCTCCGCTACGAGGAGGCGAGCCCCGAGGCGGTCAGCCTCAAGCGGAAGGAGCCGCTCCAGGACGACCCCGACGAGGAGTCCCCGGCGACGGTCCAGGCGATGCAGGCGATGCCCCCGACGAGCAAGGGCGGCCCGCCCCCCGCGCCCTGGCAGATGGCGGGGAACATGGGCGGCGCGGTCGGCCCCGGCGCGGGTGGCGGGACCGGCACCGGCGGCGAGCGGACGGTCGCGGCGTCGAAGGGGGAGCTCGAGTCGCTCCTCGCCCAGATGAAGGTCAAGGCCGGCCCCCACGTGTCGATCATGCGGCGGGGGAAGATCGACCTCGTCCCCCTGGACGAGCCGCCGATCCTCGTCGGCCACACCGACGAGTGCCGCATCCGCCTCAAGGGGAACCGCTGGTTCGGGCGCGTCGCCGCGGCGATGGACAGCGAGGGGGGCGACTGGCAGATCTTCGCGAAGTCGCCGTTCTGGAACCCCGTCACCGTCAACGGGACCAAGCTCAAGAAGAAGCGGAAGCTGAACGACGGCGCGACCATCGCCGTGGGGGATCTCAAGTTCCGCTTCTCGATCGGTGAGCAGTAAGCCCACCCGCCGCCAGTTCGTCACCGGTTCGGTGCTGTTCACGCTCGCCTTTGCGGGGTGGCACGCGTTCGGCCGCCGTCCTGTTTCGGACCGCGAGAAGGCGACGCTGGCGCTGGCCCTGGGGGCGTTCCTGGAGGACGACGCGGCGGGCGCGCGGGCGGCGGCGGTGCTCGCCGAGTCGCTGGACGACGACCAGACCGAGCAGCTCCAGCTCGCGCTCAACCTGTTGGAGTTCGCTCCGGGCGGGCCGCTGACGGCGACGCGGTTCTCGCGGCTCGACCTCGGCGAGCGGGCGGCCGTGGTGCAGGCGTGGCAGGGGTCGCGGCTGGGGGTCCGGCGGCAGGTCGCGGCGTCCCTCCGGCAGGCGGCGCGGTTCATCCACTTCAGCGACGAGGCCACCTGGGCGGCCATCGGCTACGACGGACCGTGGCTGTGAGGACGCTCCGGACGCAGGACGTCGTCGTCGGCTCGGGCGCGGGCGGGGGCGTGCTCGCCCACCGGCTGAGCCTCGCGGGGCGGGCGGTCGTCCTCGTCGAGGAGGGGCCGGAGGTCAGCAAGGCGGACTTCAACCAGCGCGAGGACGCGATGTACGGCCTGCTCCACCGCGACGCGGGCGGGCAGGCGACGTCGGACGGGGCGATCGCGGTGCTCCAGGGGAGCTGCCTGGGCGGCTCGACGACGATCAACATGGGCGACTGCGTCCCCATCACCGACGGCGTGCTGGACCACTGGCGGCAGCACTTCGGGTGGGGCGCGTGGGGCGGCATCACCAACGCGGACGTCCACGCGGCGGCGGCGGCGGTGATGGCGGACATGGGCGGGGGGCCGATCCCCGAGGCGATGGTCAACCGGAACAACGACCTCCTCCGGCAGGGGGCGTCGGCGCTGGGGCTGTCGGGCCACGTCCTCGACCACAACCGGGTCGGCTGCATCGGGTCGGGGTACTGCACGATCGGCTGCGCGTACGACGCCAAGCGGGGGACGCTGGTCGCCCACATCCCGGCGGCGCGGGCGGCCGGCTGCGAGCTCCTGTGCGACGCCCGGGTGGACCGGGTGACGCTGGACGGGGACGTCGCGACGGGGGTGGAGGGGCCGGGGTTCCGGGTCGAGGCGGAGCGGGTGTTCCTGTGCGCCGGGGCGATCCACACGTGCGGGATCCTGGTCCGCTCGGGGCACGCGTCGGACGACGTGGGGAACCACCTGTCGCTCCAGCCGCAGGCCCCGCTGGTGGCGACGTTCCCCGACGAGGTGGTCTTCTTCCGGGGCATCCCGCAGTCGTTCGCGGTGGACGAGGATCTGACGGCGGACGCGCTCGGCGGGCTGGGCGGGTTCACGCTGGAGGGGATCGCGACGGGCCCGGCGATGGCGGCGGGGATGATCCCGCTGCCGATGGACGAGCTGAGGACCCTGATGGCCCGCTACCGGCACATGGCGGCGGCGCTGTGCCTCGTCCCCGACCGTCCCGGGGGGCGCGTGGAGTGGGGTGCGCGGCCCCGTCCGACCATCCGCTACGCGCCCTCGGCGGACCACCAGCAGCGCCTGCGTGCGGCGATCAAGACGGCGGCGCGGTGCTACCTGGCGGCGGGGGCGGACCGCATCCTGCCGCCGTCGGTGAGGCTTGCGGAGATGCGGACGGAGGCGGATCTGGCGGCGATCGACACGATGTCGCTGCGGTCGTGCGACGTCCCCATGATCTCGGCCCACCCCCAGGGCACCTGCCGCATGGCGCCGCCGGAGCACGGCGGCGTGGTCGACCTGGACCTCCGGGTTCGCGGCGTGGACAACGTCTGGGTCTGCGACGCGTCGCTCTTCCCCACGACGTCGTCCACGCACACGATGGTCCCGGTGATGGCGATGGCGCACCTGCTCGCGAAGTCGTTGACGTGAGCGCCCGGGGCGGTGATAGCGTGCGCTCCGTGCCCCGGATCGCCTTGCTCCTGACCCTGCTCTTCGCCACCGCCTGCGTGGTGGACGAGCCGGTCCCCGATCCGGTGGCGGACGACGACGATGACGACGCCGCCCCCGCGGACGACGACGACGACGACGCCACCGAGGCGCCTCCGGCCGACTACGACGGCCCCGCGTACACCGAGTGCGTGACCGACGCGCAGTGCGATCCGGGGTCCGCCTGCACCACCGTCCCGGGCCACGGGGGGCTGTACTGCGCGCCCCCCTGCGACCCCGACGGCGACGGCTCCGAGTGCGCGCTCCAGGGCAAGGCGTACGAGACGATGTGCCTCGACAACGGCCGCTGCGCGCGCGCCTGCCTGGACAACGACCCCTGCCCCGACACGGTCGGCTGCTTCGAGGTCGTCGAGTACGAGACCGAGCTGTGCGCGGGGGAGGAGGCCGGCGGCGCGGGCTACTACGGCGTTTGCAGTCACCCCAACATCCCCGGCCCCGACTGCCCCCCCGAGACCGAGTGCCTGGGGGGCTCGTTCGTCGGCACCGACGAGGCCGGCATCTGCCTCCCGTGGTGCGACGACGGCTCCTGCCCGACCCCGCCCGCGGGGACCGAGAACGTCTCCACGCTCTGCTACGACATCGGCTTCGAGCACCCCCTGTGCGCGCTGCTCTGCACCCCCGGCGCGTCGGTCTGCCCCGTGCTCGAGTTCTGCCTCGACACCGGCTTCGGCGTCGGCGTGTGCGCGCCGGACGGGGCCGAGATCCCCGACGACCCCCCGTTCTAGATGCGCGGCGCGGTGCGATGGGGATGGCCCCTGGCGCTCGCGGCGCTGCTGGTCGCCTGCCCCAGCCGCCCGCTCGCCCCGGACGACGACGGAGACGACGACAGCGGCGTGCCCGGTGACGACGACGACGTGACGGACGACGACGACGTCACCGGAGACGACGACGACGCGTCCGCGGACGACGACGACGCGTCCGGGGACGACGACGACAGCACCGCGTCGGACGACGACGACAGCACGGGCGACGACGACGACAGCACCGGCGACGACGACGACAGCACCACCGGGGACGACGACGACAGCACCGCCGGCGACGACGACGACGACGCGTCCGGCGACGACGACGACACGACCGGCAACACCGGCTGCGACGGCGGCGTGCCCAGCGTCCTGCTCCAGACCTGCGCCGACCTCCTCGCCGCCACCCCCGGCCTCCCCTCCGGCGCCTACACGGTCCCCACCGACACCTGCCCCGTCACGGTCTGGTGCGACATGTCCCTGCTCAGCGGCGGCTGGACGCTGGTGTGGAAGCAGGTCGCGTGGGAGAGCAGCACGATGGCCAGCGACGGCGCCCTCGCGGGGAGCCCGGAGCTGAGCACCGACCAGTTCCTGGCCTCGTCGAACGGCTCGATCGTCGACCTCGTCGCCGGCTACGGCGAGATCCTGTTCGTCCACGACGCCGCCACCTGGGTCCACGTCCCCGAGACCTTCGCCCAGTGGAACACGGTCTTCGCGCCCCGCCGCTGCCGGGACCTCGCCAACGTCCCCGCGGCCGCCTGCTCCGGCGTCGACTGCGCCGCCTGGCCGCACCTGCACGCCGTCTTCGGGACCGAGCCGGCCCTCTCCGGCTTCGCGATCGGCGCGTACTACAGCACCTACGGAGGGGAGTGCGGCGAGGTCTGGTGCTCGACCTCCCAGCACGGCCGCTACAACGGCTCGTGCACCAACGGCTCCTACGGGATCGCCGACTGGCTGATGTACCTGCGCTGATCGGCACGATGCGACCGCGCAGGCCGCCTGTACACTGGCGCCTCACCGGAGAAGGACTTGGACCGCCGACGCAGCGACACCGACGCCCCGGACCGCCGCGCAGGCCGCGTAGGCCGCGCGCGCCGGCGCCTGCTCGGCGTCGTCCTCGGCCTGCTCGTCGCGCTCCCCGGCCTCGCGACCGCGCGCCCGTCCGCGCCCGACCTCCTCTGCGCCACGTACCCCGACTCCCCGCTGTGCGCGACCGGCACCGTCGCCTGCAACACCTGCCACGTCCCCCAGGGGCCGCCCGCGCGGAACGACTACGGCGCCGACGTCCGCGCCGCGCTGGCCGACGGGGAGGACTTCGACGACGCCCTCGCCGAGGCGCTGTACCTCGTCGAGCCGCTCGACAGCGACGGCGACGGCGTCGACAACCTCGCCGAGATCGCCCGCGGCACCCACCCCGGGCTCGACTCCACGGCGGAGCCCGAGTGCAGCCCCCAGGTCGTCACCGACAACCCCTGGTACCGCGTCGGCGAGTACGACCCCGCCTTCGCGCTGAAGCGCGTCGTCCTCGACTTCTGCGGCCGGTCCCCCCGGTACGAGGAGCGGGCCGCCTTCGCCGAGCACCCCGACCCCGTCGCCCGCGTCTCGGAGGTCCTCGACCTCTGCCTCCAGTCCCCCCACTGGCAGGAGGTCCAGCGCGAGATGGCGATCGGCGTCGTCCGCCCCGTCGGGCCGTCCACGGACCTCTCCATCCTCGGCAACTGGGAGTGGGACGTCCGCCTCTTCATGTACGCGACGTCCGGCGATCGCGACGCCGCGGACCTCCTCACGGCGGACTACTTCGTCGTCGAGGACCCGCCCCTGTCGGGCCGCCTCGTCGCCATCGACGAGCCCCGGGACGACACCGAGGCGTACGCCCAGCCGCTCGGCGCCGAGGACCGCTTCGGCCTCGTCACCACCCGCTACAGCCTCTCGATGCGCGTCATGTTCGCGCCCGTCCCCCGCACCCTCGCGGCGCACTACTACCGCGAGCTCCTCGGCCTCGACCTCGCCCGGTCCGAGGGGCTGTACCCCATCGACGAGCTCGCCGGCCTCTACGACTGGCCGGCCCCCGCGGACGTCGACGACAAGGGCGTCTGGCAGGAGGAGTGCGCGGGCTGCCACTCGACGCTGGAGGCGATGTCGTACCCCTGGATCCGCTACAACGGCATCGACCTGACGGGGGGGACGACGGCCATCGTCGTCGAGGACCGCGCCATCGACCTCGTCCCCACCACGGACGGCCACCTCTTCGGCGAGCCGGTCAGCGGCCCCGAGGAGTGGGTCGCCGCCGCGGTCACCTCCGACGACTTCGCCAAGCGCATCACGTCGCTGTATTGGCGCTACCTCTTCCGCCGCGATCCGCTCTCCTGCGAGCAGGACGAGTACGACGCCCTCTGGCAGGACTTCCGCGACGACGGCCGCAACGTCGAGGCCTTCCTCCGCGCGCTCGTCCTCACCGACGCCTGGGGGACCCCGTGATGCGGCGCCTCCTCCTCCCGCTCCTCGCCCTCCTCCTCGCCGGCTGCCCGACGGACGACCCCGGTCCGGGCGGGGCCGACGAGTACACCCCCCCGGAGTTCGACCAGGGTCCGCCGATCTCGTCCCGCGCGGACCTCCGCCTGAAGCGCTGGCGCCACGTCACCAACGACCTCGCCGGCGGCCTCGAGCTTCCCCTCGGCGAGCTCTGCCGCGAGACGGGCCTGTACGACTGCTCGACGCTGCACGTCATCCCCCTGGGGGGCATCTCCCTGGACAACGGCCTCTTCCGCGGGCTGGACGACCACGCCGTCACCACCGGGCTGGCGATCGACCGGTTCGTGCTCCACGCCTGCTGGAACCGCCTCCGCCGGGACCTCGACCCCGACGAGGACGAGGCCGCGGTCGTGTTCGGCGACGTCGCGGACGACCCGTCCTCGACCGACCTCCCCGCCGGCGCCGACGCGCTGGTGGCGGACCTCTACCGGCGCCTCCTCGCCCGGGACCCCGCCGAAGACGAGACCGAGGCGCTGCTCGGCCTCTTCGACGGCATCGTCGAGGACGGCGGCGGCGCGGCGGACTGGGCGCTGATGAGCTGCTACGCGGTCGGCACCTCCACCGAAGGGCTGCTGTACTGATGGCCCGCTTCGACCGACGCCGCTTCCTCAAGGGCTCGCTGGTCGCCGGCGCCGCGGCCGGGCTGGGCGTCGGCGTGGCCCCCCGCTTCGTCCGCCGCGCCCACGCGGACGACGGCCCCCGCTTCCTCGTCGTCCTCGGCTGCTTCGGCGGCGCGTCGATGCTCGACTGCTACATGCCGGTGGACGTCTCCGAGGCGCTGACCCACGAGCAGCGCGGCACGGTGATCTCCTATCCGACCGTCACGCCGGCGGGGTCGAACATCCGCTGCGTGGACCGTTCGCGCCCGATCTCGTTCCTCCAGTCGCACATGCAGGACATGGTCGTGATGGGGGCGCAGAGCAGCTCGGTGAACCACTTCGTCGCGCAGGCCCGGTCGATCAACGGGCGGGACGTGTTCGCGGGGCGGACGATCACCGAGGCGGTGGCCGCCGTGTACGGCACGGACATGCCGCTGCCGAACGTGAACATGGGCCGCGGCGGCTACTCGGAGCCGGGCGCGGACACGGCGCTGGAGACGCGGTACCCGGCGGAGATCGTCAACAACCCGGTGGTCTGGCCGCTGTCGACGTCGGGGCACATGGGGACGCTCCCGCTCGGCGACCTGGCGGTGCAGGACCCCGGGCTGCGCGAGGACATGATCCAGCGGACGCGGGCGCTGCGGGACGGCACCCTGGAGCAGGTCTCGCCGTTCGCGCAGACGTTCCCCACGAGCCGCCGCCGCCGCGAGGTGATGCACGCGCGGGCCGCCATCGAGCCGGCGCTGGAGGCGGCGGACCTGATGCAGCAGCTGCTGTACGTCCCGGACCTCGGGGAGATCTTCCCGCTGAGCCAGTACGGGCTGGCCGCGTCGGACGAGGCGGACCGCATCAACGACGCGCTCCCGGGCAGCTTCCCCGTCTCGAACACGGGCCGCCCCGACGACCGGCTGGAGGCGCAGGCGGCGCTCGCGTACCTGCTCCTGAGGACGGGGACGTCCTGCGCGGTGACGCTGACGGAGTCGGGGACGGACGGCTTCCTCGCGTTCGACCAATCGCACCAGTCCCACCGGAGCGCCCAGGCGGACCACTGGGACCGCGTCCTCCGGGTCGCCGACCGCCTGATCGGGCTCCTCGCGACGGCGGAGTACATCGGTCCGGACGGCCCCACGGGGACGTCGCTGTGGGACCGGACGATGATCGTCTTCTCGACGGAGTTCGGCCGCGACAAGTGGGACCTCGGCGGCGGCTTCGGCACGGGCCACCACCTCAACAACGGCCTCCTCGCGGTCTCCCCGATGCTCCGCGGCAACCAGACCCTCGGCGCGCCGGACCCGGACAACGGCTTCATCACCGGCTTCGACCCCGTCACCGGCGACCCCACCCCGTTCGAGGGGCTGGCCCCCGGCGAGGACCCGCTCTTCAACGCCCCGAACCTCCCCCCCTCGGAGGAGGTCACGTTTGGCGCGATCCTCGACGTCCTCGGCATCACCTTCGAGGGTCAGCAGACCCTCCCCGTCATCGGCTACCGCCCCCACTGAGCCGCCGGCGGCGGCGTCGGATCAGCAACGGGAGCGCGAGCGGCAGCAGCGCCAGCGCGGGGGCGGGGGGGGTGGCCCGGGACGCGGTGGCGAAGCCGTCGGGGGTGCGGTCCGCGCCCGAGCCGATCTCCGGCCAGAGGAGCTCCTCGGGTTCGTAGATCGTTCCCCGCGGCTCGCACACGGGCGCGGGGAGGCCGGGGCGCCCGATCGCGACCATGTCCGCGTCGCAGACGCACGCCGGGAAGCCTCCGACGATCGTGCAGTTCCCCTCGCCGCAGTCCACCCCGTCGCAAGGCGAAGGCAGGTCCGGGCTGAGCTCCAGCCCGCCCGCGAGGAGGTCCCAGTCGAGGCGCTGGCACACCACGCCGGTCCCGTCGTCCGCGACGTACAGGTCCGGCTCCACGACCGACCGGGCCGCCGAGCCGGGGGCGCAGACGCAGCCCGCGTTCCAGCTCGGCTCGTCCGTCGCGCACCGCCCCTCGGCGCCGCAGTACGTCGTCCCGCAGAGGGGCACGTCGTCGAAGCAGGTGTCGAACGCCGGCCCGCCGCTCAGGTCCAGCGCCGAGGGGAGGGACGTGCTCGCGGTGGGGACGAACATGGGGTCCGTCGTCATCTCCCAGCCCGAGACGCGCGTGTACATCCGCGTCAGGTACGGCTGCCGCTCGGCGAGGGCGGCGACCCAGCCGGCCGCGTCGTCGGGATCCCGGGGGTCGCCGGGGACGACCGCGGCGACGTCTTCGGTGAAGCCCGCGAACTCGGTCACGAACGCCCGCCCCCCGGCGAGGTCGGCCATCCACAAGACCAGCGCGAAGTAGTTCGAGGTGAACGAGAAGGGGTCCATGCGGACGTTCCGCGGGTCGACCTCGAGGTCCGCCCACTCGCCCGTGGGGCGGTAGCGCTGCTCGGCGGCGACGAAGACGAGGATCCCCATCTCGGGCTCGGCGGCGATCGACGTCAGCACCAGCGGGATGGACGGCCACGCCCCCGCGAAGGTGATCCGGATCGGCGCGATCGCGGCGTCGCCCGCCTCGGGGGCGAGCCGCAGCGCCAGGAACCGCTGCCCCGCGAGCACGTAGCCGGCGATGAACGGCTCCATCGCGTCGGTCACGACGTAGCCGTTGGCGTCGAGCCAGGCCACGAGCGCGTCGGGGTCCTCCGAGGAGACCTCGTCGATGGCGTAGGCGCCGACGGCGGGGAGGGCGCGCACGTCCACGTCGGGGAAGTCGTCGCCGTACAGCTCCCGCTCCAGCCCGTAGTCGTCCGCGGCCGGGCAGCCGTACAGGGCGCCCGCGGTGGCCAGCGCCGCCTCCGCCAGCGCCGCGCCCGGGGCCCGGGGCGTCGGGTCGCCGGCCTCGCAGTACCAGCCGCCCTCCCAGTCGTCGTCGCCGCACATCGTCGTGACGTTGACCAGGGTCGGCGTCGTGGCCGCGTCCAGCGCGACGAGGACGTCGTCGGGGACCGGGTCGACCGAGACCTCGCCGGGCACCGGGACCACCCACGAGAAGTCGTCGGGGTCCCCCGACCAGGCGACCTCGACGACCATCGACAGCGTGCCGTCGCCGTTGACTTCGAACAGGATGCGCTCCGAGTTCTGCTCCACGGGCCGCGGGTTGTTCGCGGAGCAGAAGACCCCGCCGCACGCGAGGGCGGAGCCGGACAGGGCGAGGGTCGCGACGCCGCAGAGGGCGGCGGTCAGCCTGAGGGGGGGCATGGCGGGTCCTCCTGCCCCATCCTCCGCCCGGGGCGGGTCCCGACGAAGGGCGGGCCCACGCACGGGAACCGGCCTGCCCGCACCGCGAACGGGGACCCACAAAGCACGCCCTCCCCAGGTAGCCTTGTCCGTCTCCATGACGTCTTCCGCGGGCACGCGCGCGCCGATCCCGGTCGGTCCCTTCGCGCTTCAGAAGAAGATCGGCGAGGGCGGCATGGGCGTCGTCTGGCAGGCGTTCCACCCCGCCACCCGGGTCCGCGTCGCCGTCAAGGTCCTCAAGTCGTCCAAGGCCTGGGACCTCCGGACGGTCGGCCTGTTCCAGTCCGAGGTGCGGGCCGTCGCCGCGCTGGACCACCCCGGCGTGGTCATGATCCTCGACCACGGCACGCTCCCCGCGTCCGCCGAGCACGCCAGCGGGGGCGACCTCGTCGCGGGGTCGCCGTACCTCGCCATGGAGCTGGTCACCGGGCCGACGCTCTTCGATCTCGTCGGCCAGCTCCACTGGGACGAGCTCAAGGACGTGCTCCTCGGTGTCCTCGACGCCCTCGGTCACGGGCACGCGCGCGGCGTCATCCACCGCGACATCAAGCCGTCCAACGTCATGATCGCCGGCTCCCGCGACCTCCGCCCCGGCCCCAAGCTGACCGACTACGGCATCGCCCAGCTGCGCCTCCGTCCCACGGACGACCCCCTCGACGACGAGAACTTCTGCGGGTCCCCGTCCTACATCTCCCCGGAGCAGTTCCAGGCCCACCACCACGACGTCGGCCCCTGGTCCGACCTGTACTCCCTCGGCTGCACCATCTGGGCGATCACGACCGGGACCACCGTCTACCGCGCGCCCAACCTGTCGGAGATGCTGGAGAAGCACTGCCGCGGCGAGCTGCCCCGGTACCGCCCCATCGTCGACCTCCCCGACGGCATGCGCGACTGGCTCGCCACGCTCCTCCAGCCGAAGATCACGCGCCGCTGCCAGCGCGCCGCCGACGCCGCCGCCGCCCTCATGGCCCTGGAGCCGGGGGGCGGGGCGACGGTGATGATGAAGCCGCCTGCGGGCGTCGACGACGAGCCGTCCCTCGAAGACGCCCCCACCCTGGACCTCGCGGGGGGCCCCCGATCGACGGACATCGGCCCCGAGAAGCGCGCGCCGCTGAGCCCCGAGCTGACCCCGCCGGCCGAGCTGCCCCCCATCCCCCCGGACTGGCGGGAGGGGCGCGGACGGACCGAGGCCGCGCCCATCGAGCTCGTCGGCGCCGGCCTGGGGCTGTTCGGCCTCCGTCGGCTCCCCCTCATCGGCCGCGACCTCCTCCGGGACCGCCTCTGGTCCGAGATGCTCCGCGCCGCCAAGACCGGCCGCACCCGCGTCGTCGTGCTCCGGGGAGGCGCCGGGGCGGGCAAGTCGGCGCTCGCGCAGTGGCTCTGCGAGCGGGCCGAGGAGGTCGGCGCGGCCCAGGCGCTGACGGCGATCCACGGCGAGATGCCGTCCCCGAAGCACGGCATCGGCCCGATGCTGGGGCGGCTCCTCCGGACGAGCGGGTTCACGCGCTCGGAGACGCTCCGCCGCGCCAAGACCCGCCTCCGCCAGCTGGGCTGGGAGCGCGACTACCTGTGGCACGCGCTGACCGAGCTGATCCACCCCTCGGACGACCCCGACAACACGCAGACGGGGGTCCGGTTCCCGAGCCCTGAGGAGCGGTACGTCGTCGCCACGGCGTTCCTCGAGCGGGAGGCCCGGCTGCGGCCGCTGGTGATGTCCGTCGACGACGTCCAGTGGGGCGGCGACGCCATCGCCCTGGCCCGCCACCTCGTCGAGCTCAACGCGTCGAGCCCGCTTCCGGCGCTGATCCTCCTGTCGGTCCGCGACGAGGACCTCGTGCCGGGCTCCTTCGAGGCCAACGAGCTGGCGGCGCTGGCGGAGTCGGACGACGCCACCGAGCTGGAGGTCGGGCCCCTGGACCGGGGCGAGGTGGAGGACCTCGTCGCGCGGCTGCTCCAGCTCGACGACGACCTCGCCCGCCAGGTCGTCGGCCGGGCCGACGGCAACCCGCTCTTCGCCGTCCAGCTGGTCGGGGACTGGGTCGCCCGCGGCGTCCTCGAGCTGGGCGCGGACGGGTTCCAGCTCCGGACCGGGGCGTCGGCCGCCATCCCCGACGACATCCACGCGATGTGGAGCCACCGCTTCGAGCAGAGCCTCGCGGAGCGCGGAGAGCAGGCGCGGGCGTCGCTGGAGATCGCCGCCGCGCTGGGGCAGCACGTCGAGTGGTCGGAGTGGCGGGGTGCCTGCCGCCGGGCGGGGGTCGCGCCCCCGGCGTCGCTGCTCGGCGACCTCGCCGCCCAGGGCCTCGTCCAGTCCGACCCGATGGGGTGGGCGTTCGTGCACGGGATGGCCCGCGAGTCGCTGGAGCGGTCGGCGGTGGAGGCGGGCCGGTGGGCGGCGCTGAACTCGGTCGCGGCGGACCAGGTCGCGACGACGACGGGGCGGGACGTCAACGAGCGCGTGGGCCGCCTGCTGGTCGCCGCCGGACGCCGCAAGGAGGCGCTGCAGCGGCTCTACCAGGCGGCCCTGGAGCGGACGTTCTCGGGCGAGCACGAGACGGCGCGGAAGCTGCTCGACCTGCGGGACGTCCAGATCAAGAAGCTGAAGATCCCCGAGGAGGATCCCCAGGTCGCGCTCGGCCGCCTCGCGCGGGCGACCCTCGACCGCCTCCAGGGGCGGCTTCGGCAGGCGGACCACGGCAGCAAGCGCGTCGTCGACCTCGCGGAGAAGCTGGGCTGGCCCGACGTCCTCGCCCCCGCCCGCGTGGAGTACGGCAGCGCGCTCCTGGCGCGGGGGAAGATCCGGGAGGCGGCGGCGTTCCTGGAGGCCGGCCGGCAGCTCCACAAGCAGCGCGGGGACGACGACGGCGCCGCGGCCGCGTGCGTCACCCTGGGGTACGCGCTGCGGGACCTCGGGGAGAACGACACGGCGGTCACCGCGTTCCGGCGCGCCATCCAGATCCGGTCCGCGGACGGCGGCCAGGTCGGTCTCGCCGAGGCGCTCGTGGGCCTCGCTTCGGTCCGAATGGGGCAGGGGCTCTTCGACGCCGCCCAGGACCTGCTCCTCCAGGCCATCGCCCGCCTCGAGCAGAACGGCCAGCTCCTCGACCTCGCCCGCGCGTGGCTGAACCTCAGCTCGCTGCTCTGTTCGCTGGGCGACTACGCCGAGGCGGCGTCGATGGCGGAGCGGGCGCGGGAGGTGCGGGAGCGGTTCGGCAACCCCGGCCACACCGCCGACTGCTTCAACCAGGAGGGGGAGATCCACCGCAACCAGGGCGACCTCGACGCCGCGGCGGACGCGTACCAGCAGGCGATCCTCCTGTACGAGTCGATCGGCTCGCCGTGGGCGTTCATGCCCCGCATCAACCTCGCGCTCGTCCAGATGGACCAGGAGTACGTCAACCTCGCCCGGCGGACGCTGGAGGCGGGCTGGGACGAGGTGAAGGAAGCGGGCCGCGAGGTGATCGCGCAGCACATCGACGCGCTGTTGCTGCCGTGCCTCGCGTCGCAGGAGGACTGGGCCGCGTGGGACGAGCGGATGGCCCGCGTCCGCGCCTTCGTGCCGGGGCAGACGATGGTCGACTACGACTCCGTGCGCTGCCTGGAGCGGGCCGCGGACCTCGCCGAGGCAGCGGGGGAGGGCGCCCGGGCGGGCGAGGCGCGGACGCTGGCGGCGGCGCACCGGGCGGCGCAGGGAGCGTGATGGGGCGAAAGCGATCGATCCGGTCGGCCGTACGGCGCGTAGAGGACGTGATGGGTGGAGTCCGTGTCTTGCTGGTGGCGTGCGCCGTCGTGGGTCTGGGAGGGCTCGCCTCGACCGCGCACGCGTCCCCCTGGACCCTGGAGAAGGGGCGCGGCGTGGTCCGCGTGTCGACGGACTACCAGTTCGCGACGAAGGAGTGGCTGATCACGGGGCCGTACCAGTCGTTCCCGCTGGGCGGCCGCTTCTTCAGCGTCAACGTCCGCGCGGGGGTGCGGTACGGCATCACGTCGTCGCTGGAGATCGGCGGGCAGCTGGCGCTGTCGCACGTCAGCTACGACGCGCGCGAGGTGTGGTTCTCGTCGCTGGACGACGTCGACAGCCGGGAGCAGGTGGCGGCGAACATCATCTCGTTCGACAGCCGCTACACGGGCCTCGGGGACGTCCTGATCTACGCCCGCTACCGGCTCGTCCCGCGTGAGATCTGGCGGTTCACGGCGACGCCGGAGCTGCACCTCAAGATCCCGACCGGCTACCCCAAGCCCCAGGGGACGTTCGCCGACGACGGCAGCCTGGGCGACGACGTCACCCTCGGCGACGGCCAGATCGACATCACGGCGCGCATGCACTTCGGCGTCATCCCCCACCCGCGGGTGTTCGTCCGCGCGGACGCGGGGTTCCGGCTGCGGCTGTTCGGCCCCGGCCAGCAGGTGGTCGGCGGCCTGAAGGTGGGCGGTCGGATCGGCGCGTTCCTCATCCCCTACGTCGGGGTGGACGCGGAGCACACGCTGAACGAGGGGAAGGCCATCGGCCAGAGCGTGACGACGTCCACGCCCGAGAAGCCCGCGGCGGAGCTCACGATGGCGGACCTGACGCCGGTCGACTACCGCCTCGACCGGACGGCGATCCGGCCGGCGGCGGGGCTGATCCTGTCGTTCGACACGTTCGAGATCGACGTCGGCTACTTCACGGTCGCGTGGGGCCGGAACGTGGCCCAGTTGCACATCATCAACGTGGGGGCGAGCCTGAAGTGGTGACCTCCCCCGTCGAGGTGAGCCTCACGTTGGCCGGCCGGCCGCTGGCGGGCTGCGACGTGATGTTCGACGGCAGCGAGGTGCTGTACCGGACGGACGCGGCGGGGCTGCTGGAGCTGGAGCTCGACCAGGGGCGGCACGGCGGGCGCGTCCGCTTCCAGGGGCGGGACCTGGAGTTCACGCTGGCGATCGCCCCGGGGCTGCGCCAGATCCGGGTCGACATCCGCGAGGACGAGACGCTGATCGCCGACGAGGTCGCCGAGGCGTCGATGCCGTCGAGCCGGTACAAGCCGCTCCGGCTGCTCGGCAAGGGGGGCATGGGGCTCGTCTACAAGTGCCGGGACACGACGCTGGACCGGATCGTGGCGATCAAGATCCTCAACGAGGACTTCGCCGCGACGGACAGCGGGCGGGAGCAGTTCCTCGCCGAGGCGCGGACGGTGGCGGCGCTGGAGCACCCGCGGCTGATCCGCGTCTACGACCTCGGCATGCACGAGGGGCGGGCCTTCATGGTCACGCAGTTCGTGGACGGGCCGAACCTCCAGGAGCTGCTCGAGGGGCGGGGGCGGCTGCCCGCGTGGAGCGTGGCGGCGGCGGGGATCCAGCTGGCGCAGGCGCTGGCGGCGATGCACGCGGCGGGGCTGGTCCACCAGGACGTCAAGCCGAGCAACGGGCTGGTGGGGCGGGACGGTCGGGTGTTCCTGACGGACTTCGGGCTGGTGCAGCCGATCGACGAGGTCATCGACCCCCGGAGCAAGGTGTTCGGGACGCCCGCGTACATGTCGCCGGAGCTGATCCAGGGCGTCACGGTGGGGCCGGCGTCCGACTTCTACAGCCTCGGGTCGTCGCTGTTCCACATGGCCGTGGGGCGGATCCCGTACTACGAGCAGCGGCACCGGATGATGATGGCGCACGCAGTCGACGCGGTGCCGCGGGCGCGGGCGGCGAACCCGGAGGTGGACGCGGCGCTGGACGCGGCGCTGGCGGCGATGATGGCGAAGGACCCGAAGGAGCGGCCGGACGCGCGGGACATCGTCGAGCTGCTGATGCCGATCTTCGACCAGGCGCCGGAGGGGCGGCTGGAGGAGTACCTGCCGTGGGTGACGCCGGGCTCGCTGAGCAGCCCCACGTCGGCGGTGCGGGTGGGGTCGCACCCGGGGACCCCGACGCCGCGCAAGGCCAAGGGGCCGGTCTCGATCGAGTCGCCGGCGTTCGCGGGCAGCGGGGCGACGCCGGGCGGGGAGACGCTGGTGCACGGGGCCGGCGGGGGCGGGGGGCCCGACTGGAGGCTGCTCGGCGGGGTCGCGGCGGCGGTGTTCCTGGGGATCCTCGGGGTCTTCTTCGTGGTGAGGCCCGCCCCCGAGGCGCCGGTCGGGGAGGAGCCGGTCGTCGAGGAGGCCGCGCCGGCGGGGATCGAGATCGAGGACGAGGTCGAGGTCGAGAACGAGAACGAGAACGAGATCGAGAACGAGATCCCCGAGAACGAGAACGAG
>CAYFOA010000107.1:17733-23696 GCA_964344575.1 uncultured Rickettsiales bacterium | reverse complement strand
CCGCCGCACCGGCGCGGCGCTGCTCCTCCTCGGCCGCTCCCCGGCGCCCGCCCCCGAGCCCGCCTGGCTCGCCGGCGCGTCGTCCGAGGCCGAGGTCAAGCGCGCGCTCCTGGCCCACGCCTTCGCCGACACGCGCCCCAGCCCCCGGGCCCTCGGCGAGGCGTGCCGCCGCGCCCTCGCCGACCGCGAGATCCGGGCCACGCTGACGCAGCTCGACGCCGCCGGCGCCCGCGCGCTGTACCGCGCCGTGGACGTCCGCGACCCCGACGCCGTCACCGCCGCCGTCGCCGAGGCGCGCGCCGAGCTCGGCCCCATCGTGGGCGTCGTCCACGGCGCCGGCGTCCTCCGGGACCGCCGCATCGAGGACAAGACCGCCGAGCAGTTCGACGCCGTCTTCGACACCAAGGTCGCCGGCCTCGCCGCGCTCGACGCCGCCACCGCCGAGGACGCTCTCCGGGTCTTCGCCTGCTTCACCTCGGTCAGCGGACGCTTCGGCCGCCGCGGCCAGGTCGACTACGCGATGGCCAACGAGGTCCTCGCCTCGGCGATGGCCCGCCGCGCCGCGTCCGGCGCGCGCGCCGTCGCCCTCGACTGGGGTCCGTGGGAGGGCGGCATGGTCACGCCGGGGCTGCGCCGCGAGTTCGAGCGCGAGGGCGTGGGCCTCATCCCGCTGGCCGCCGGCGCCGAGCACTGCGTCGCCGAGCTCCTCGCTCCGGCGTCGTCCGCGTCCGAAGTCCTCGTCGGCGTCGGGCTCGAGGACTCCGTCGCCGACGCCGCCCCCGCGGCGACGACCGAGACGCTTCGGTTGGACCCCGAGACGCACCTGTACCTGTCCGACCACAAGCTCGCGGGCAAGCCCGTCGTGCCGATGGCGATGATGCTGGAGTGGTTCGCGGCGGCCGCCCGCAAGGCCGCGCCGGGCCGTGAGGTGATCGCCGTCGAGGATCTCCAGGTGCTCCGCGGGATCGTCCTCGACGACGGGCCGGTGGGCGCCGCGGTGGCGCTCGTGGCCGAGGGGGACGATCGGTTCGTGGCCGAGCTGCACGACTCCGCCGGGACCGTCCGGGCCCGCGCGATGGTCGTCGTCGGCGCGCGCTCGCCGGCCCCCGCGCCGCGCACGGCTGAGGGCGGGCTCGACGCCTACCCGCTGTCCGTCGACGAGGCCTACAGTCGCCGGCTCTTCCACGGCGGCCGGTTCCGCGCCATCGAGGAGATCGGCGGCACCTCGGACCGGTCGATGGCGGCCGAGCTCCGCGCGGCGCCCGCCCCGTCGGAGTGGATCGTCGGCGAGGGGGGGCGCTGGACGACCGACCCGCTGGCCGTCGACGGCGCGCTCCAGTCGATGATCCTGTGGTGCTGGGAGCAGCGCGGGAACCCCTGCCTCCCCAACCGCGTGGACCGCTTCACGCAGTTCCGCGACCGCTGGCCCGAAGCCGGCGTGCGGGGCCACTTCCTCGTCCGGTCGGGCGAGGGCGCGAACGTGGACTTCGACGTCGACCTCGTGGACGCCGGTGACGGCGGCCTTGTCGCCCGGATGGAGGGCGTCCGCTGCACGGTCAGCGAGTCGCTCGTCGGCGCCTTCGGCAACGGCAACGGCGCGGGGAACGGCGCCGCGCACGCCTCCGAGCTCCCCACCGCGTAGCCCCGCCGTGGCCCGTTCGCCGATCGCCGTCGTCTCGATGGCGGGCTTCTTTCCGGGGGCCCCGTCGCTGGACGCGTTCTGGCGGCTGATCGTCGAGGGCCGGGACGCGGTCGCGGACGTTCCGCGGGATCGCTGGCCGGCGGATCCGGCGGATCTCCTCGCCGCGGCTCCGGTCCCGCCGGGGCGGACCAGGTCGGCCCGGGCGTGCCTCCTGGACGACTTCGAGCTGGGTCCCATCGCGTCCACGTCCCTCGATCTCGACGTAGACCGGGTCGGTCGCCTGGACCCCCTGGTGCGGCTCGTCCTTCGGGTCGGCGCAGAGGCCTGGGCGGGGGCCGCGACCGCGCCGGTGGACCGCTCGCGGGTCTCCGTCGTCCTCGCGAACATCGCCCTCCCCACCGAGACCAGCTCGCGCCTCAGCCGCGAGGTCCTGGGGCGCCCGCTGAAGGAGCGCGTCGCCGGGGCGGCCGGCGCGGAGGCGCGGACTGCGGGGGGCGACGAGGCGCTCGGGGTAGACCCGTGGTGCCGCTACGTCACCGGGCTGCCGGCGGCGCTGCTGGCCGACGGGCTCGGCCTCGGGGGCGGGACGTACACGCTGGACGCGGCCTGCGCGAGTTCGCTGTACGCGCTCCACCTCGCCTGCGAGGAACTCCGCGCGGGGCGGTCGGACGCGGTGATCGCGGGCGGCGTGAACCGGAGCGACTGCCTCTACACGAACCTCGGCTTCAGCCAGCTCCGAGCGATCTCGGGGTCGGGACGGTGCTCGCCGTTCGACGCCCGCGGAGACGGCCTCGTGGTGGGGGAGGGGGCCGGGATCTTCGTGCTCAAGCGGCTGGACGACGCGCTCGCTCACGGGGACGACATCGCCGGCCTGATCGCGGCGGTCGGCCTCGCCAACGACGTCGGCGGATCGCTGCTCGCGCCCGACTCCGAGGGGCAACTCCGGGCGATGCGAAGCGCCTACGCGGCGGCCGGCTGGACGCCGGACGAGGTCGACCTCGTGGAGTGCCACGGGACGGGGACGCCGGCCGGTGACCGTACGGAGCTGGCGAGCCTGGGGGCGATGTTCGGGGACTCGTCCGCGGTCATCGGCTCGGTGAAGTCGAACGTCGGCCACCTCCTGACGGGGGCGGCGGCGGCGGGGTTCATGAAGGTGCTGCTCGCGCTGAAGCACGGGACGCTGCCGCCGTCGGCGAACTTCGACCCCGCGACCGCGCTGCCCGAGGTGGCGGACGGCCCCCTCGAGGTCCTGACCCAGCCGCGGGCCTGGCCGGATCCCGGGCGGCCGCGGCGTGCCGCGGTGTCGGCGTTCGGGTTCGGCGGGATCGACGCGCACCTGCTCGTGGAGGAGTGGCGCGGGCAGGCTCCTCCGGTGGCGTCGGAGGAGGACGTCGAGCCGATCGCGATCGTCGGGATCGGAGCGCACTTCGGCGCGCTGGACGGTCTCGACGCGTTCCGGCGGGCGACGCTGGAAGGGGACGTCGCGGTGGCCGCGCGCAGCCCCGAGCGGTGGAAGGGGGTCGATGGAAGCGCGTGGTTCCGGTCGGTGGCGGGCGACCTCGCGGAGCTGCCGGGCGCCTACATCGACGGCGTCGACGTGGAGATCGGCCGGTTCCGGATCGCACCGAACGAGATCCCGGGGACGCTGCCCCAGCAGCTGCTGATGATGGAGGTCGCGGCGGACGCGGTGGAGGACTGCCGGGCCGGCCTGGGCGACGGGCTCCGGGCGGGTGTCGTGGTCGGGCTGGGGCTGGACCTGGAGACGACGGACTTCCACCTCGCGTGGAGCCTCCACGCGTGGGCGCGCGAGCAGAACGCGCGGCTTGGGCTGGGGCTGAGCGAAGCCGAGCTCGAAGCCTGGGTCCGCGGCTTGGAGGCGGCGGCGGGCCCGGCGCTGGACCGGACTCGGACGCTGGGGGCGCTGGGGTCGATCGCGGCGAGCCGGGTGGCCCGCGAGCTGCGCTTCGGGGGGCCGAGCTTCGCGGTGAGCAGCGAGGAGGCGTCGGGCCTGCGGAGCCTCGAGGTGGCGGCGCGCATGCTCCAGCGGGGCGAGGTGGACGCGATGATCGCGGGCGCCGTGGACCTCGCCGGGGACGTCCGCGCGGTGCTCGCGACGGACCGGCTGCGGAGATGGTCGCGTTCGGGGACGGCGCGCCCCCTGGACCACCGCGCCGACGGTCCGGTCCCCGGCGACGGGGCCGCGGCGGTGGTGCTCAAGCGGCTGGCCGACGCGGAGCGGGACGGCGACCGGATCTACGCGGTGGTCCGCGGGCTCGGCGCGGGCGCGACCTGGGACGACGCGATCGCCCGCGCGTGGGGCGAGGCGGGGGCCGAGCCTTCGACCGCGGGTCTCGTCGAGGTAGCCGCGGGCGGCGACCCTGGCTCCGACGAGGACGAGCTCGCCGCCCTCGCGGGCGCGGTCCGAGGGGGGACCGGCGTCGCCGGGACCGCGTCCGGCGATCTCCCGCTCGCCCCCGGTGGGGCCGGCCGCGCGCGGCGGCCGTCGACGGGACTCGCGGCGGTGCGCGGGGTGGTCGGCGATCCCGGCGCGGCGGGGGGGATGGCGTCGCTCGTCCGGGCGGCCCTGGCGCTGCACCACCGGACGCTGCCGGCGACGCCCGGGTTCGAGCGGGCCGCCGACGTGGATGCGTGGGAGGCGGCCGGCCTGTTCGCGCTGCCCGAGCGGCAGGCGTGGCTCCACGACCGGGCGAACGGCCCGCGCCGCGCCGGGGTGAGCGCCGCGTCGCTGGACGGCAACCGCATGCACGCGGTCCTGGAGGCGGCTCCCGCGGCCTCGCTCTCCGCGACCCCGGCGTCGACCGGGTCGTCGGCGCCCATCGGTCCCCGCCCGGTGGGGATCGTGGTCGCGCGGTCGGACGAGGTGGACGCCCTGCGGGCGTTCGTGACCCAGCACGCCGGGCTCGGCGTGGAGGAGGTGTCGGCGCGCTGGTACCGGCTGCGGGGCGGGGACGGGGACGTCGCGTTCGCGGCGCACTCGACGGCGGGGCTGCTGGCGCGCATCGACCGGCCCGGCGCGCCGGTGCCGCGGGTGGACGGGGAGGTCGCGTGGGTCTTCCCCGGATCGGGGACGCACTACGTGGGCATGGGGACGTCGCTGCTGGCGGCGTCGCCCGCGCTGCACGCGGAGCTGGAGTCGCAGACGGAGCGGCTGGCGAGCCAGCTCGCGGCGGACGGGTTCGGCCCCTGGCGGGCGGACTGGACGGGCGACTGGGAGCAGGACGCAGAGGCGCGGCTCGCGGCGGAGGCGCGGCGCATCATCTTCGGCCAGGTCGCCCACGGGATCACGGTGGGGACGGCGCTGCGGCAGCTCGGCGTGCGGCCGGCCGCGATCATCGGCTACTCGCTGGGCGAGTCCGCGGGGCTGTTCGCCTCGCGGGGGTGGCGCGAGCGGGACCTGATGTACGGGCGGCTCATGGCGTCACCGCTGTTCGTGGACCAACTGGTCGGCGCGTGCACGGTGGCCCAGCAGGTCTACGGCATCGACCACGCCGACTGGGTCGCCGTGGTGCTCGACCGTCCGGCGGACGAGGTGAGGGCGGCGCTCGCGGCGCGGGAGACGACTGCCCGGCTGCTGATCGTGAACGCCCCCGGCGAGTGCGTGATCGGGGGGCGGAGCGCCGACGTCGCGGCGATCGCGGCGAACCTGGGGGCGACCGTGCCTGCGCCGCTGGTCGGCGTGCCGACCGTCCACAGCGACGTCCTCGACCCGGTCGCGGACGCCTACCGCGACCTCCACGTCCTCCCCGTCACGCCGCCGGACGCCGTCCGCTACTACTCGGGCCACTTCGGCGCGGCGTACGACCTCACGTCGGACGCGGCGGCGGACTCGGTCGTGGCCAACGCGACCCGCGGGATCGACTGGCCCGCCACCATCGAACAGGCCTACGCGGACGGCGTCCGCGTGTTCGTCGAGGGCGGCCCGCAGGGGACGTGCTGCCGGATGATCGCCCGCATCCTCGGCGACCGCCCCCACGTCGCGGTCGCCGCCTGCCAGCGGGGCGTCGACGGCTGGCTGGCGCTCCTCCGCGCGGCTGCGAAGCTCGTGCGAGCCGGCGTGCGGGTCGATCTGGAGCCCATCTACGGTGAGCACTCAGGCGTTCGGCTGACGCCCGCGCCCCCTCTCCGCCGCACGGCGCGGTCTCCCGCCGGGGGCGTTCATCACGCGGCCCCGCCACCGGCTCCTCGCTCTCCGACCCCCGCACCGAAGCCGCCGACATCGGCGATGTTGGCGAGTTCGGTGCCCGTGAGGGGCACTCAACCGGGCCACATCGGCGATGTTGGCGAGTTGGGTGCCCCTGGA
>CAYFOA010000107.1:0-17633 GCA_964344575.1 uncultured Rickettsiales bacterium | reverse complement strand
GCCCGCGAGGGGCACTCAACCGGGCCACATCGGCGATGTTGGCGAGTTGGGTGCCCCTGGAGGGCACGCATCCCGGGGTACATCGGCGATGTTGGCGAGTTCGGTGCCCGCGAGGGGCACTCAACCGGGCCACATCGGCGATGTTGGCGAGTTGGGTGCCACCGCTGCGGCAGACCTCGTGACCCGCACGGGCGCACTCGTCACCGGCAGCCTGACCGCGGCCACCGCCACGGGCGCGGCGCACGAGCAGTACCTCGCCTTCGCCGACCAGGGACGGCAGCTGGCCGACTCCCTCTCGCGGTCCCTCCTCCGGTGGAGCAGCCTCGCGCCCTCCGCCGCGCCGGGGGGAGCCACCTTCCCGCCCCTCGCCGGCGCCGCCCCGCCCGCGGCGTCCGCCCCCGCTGCTCCCGCGACCCTCGACAGCGTGGCCGCGCCGCCCGCCCCCGTCTCCGTCTTCATGGACCGCGCCGCCTGCCTCGAGTTCGCCGTCGGCTCCATCGCGAAGGTCCTCGGCCCCGAGTTCGCCCCCGCCGACACCTACCCCACCCGCGTCCGCCTCCCCGACGAGCCCCTCATGCTCGTCGACCGGATCGTCTCCGTCCACGGCGAGCCCCGCTCCCTGACCGGCGGCCGCGTCGTCACCCAGCACGACGTCCGAGAAGGCGCCTGGTACCTCGACGGCGGCCGCGCCCCGACCTGCATCTCCGTCGAAGCCGGCCAGGCCGACCTGTTCCTGTCCGGCTACCTCGGCATCGATCTGCAGACCCGCGGCGAGCGTGTCTACCGCCTCCTCGACGCCCAGGTCACCTTCCACCGCAACCTCCCCCGCGTCGGCGAGACCGTCGAGTACGACATCACCATCTCGAAGTTCATCCGCCAGGGCTCCACGTGGATGTTCTTCTTCCGCTTCGAGGGCTGGATCGGCGACGAGCACCTCATCACCATGGAGGACGGCTGCGCCGGCTTCTTCTCCCACGACCAGCTCGCGTCCGGCCGCGGCCTCGTCGAGGACGACCCGTCCGAAATCCCCCCGCCGCGACCCGGCACCACCCCGTTCGACGCCCTCGTCGACGTCACCCCCACCACGCTGGACGACAGCCGGGTGGACGCCCTCCGGCGCGGTGATCTCGAGGCCGCCTTCGGCCCTCTCTTCGCCGGCCGCACCCTCGCCCCCGAGCTCCGCCTCCCCGGCGACCTCATGACCCTCGTCCACCGCGTCACCGAGCTCGACCCCGCCGGCGGCGCCTACGGCCGCGGCCGCATCACCGCCGAGACCGACGTCGACCCCACCGCCTGGTACCTGACCTGCCACTTCGTCGACGACATGGTCATGCCCGGCACCCTCATGTACGAGGGCTGCGCCCACACCCTCCGCGTCCTCCTCATGCGCCTCGGCTGGGTCGTCGGCGACCTCGGGGGCCGCGACGTCCACTGGGCCCCCGTCGTCGGTCAGCCCTCCGCGCTCCGCTGCCGCGGCCAGGTCATCGACACCACCAGGACCCTCTCGTACCGCCTCGACCTCAAGGAGATCGGCTACGACCCCGAGCCCTACGTCCTCGCCGACGCCGTCATGTTCGCCGACGGCCGCAAGATCGTCCGCTTCCGCAACGTTGCCTACCGCCTCGCCGGCGCCGATCGCGCCCTCCTCGAAGCGGGATGGGGGAGGGGAACCGTGGAAGACCGGCCCGCCCCCGCGCCGACATCGCTGACCGCCCCCGCCCCGACGTCGCCGACGTCGCCGACCGCCCCCGCGCCGACGTCGCCCGCCTCGTCCGCGCCGATTCCCCCGACCGGCCCGGCGCCGCCCTCGTCCGCCGCGCCTGTCCCGCGTGCCGGCCCGCCCGTCTTCACCACCGCCCAGCTCGTCGCCTACTGCGAGGGCAAGCCGTCCGACTGCTTCGGCCCCGCCTTCGCCGCCTACGCCGACGGGACCACCCGCCTCGCGCGCCTCCCCCGCGACCCCTTCCGCTTCCTCGATCGCGTCACGTCCATCGGCTACGAGCCCCTCGGCATGAAGCCCTCGACCGACTGGACCGTCGCCGAGTGGGACGTCGACCCTGACGCCTGGTTCTTCGCCGCCGCGGACACCCGCTCCGTCCCCTTCGCCGTCCTCCTCGAGGCCGCCCTCCAACCCTGCGGCTTCGTCTCCTGCGCCATCGGCTCCCCCCTCCACGGCGACGGCCTCTACTACCGCAACCTCGGCGGCACCGCGACGCTCCACGAAGACCCCCGCGCCGAGGTCGGCACCATCACCGCCCGCACCCGCCTCGACTCCCACTCCGAGGCCGGCGGCATGATGCTCCAGCGCTTCACCATGGAGCTCTGGGCGAGCGGCCGCCTCCTCTACGACGGCACCACCGAGTTCGGCTTCTTCCCCCCCGCCGCCATGCGCGACCAGGTCGGCCTCCGCGGCGCCTTCCGGTGGACCCCCGACCCCGACGCCCTCGCCGCCGCGCCCCCCGTCCCTCGACCCGTGGACGGCGACTGGGCGATGGTCGACGTGATCGACGCCTACCTGAGCGACGGCGGCCCCGCCGGCCTCGGCTATGTCTCCGGCTCCCTCCAGGTCGACCCCTCCGCCTGGTACTTCCGCGCCCACTTCTTCCAGGACCCCGTCATCCCCGGCAGCCTCGGCCTGGAGTCCTTCCTCCAGCTCCTCCAGGTCGCCGCCCTGCAGCGCTGGCCGGACCTCGCGGACACCCACCGCTTCGAGCCCGTCGCCGTCGGCCGCGCCCACACCTGGCAGTACCGCGGCCAGGTCGTCCCCGAGCAGACGCGCGTCCAGGTCGACTGCTGGATCGACAGCGTCGAAGATGGCGACCCCGCCGCCCCCGTCATCACCGGCTCCGGCCTGCTGAGCGTCGACGGTCGCGACATCTACGCCATGAAGGGGTTCGCCCTCCGCCTCGTCCCCCGGAGCACGGACTGATGCGCTGGGACCGCGTCTGCGTCGAGGCCATCGCCTACGACCTCCCCGAGGAGCGCGTCCGGACCGCCGATCTGGAGGCCCGCCTCGCCACCGTCTACGACCGCCTCCGCATCCCCGCCGGGCAGCTCGTCGCCATGACGGGCATCGAAGAACGCCGCTGGTGGCCCCCCGGCCCGCGCCTCGCCGACCACGCCGCCCGCGCGGGCCGCCGCGCCCTCGAAGACGCCGGCGTCGCCGCCGAAGACGTCGGCGCCGTGATCTACGCCGGCGTCTGCCGCGACGACCTCGAGCCCGCCACCGCCTGCCGCGTCGCCGACACCCTCAACGTCCGCGGCGACGCCCTCGTCCTCGACCACTCCAACGCCTGCCTCGGCGTCCTCAACGGCATGGTCACCGTCGCCAACATGATCGAGCTCGGTCAGATCCGCGCCGGCCTCGTCGTCTCCTGCGAGACCGCCCGCGAGATCGGCGAAGACGCCATCGCCCGCATGCTCGCCGACCCGTCCGTCGCGACGTGGTCCAAGGCCATCGCGTCCCTCACCGGCGGCAGCGGCGCCATCGCCGTCGTCTTGACCCACGCCGACTTCAGCTTCACCGGTCGCCGCCTCCTCGGCGGAGCCGTCCGCGCGGCCCCCGAGCACCACCGCATCGCCCGCTGGGGCAGCCGCGAGGGCATCGCCGGACAGACCGCCTGGGTCATGGACACCGACGCCGCCGCCGTCCTCACCCACGGCATCGAGCTCGGCAAGCGCACCTGGGCCGCCTTCCTCGACGAGCTCCGCTGGACCGCTGACGACGTCGACCGCGTCGTCATGCACCAGGTCGGCGCCGTCCACCAGACGACCATCCTCGACGCGCTCGGCATCGACCCCGCGCGCGAGTTCTCGACCTTCGCCGACCTCGGCAACATCGGCACCGTCTCCCTCCCCATCACCGCCGCCCGCGCCGCCGAAGCCGGCTTCGTCGTGGACGGCGACCGCGTCGGCTTCCTCGGCATCGGCACCGGCCTCAACTGCCTCATGCTCGGCATGCAGTGGTGAACCCCCTCGTGGTGAACGACATGACCTTCGACGGCTACCCCTGGACCCGCCGCCGCTTCGACCGCGGCGACGGCATCGAGATGAACTACCTCGACGAGGGGCAGGGCGAGACGCTCGTGCTGCTCCACGGCAACCCGACCTGGTCCTACTACTGGCGTCACCTCGTCGCCGGCCTGACCGACCGGTACCGCTGCGTCGTCCCCGACCACGTCGGCATGGGCCTGTCCGACAAGCCCGGCGACGACCGCTACGCCTACACGCTCCAGTCCCGCGTCGACGACCTGACGAAGCTCTTCGACCACCTCGGCCTCGGCGACGACCTCACCCTCGTCGCCCACGACTGGGGCGGCATGATCGGCCTCGCCTGGGCCGTCACCCACCCCGGCCGCGTCAAGCGCTTCGTCCTCGCCAACACCGCCGGCTTCCGCCTCCCCGCCACCGGCCGGCTCCCGTGGCAGCTCTGGCTCGTGAAGAACCTCCCCATGGCGGTCCCCGTGCGCGGCTTCAACGCCTTCGTCCGGGGCGCCGCCCGCGCCTGCTCGACCCGCCCCGGGGCGATGGACGCCCAGACGAAGCGGGCCTACGTCGCGCCCTACGACTCCTGGTCCAACCGGATCGCGATCCACCGCTTCGTCCAGGACATCCCGCTGAAGCCGACCGACCCTGCCTGGCCGCTGATGACCCAGGTCGAGGACGCGCTCCCGGGCCTGAACGACCTCCCCGTCCAGATCCTGTGGGGCCGCAAGGACTTCGTGTTCGACGACCACTTCCTGGCCGAGTGGCGCGCCCGCCTGCCCGAGGCCGAGTTCCACGTCTGGGACGACTGCGGCCACTACGTCTGCGAGGACGCGCGCGACGAGATCACCCCGCTGGTGCGCGACTTCCTCGAGCGCAACCCGCTGACCGCCGGGGAGGCGACCGCATGACCCTGCCCGACACCGTCCGCCCCGACAGCGTCCGCTTCGTCACGACGGCGAACATCGCCTCGCACCTCCCCAAGATGGCGACCGACCAGCCCCACAAGCGGGCCGTCGTCGTCCCCGCCGGCCGTCGGCCCGACGGCCGCACCTCGTGGGTCCACTACACCTTCGCCGAGCTCGACGAGGCGTCCGACCGGTACGCGATCGGCCTCGAACGGGTCGGCATCAAGCGCGGCGTCCGGACCTGCCTGATGGTGCCGCCGTCCCTCGAGTTCTTCGCGCTGACGTTCGCCCTCTTCAAGGTCGGCGCCGTCGTCGTCATGATCGACCCCGGCATCGGCTCCAGGGCGCTCAAGCAGTGCCTCCGCGAGGTCGAGCCGGAGGCCTTCATCGGCGTCCCCCTCGCCCACGTCGCCCGCCTCGTGTTCAAGTCCTCGCTGAAGACCGTCAAGGTCAACGTGACCGTCGGCAGGCGCTGGTTCTGGGGCGGCCACCGCCTCCGCGACCTCAAGGAGCCGGGGCCGTCCCGCACCTACGACATGCACGCCCCCGACCCCTCCCAGGACGCCGCGATCCTCTTCACCTCGGGCAGCACCGGCATCCCCAAGGGGGCCGTCTACACGCACGGCATGTTCACCGCCCAGGTCGAGAGCCTGAAGCGGATGTTCGACTTCGCCCCCGACGAGATCGACCTCGCCACGTTCCCGCTCTTCGCCCTCTTCGACCCGGCGCTGGGGATGACGTCCGTGATCCCCGAGATGGACGCCCGCAAGCCCGGCGAGGCCGACCCCGTCAAGATCACCGAGGCCGTCCTGTCGCAGGGCTGCACGTCGATGTTCGCGTCCCCCGCGCTGCTCCGGAACCTCGGCGCGTGGGGCGAACAAACGGGGACGAAGCTCCCCCCGCTGCGGCGCGTGATGTCCTCGGGGGCCCCCGCCCGCCGCCGCACCATCGAGCAGATCGACGCGATGCTCCCCCCCGGCGCCGAGATGTTCACCCCCTACGGCGCCACCGAGGCGCTCCCCGTCGCCAACCTCGGCAGCCGCGCCATCCTGAAGGAGGCCTACCCGAAGACGGCCAAGGGGGCCGGCATCTGCGTCGGCGCGCCGGTCGAGGGCGCCGTCGTCCGCGTCATCCGGATCACCGACGATCCCATCGAGGCGTGGGACGACGACCTCGTGCTCCCCGCGGGCGAGATCGGCGAGATCACCGTCAAGGGCCGCCAGGTCACCCACCGCTACTGGGGCCGCCCCGCGCAGACCGCCGCCGCGAAGATCCCCGACGGCGACCAGGTCGTCCACCGCATGGGCGACGTCGGCTACTTCGACGACGACGGCCGCCTCTGGATGTGCGGCCGGAAGTCCCACCGGGTGCGCGCGGCCGGCGGCAAGGACCTCTTCACCGTCCCCGTCGAGCGCGTCTTCGACGAGCACCCCGCCGTCCGCCAGTCCGCCCTCGTCGGGGTCGGCGAGCCCGGCGACGAGCGCCCCCTCCTCCTCGTCGAGCGGGACGACGGCTTCGCGAACCTCTCCGACGAGGAGCTGATCGCGCAGCTCGCGACCCTCCGCGACCAGCACGAGGTGACCGCCCCCGTGCACGACCTCGTCGTCTACCCCGGCCGCTTCCCCGTCGACATCCGGCACAACGCCAAGATCGTCCGGGAGGAGCTACGATCCTGGGCGAACCGCCGCTGACGAGGACGTGAAGCAGCTCACCCACCTGCGCGACGGCAAGAAGGTCGCCGAGTACCTCCTGGACGTCGCCGACGCCATCGTCGGGCGGGGGCGGGCGGCCCAGATCCGGCTGGACGACAACCAGCTCGCGAGCCGCCAGCACTGCGTCGTCCGGCGGCGCGACGGGGCGCCGGACCACCACACCGTCGAGGACCTCGGGGGCGCCAACGGGACGTTCGTCAACGGCTACAAGGTCGAGGTCCACATCCTCCGCCCCGGCGACCGGATCGTCATCGGGGACGACACCCTCCGCTACGACTTCAGCACCCGCAACGCGATCAGCCTCCGCCCCACGCCGTCGCCGAAGTCGGACCTGGAGCGAGAGATCTTCGACCCCTCGGCCACCGACAGCCAGGAGTTCGAGGAGCTCGACCTCGCGTCGGTCTCCGTCATCAGCGACCTGAGCGACCTGCGCGAGGCGAAGAAGGACCAGGGGAGCACCGCGGAGACGCTGCCGCCGGTCGACGACGTCGCCACCGCGGGGGCCGAGCGGACGGCGGTCGCGTCGAAGGGCGACATCGAGCGGCTGCTCGCCGAGGCGAAGCTCAAGAGCAAGCCCTACCTGCTCGTCGACGGCGCCATCGTCCCCCTGGAGAACCCGCCCGTGACGGTCGGCCACCGCGCCGGCTGCCGCGTCCGCCTCGAGGGGTTCAAGCTCCTCGGCCGCCTCAGCGGCGAGTTCGTGGAGCAGGCCGGCGGCTGGTGCATCGTCCCCGAGTCGCCCTTCTGGGCCCCCATCTGGATGGGCGAGGACAAGCTCCAGCGGATCCGCCAGCTCCGCGACGGCGACGAGCTCGAGATCGCGGGGACGACGATCGTCTACCGCAAGGGCGAGGACTTCTGAGCCGGGCTCAGTTCACGCTCGTGTAGAGCAGGTAGTTCCCCGTCGTGTTGAGCGACACGTTGTCCGACTCGACCTCGATGTAGTACGTCCCCGCGACCGGGAAGAACCACGCGAAGTACGGGTCGGCGGCGCCCGCCGGCTCGTCCTTGTAGAGCTGGCTGCCGGAGCTGTCGAACAGGGTCAGCTGGGCCTCGAGGCCGCTGATGGAGTTGGCGTCGACGTCGAACGTCACGATGTCGCCCGCGCCCACGCTGAAGCTGAAGTAGTCGGAGTCCAGCCAGCCGTCGACGTAGCCGCAGGCGCTGTTCCCCGCGGTCAGGCCGTCGGCCAGCGACGTGCTGCCGTTGGGCTCGAGCTCGGGGGTGTCGCACGTGTCGTACGAGAAGACCCACAGCTGGTAGTCGTAGTCGGGGCCGCCGACGCTGGCGCTGAACGCCTCGACCTTGACGTAGTAGGTGCCGCCGTCGTCGAGGAGCTCCTCGATCTCGGGGTCGACCCCGTCGGTGTCGTCGTTGTAGGCGACCACCGTCGAGGCGTCGTCCTCGTACAGGGTCAGCGTCGCGTCCAGGGGCGAGCCGTTGACCTGGGCGTCGACGTCGAGCCACAGCTCGGTCCAGTCGCTGACCGTCAGGACGTACCAGTCCTCGTCGGCGAAGTCGCCGATCTCGCCGCAGTTGAGCGAGTCCAGCCCGATGCTGTCGGCGAGGCCGCTGCTGTCGTTCGACTCGATCTCGTCGAAGTCGCACGTGGCGAGGTTCTCGTCGACCTGGCCGTCGCAGTCGTTGTCGACGCCGTCGGTGACCTCGGTGGCGGACGGGTTGATCGCCGCGTCGCCGTCGTCGCAGTCGCCGCCGGCCTCGGTGACGCCGTCGCCGTCGTCGTCGTAGCACTCGGTCCCCTCGTCGACGGTGGTGTCGCAGTCCTCGTCGATGCCGTTGCAGATCTCGGTCGCGCCGGGGAACACGGACGCGTCGGTGTCGTCGCAGTCGCCGCCGTCGACGGTCACGCCGTCGCCGTCGCCGTCGCCGCTGCAGTCGATGCCGTCGTCGACGACCGTGTCGCAGTCGTTGTCGAGCCCGTCGCAGATCTCGACCGCCCCGCCGAAGGTGTCGGGGTTGGTGTCGTCGCAGTCGCCGTCGTCCTCGGTCTGGCCGTCGCCGTCGTCGTCGTAGCAGGACGTGCCGTCGTCGATGTCGCCGGAGCAGTCGTTGTCGAGCCCGTCGCACGTCTCGGTCGCGGACGGGTTCACCGACGCGTTGGTGTCGTCGCAGTCACCCTCGGCCACGGTGAAGCCGTCGCTGTCGCCGTCGCCGGAGCAGTCGATCTCCTCGTCGATCTGCGAGTTGCAGTTGTTGTCCTGGCCGTCGCAGATCTCCGCCGCCGCGGGGGACGTGTCGGGGTTGGCGTCGTCGCAGTCGCCGCCCACCTCGTCGTAGCCGTCGCCGTCGTCGTCGTAGCACTGCGTCCCCTCGTCGATCAGGTCGTCGCAGTCCTGGTCCACGTCGTCGCAGTGCTCGATGGCGCCGGGGTTGATCGTCGGGTCCGTGTCGTCGCAGTCGACCGACGGGAGGTAGCCGTCGCCGTCCGCGTCCTCGGTCCCCTCGCAGGCGTCGCCCTCGTCCGTCTGGCCGTTGCAGTCGTTGTCCTGCCCGTCGCAGATCTCCTCGGCGCCGAGGTAGACGGTCGGGTTGTTGTCGTCGCAGTCGCCCTCGTCCTCGCTGACGCCGTCGTTGTCGTCGTCGTAGCAGGACGTCTCCTCGTCGATGATGTCGTCGCAGTCCTGGTCGACGCCGTCGCAGACCTCGTCCGCGCCGGGGTAGACGTTCGCGTCCTCGTCGTCGCAGTCGACGTCCTGGGGGAACCCGTCGCCGTCGCGGTCGTCGTCGGAGAAGTCGTCGTCGTCGCCGGACGCGTCGTCGTCGTCGCCGGCCGCGTCGTCGTCGTCGTCGTCGCCGGTGAAGCCGATCGTGTTCGGGGTGCAGGCCGTGAGGCCGAAGAGCAGGGCGAGGAGACAGAACGGTCGCATGGGACGGGTCGATACCAGCCGGATCCGCGGGCGGGGAGCCCCTTCGCACGCTGTGCGCCGACTCTCAACACGCCCTCGACATCGCACGGGGCGCGCAACAAGATGGCCGCACCGTGCACAAGACCGCCCCCGTCGCCGCCCTCGCCGCCGCCCTCGCGCTCGCGCCCGCCGCCGCGCACGCCGTGACCGCGTACGTGTGCGTCAAGAACGACGGGGCGGGGACCTTCAGCGGCGGCGACCTGTCGCTCTTCGCGGACAGCGATTGGAACGCGGGCGACATCACCGGCAGCGGCCCCGGCGGCGGCCTCGCCCCCGGCGGCTCGACCTGCATGGCCATGAACGGCCTCTACGAGTGGAACGGCTTCCAGTACCAGTACGTCTTCGAGATCGAGTGGATGGACACGCTCGGCCTGACCCAGGTCTACAGCCCGTTCAACCTCCAGTTCAGCGCGGGGACGTACTACGTGGGGACCGGCGGCATCTACTCGTTCACGCCGCCCTTCGCCGACCACATCTCGCTGGTGAACGACCCCCCGCCGGCGTACCCGTCCATCACCGCGTACGCCAACTGGCCCAACGACGACACGGAGTGCTACGTCTACTGGTCGGGGCTGACGAGCTCGCAGATCCAGGACTGGAACGCGACGTCCCTGAAGCGCTCGACGTCGCCGTCGGGGCCGTGGACCGAGGTCTACTTCACGATGTCCTGGGGGTTCACGTCGCGGACGGACACGGGGCTGACGCCGGGGACGACCTACTACTACCGGGTCGACACGATCGACGAGTACGACGCCGAGACGGAGGGGCCGACGACGTCCTGCACGACGGTCGCGGGCGGGCCGACGGACGCCGACGGCGACGGGTTCGACGACACGGTGGACTGCGACGACGACGACGCGACCGTCTACCCCGGGGCGCCGGAGCTGTGCGATGGGCTCGACAACGACTGCAACGGCGCGATCGACGACGCCGACGACTCCGACGGCGACGGCAGCACGGTCTGCGACGACTGCGACGACACGGACCCCGACAACTACCCCGGCAACGCGGAGATCTGCGACAGCCAGGACAACGACTGCAACACGCTCGTGGACGACGTGGACGACTTCGACGCCGACGGCTTCGACGAGTGCGACGACTGCGACGACCTCGACGGCGACAACTTCCCCGGCAACCCCGAGGTGTGCGACGGGCAGGACAACAACTGCGACGGGATGGTCGACGAGGACCACGTCTGCGGGGAGGGGGACGACGACGACGCGGCGTCCGACGACGACGACGCGGCGGGCGACGACGACGACGCGGCGGGCGACGACGACGACGCGGCCACCGACGACGACGACGACGACAGCTCCGCCTCCGACGACGACGACGCGGGCGTCTTCGAGGGCGACGACCCGGGCGAGTGCGACGACGGCGCCGACAACGACCAGGACGGCGACTTCGACTGCGACGACGAGGACTGCGCGGGCGCCCCCGACTGCGCCGAGGAGGAGGCCCGCCGCCGGGGCGCGGCCGACTGCACCTGCGCCTCCCTCGCCGCCGCCGCGTCCCCCGCCGGCGCGGCCGCGCTGCTCCTCCTCGGGGGGGTGCTCGCGGGCCTGCGACGCCGCCGTTGAAGTCTGCTAGATCGCGGTCCATGCGCCGCGTTGTCCTGCTCGCCCTCGCCGCCCCGTTCCTGGTCGCCTGCCCCACGGACGACGACGACGATGCGTCCGACGCGCCGGTCGAGCCGACCGTGTGCGAGACGCTCGGCCTCGACGCCGTCCCCTGGGACGCCGACGGCCCCTACGGCACGCACCGGCGGACGACGATCGCGGACTTCGAGCTGCCGCTGCTCGACGAGGACGAGGACTGGGTGATGTCGGAGCGGTGGACCGGCTGCGAGGCGTACGTCTTCCTCCCCGACGACGTGTACCGCCACCAGACGAACCTCACCTCGCTGTGGGAGGACGGCGTGCTCGGGCTGATCGAGCGCTCGCCGGACAACGCCCACTACTTCTTCGTCAGCGACGCGACGTCGTCCGACGCCGAGGACGACGCCACCGAGGCCATGCGCGAGCGGATCGACGACGATCTCGACACCCTCGCCGAGACGGACCCGGACCGCGCGGCGTGGTTCGCCGACCGCCTCCACGTCGTCCGGAAGCGCCGCACGTCCCTCGACAACGACGTCGAGACGCTCCTCGGCGGGATCGGCCGCCTCGGCTTCGGGATCGACCGCTTCCAGCAGATCCGCGGCGTCGGCAGCCTCGCCGACGTCACCCGCTACATCGGCGGCGACGGCTGGCCCTGGGAGGCGAGCCTCGCGTACATCGCGCACGAGGCGCAGTACTTCAACTGGGAGGCCGAGCGGCAGGCCCGCCTCGACGCCGAGGACGCGGCCGGCGGGGTCACCGAGATCGAGGTCTGGAACGACGTGGTGCTCGAGGAGTACGAGGACGCCGAGGTGACCTTCCCCGACGCCGCCGCGATGGCGACGTTCGACCGGATGGAGCTCGCCGTCGACGCCTTCTGCCCCAACCCCGACGACGTCGAGCTCGGCAACTGCGGCGCCTGGGACTACCTCGGGCACGTCTGGCTGCTCGACCCCGACGGGACCACGTGGCACGAGATGGCCCGCCTCATCACCCCGTACCACCGCGAGGCGACGTACGTGCTGGACGCCACCCACGCCCTGCCGTGGCTCGCGGACGGGGGCCCGCGCACGATCCGGTACTCCTTCGCGCCGTCCTGGAACACGCAGCCGACGTGGACGAAGTTCACCATCCGGCTGCGCGACACCGGCGAGGAGACCCCCGTTCAGGCCGACTTCCTCTTCGGCGGCGGCGGCTTCAACTCGGCGTACAACGACGGCCGCGAGCCGGTCACGATCGAGGTGCCGGAGGGGGCCGCGCGCGTGGAGATCCGCGCCATCCTCACCGGCCACGGCATGAATGCGGGCAACTGCGCCGAGTTCTGCAACCACCAGCACGAGTTCACCGCCGACGGCGAGGTCTTCTTCCACGAGCACCCCGACCCCGGCGACCAGGAGGCGTGCAGCAACTCGATCGAGGGGACGGGGACGGTGCCCAACCAGGCGGGGACGTGGTGGTTCGGCCGCGGCGGCTGGTGCCCCGGGCGGCGCGTCGACCCGCTCGTCTCCGACGTCACCGATCTCGCGGCGGACGGCTCGGTCACCGTCTCGTACCGCGGCCTGTTCAACGGGGGCACCCCGCCCGACGACTCCGGCAACATCGAGATGAGGAGCTGGCTGGTCGCGTACCAGTAGCCGCCGCTCGTCCCTCCCGGTAGAGTCACGCCACCGTGACCACCCAGGACCAGATCGTCTCGCTGTTCGTCGAACTCGGGCTCACGCGCAACGAAGCGCTGGCCTACCTCGCCCTGCTGGAGTCCCCCGAGGAGGAGGGGCTGACGGGGTACGAGGTGGCGGCCCGGTCGGGGATCCCGCGGTCGGCGGTGTACGCGGTGATGCGGAAGCTGGAGACGGCGCGAGCCTGCTTCGCGACGGGGGAGTCGCCCGCGCGCTACCGGGCGACGGCCCCGTCGACGCTGATCGGGGACATGCGGGACGAGGCGGTGGGCCGGCTGGACCGGCTGAGCTCCGAGCTGGAGCGGTTCCCGAAGCGGTCGTTCCCGGAGCCGATCTGGACGTACGCGAGCTACGACGAGGTGCTCGCGCGGACGGACGCGATGATCCGGAACGCGCGCCGGTCGGTGTACCTGTCGCTGTGGGACCGCGAGGCGAAGCGGCTGGCCCCGGCGCTGGCCGCGGTCGCGGATCGGGACCTCCACCGCGTCGTCTTCAGCACGGACCACCTGACGACGGCCCTGCCGGGCTTCAGCGTGTGGTGCGACGACAAGACGAGCGACGCCCAGAAGGCGCTCTGGTCGCACAAGATCCTCGCGATCGTGGACCGCACCGAGGCGATGATCGGCGGCGCCGAGCCGGACGCGGACAACCACGCCGTCCACACGAGGAACCCGTCGCTGGTGGACGTGGCGACGAACCACGTCATCCTCGACATCACCCTCCTGGCCCAGCGCACGGGCCGAGCCTGCGACGAAGACGTCGCCCCGATGATGAGGCCGCACCTGGACTGAGTCGTGACCGCGACGATCGAGGAACAGGTCCTGGCCGAGTGCCGGGCGCACCTCCCCGGCTGGGCCGGCCTGACCACCGAGGCCGTGCACTTCGAGCCCCCCAAGGGGTTCTCCAGCTTCACCATGGTCGTCCGGCCGCGCGTCGAGGTCGATCCCCCCGGGGTGCTGTACCGCCGGCTCGCGGGCAAGGAGAACGCGATCCTCGACGCCCCCACCGAGCGGGCCGTGTTCCTCGCCCTGGGGGACGCCGGGATCGCGGCGCGCTGCCTCTACGTCGACGACCGGTGCCGGCTCGAGGAGCTGTACCGGGGCCGCACGCTGACCCGGCACGACCTCCGCGACCCCGGGGTGCTGGCGGGGATCGCCGGGCAGCTCTGGCGGTTCCACCACCTGACCCCGCCTCCGCTCCCGGCGCGGTCGTTCTTCGAGCTGCTGTTCGAGCACTGGGGTCCGCTCGCGCGGCGGGTGGTGGTCGACCACCGCGATCGGTTCGGACCGCAGGAGCGGGCGATGTGCGACGACCTGACCGTCCTGTTCGACGACGCGACGCGGGACCGGGTGCGGCGCTGCCTCCCGGACGGCCCCCTGACCTTCTGCCACAACGACACGTACCACGGGAACGTGTTCCTGCAGGACGACGGCGGGATCCGGCTGCTCGACTTCGAGTTCTCCTGCCTGAACCACCGCGCCTTCGACTTCGCCAACCTGTTCGCCGAGACGGTGATGCGACACGGGCTCCCCGATCCGCCCCACTTCGCGATCGCTGAGCCGGAGTTCGGCCGCGCCGACGTGCGGACGCTGGTCGACGCCTACCTGGCCTGCGGACCGTCCCCCCCGGCCGGCGAGGCGGAGCGGTTGGTGGACGAGACGCTGTCCCTGATCCTGCTGTCGGACGTCATGTACGCGATGGCCGCCCTGCCGCTCGCGCTCGCGCCGATCCAGCGGATCCGGTTCGTCCCCTACGCGCACGCCCGGTTCCGCCGCTTCGAGGCCGCCTGGCGAGCCCGGTTCGGCTGAGTCGGGCCCCCGGTACGATGGCGGGGTGTTCCGCGTCGCCGCCGTCGCGCTCGTCGCCTGCCTCGCGGGGGCGGGTCCGGCGCTCGCCGGGGACGAGGTGATCGTCTACTCCGACGACTTCTCCGCCGGGCTCGGCGAGTGGACCTTCTACGCAGAGACGTCCGCGGGGGAGCCGCACTCCTACCAGCTGACCCACGACACCGGCGACGGCGCCCCCGCCCCCGCCGCCCACGTCTTCGGCGACTGGGACACCGCGGACGCCGACGCGACCCCCGCGACCCGCAGCTTCGGGCTGGAGCGCACCTTCGACAACCTGCTCCGCTTCCACCTCCGCTTCGACTGGCGGGCCTGGTCGAGCCACATCACGACCACCCGGATGTACCTGGAGCTCGTCCAGGCGAGCGACGGCGCCGTCCTCTACCACCAGACGCTCATCTCGGGCAGCGTCTACGACACCGGCTGGCTGTCCTACCCCCCCACCGACCTCAGCCACGTGCTGCCCGCCGAGCCGACCGACGTCATCGTCCGCTTCACCCTCGCGGATGGCTGGACGGCGAACCACCAGCAGCACATCGCCCTCGACAACTTCGAGCTCGTCACCACCGAGCTGCCGCCGGTGCCCGACGTCCCCGTCGACGTCGACGACTTCGCCGCCGGCACCGAGCCGTGGAGCCTGTGGCGGGACACCGACCAGTTCTCGCCCACCTACGCGCTGGAGTTGGACACGGCCGTCGGCGACCCCGCCCCCTCGGCGCGGGTGATGGGGAGCTACGACTACTCCGGCAGCACCCGCCGCTACGGCCTCGAGCGGACGCTGCCGGTGACGCTGCCGTTCGTCACCTCGTTCGACTTCGCCACCCTCGACGCCGCCTGGGTGACCTTCCAGCTCCTGCAGACCGACGGCACCCTCCGCCACACGGCGATGTTCGGGGCCGACGGCGCCTTCGCCGAGCACGACCCCGTCGACCTCAGCGCCAACGTCGCCGGCCTCACCGAGGTGACCGCGCGGATCTGGATCGTCGGCACGGATCACGGCAACCCCGACAACGCGGTCTGGATCGACGACTTCGCGTGGACCACGCCGTGCGACGAGACGGGGCTGTTCTACGAAGACGCCGACCTCGACGGCTTCGGCGACCCGGACGCCCCCCACCCCGACGGCGACGGCGTCTGGTGCTACCCCCCCGGGGGCTACGCCGACGACGCCACCGACTGCGACGACGAGGACCCCGACGCGTGGCCCGGCGCCGAGGAGGACTGCGACACGGCGGCCGACGAGGACTGCGACGGCAGCGAGGTCGACGGGCTCGACGCCGACTGCCCGCCGCCGTCCGACGACGACGACTCGGCGGCCCCGGACGACGACGACGACGACTCCGGGGCGGCCGGCGACGACGACGACTCGGCGCCGGCCGGCGACGACGACGACGACCGCGGGGGGCCGTCGGGGACCGGCGTCTGCCGGTGCGACGCGGGCGGGGCGGGGCCCCCGGTGCCGCTCGTCGCGCTGATCGCGCTGGGGTTCGCGGCCCGCCGGTGGCGGCCCGCCGAGATCGGGTTCGCGTCCCGCCGCCCGCGCCGGCTCTGAGCCCCGCCCCCCGTCCCGCGCCTCGTTGTTCCTTGATCGATCGCGCGGGGGGGCTGATAGTGACGGCGTTGCCCCACGAACCGGGGCCCAGGGGACGCCATGGCCGCCCGCTCGCACCTCCCGCCCGAGGCTTCGGCCTCGTCCACGCCCACCTCCTCGGCCGCCGCGCCGGGGGCTGCCCACGGTCGGTCGTTCGCCGAGGGGGCGGCGATGAACTCGCCCCGGGCGGGCTCGTTCGCCGCCGGCGCCGCCCAGCACACCGTCCAGGCCAAGGGGCGCGACGGGCTGGTCCAGCTCAAGCCCGCCGGCGAGAACCTCCAGCTCCTCGGCACCCCGCTGGACGAGGAGGCGCCGGACAGCGAGCCCACCCCCGCGTTCGGTGAGGACAAGGGCAAGCAGCGCCGCTTCTCCCCCGACCAGTACGTCGAGATGTGGGAGCAGGAGCAGGGCCGCAAGATGACCTCGGCCGAGCGGGAGACCATCGACCGCGGCTGCATCGGCATCACCGCCGCCAACCTCCGCGGCGGCGGCAACCCGCTGGACGCCGCGGAGAAGATCTACGGCAACTTCGAGCAGGCCGAGAAGTACATGGAGGAGAAGAACCGGGTGCTCGACTGGTGGGCCCGCATCCCCCTGATCGGTCGGCTCGTCCCCAAGGACCGGTACGTCCTCTTCGCCAAGCTGTTCTGGTCCAACCAGTCCCCGAAGTGGGAGGACCGGCTCAACCCCGACGAGGACGCCTTCATCGCCGATCCCGAGACCGGCGAGATGGACATGAGCAACTACAAGTACCGCGCCCAGTCGAAGTGGGAGGACCGCGACGGCGACGGTGAGGACGACATGTCCAGCTACATCAACTTCGACTACGGCTTCTGGGACACCGTGTCGAAGTGCTTCTGGCACGCCAACCACATGGAGTACAAGGACCCCGAGCTGCGCGCCCGCATGGGGCCCATGAAGGTCCTCCAGAGCACCAAGGCGAAGTTCGTCGCCGGCTACTACGACTTCGACCGGATCGCCTTCGGGGTCGCCAAGGCGAAGAACTACGACGCGGGCCTCGCCGCCATCGCCTACGCGGGGCGCGGATGATCCACGAGACCTGGCCCAAGGGGATGCACGACCAGGAGCTGACCCTCCAGGGGACCGCCCGCAACGCCCACGCCGGCGCGCTGGTCGTCCTGTCGGACCGGCGCACGATCTACGTCGGCGGACTGCAGGAGTGGCCCGAGGCGCTGGACCGGAAGACCGTCCGGGTCACCGGGGTCCTCCGCCGGCGGAAGCTCGCGCCCGACCCCGAGGTCAACAGCAAGGGCGAGGTCAGCCACGGGATGCAGGGCTCGGTCACCGTCGTCGACGACGCGACCTGGGAGGAGGCTCCCTAGGAGCTTGGAGCGCGTAGACGAGCGAGCGCGGTGAGGCCGAGGCGCGCGAG
>CAYFOA010000106.1:0-23722 GCA_964344575.1 uncultured Rickettsiales bacterium | reverse complement strand
CGACGACGACGCCACCGACGACGACGACGACGCCTCCGACGACGACGACACCGTCGTGCCCGGCGACGGCGACGGAGACGGGTTCGCGTCCGAGGCCGCCGGCGGCGAGGACTGCGACGACACGGACGCCTCGATCTTCCCCGGCGCCACCGAGGACCCCGGCAACGGCGCCGACGACGACTGCGACGGTGTCGTCGACGAGGAGGTCACCATCACGTCGATCGAGCCCGACAACGGGCTCGCCGGCGGCGGGACCATCGTCCAGATCCTCGGCAGCGGCTTCACCGGCGTCACCGACGTGACCGTCGGCGGGGACGCGGTGCCGCCCGACGTGGACGACGACGGGACCATCGAGATCGTGACCGACGCCGGCTCCGTGGGCGCGGCCGACGTCGTCGTCTCCCACGCGCTCAGCAGCGATGTCGCGTCGGGCGGCTTCACCTTCACGGGGACGTCCCACGGGCTGACCTCCGGCGAGCTCGAGGCGGCGGGCGCGCAGAGCGGCTCCCCGGGCACCCCCACGGCCGCCCACTTCGCCACCGTGGTGGGGCCCGGAACGGCCGACGCGGGCGCTGCGGCAGGCATCGCCGGCGAGATCGGGATCGGCCCCCAGGGCTTCCTCCCCACGGACCTCCCCGACTCCTGGAGCTGGTCCGCGGCGTCGTACGACAGCGACTCCGGCAGCGCCGACCGCTGGACCGGGACGGTCACCCCGCCGACGTTCGGGACGTACTCGATCACGTTCCGGTTCAGCGACGACGGGGGCGTCAACTGGCTGTACGTCGACGCGGACGACTCCACCGGGCTCGACGTGTTCGAGATGAACCAGCTCGAAGTGACGCCGTAGCCCTCGCCATGCCCCAGCGCCGCCGCGACCGCACCGACGCGGGCCCCGTGCCCTTCTCCCTCCGCCTCGAGTCCACCCCCGCGACCGTCGAGCGGCCCGAGGTCTTCGACGTGGGCCCCGGGCTGATCGGCGACCTCGCGGCGACCTACGCGCGGGGCTGGCGCGGACGCTGGACCGTCCACCTCGGCCCCGCCCGGATCGAGCTGGAGCTGCCCCGCGACGGGATGCTCCTGGAGGAGCTGTGGGTCCTGCTCATCGAGCTCGTCGACGCCGAGGCCGGCGAATGGTCGCTGTACGATGGGGACGACGAGCTGGTGCTGGAGATGCAGGTGTACGGGCCCGACGTGAACATCGAGCTGACGACCGGAGGCGGCGGCCCGCCGCGCTTCCGGGGGCAGCGGCTCCCCGACCGGGCGACCGTCCGGCTCCGGGCGCTGATCGCCGAGGGCGTCGCCTTCTTCGCCCAGCTCGTGGACGACGCCGCCCGCCTCGACGACACGCTCACCGAGCGCGACGACCTCGCCGGCTTCCGCGCCGACCTGAAGGCGCTGACCGAGGCCGTCGCGGACCTCCCGGGGACGTTCCGGAAGTGAGCGGCAAGCTGACCCACGTCGACGAGTCCGGCGCCGCCCGCATGGTCGACGTCGGCGGCAAGGACGTCACCGTCCGGGTGGCCGTGGCGCGGGGTCGCGTCCTCATGTCCGCCGAGGCCCGCCGCCTCGTCGCCGAGGGCTCCAAGAAGGGCGACGTCCTCCAAGTCGCGCGCATCGCCGGCATCCAGGGGGCGAAGCGCTGCGCCGACCTGATCCCGCTGTGCCACCCGCTCCAGCTCGACAAGGTGCAGGTCGATCTCGCGCTGACGGACGAGGGGGTCGCGATCGAGGCGACCGTCGGCTGCACCGGCCGGACGGGCGTCGAGATGGAGGCCCTGACCGCCGTCAGCGTCGCCGCGCTGACCGTCTACGACATGGTCAAGGCCGTCGACAAGGGGATGGTCATCGACGCCGTCACCCTCGTGAGCAAGACGGGCGGCCGCTCGGGATGACGCTCCTCGGGATGATTCTCGGGAACCTGGGCCTCGGGGCGGTGTCCGTAGCGGGTGACAGTGCCGACCCGGCCGCGGTGGACAAGGAGCTTGTCCGGCGCTTCCTGGAAGGCGATCGGAAGGCCTTCGAAGAGCTGGTGATCCGGCATCAGGACCGCGTCTACGCGTTCTCGTTCCGGCTCCTCGGCTCGGCCAGCCTGGCGGAGGAAGCCGCCCAGGAGGTCCTGGTCAAGGTCTTCAAGAACTTGCACCGCTTCCGCGGGGAGTCGAAGTTCACGACGTGGTTGTACCGGGTGACGCTCAACCACTGCCGCAACGTCCAGGCCTACCGGGCGCGACGGCACGACAAGCGTCATGACAGCCTGGACGCCACCTCCGAGGACGACGAAGGCGGAACGCGCAGGAGGGAGCTGGCGGACGACAAGCCGGACGCAGAGGACGAGCTTCTGCACGGCGAGCAGTTGTCCATCATGCGTGAGGAGCTGGCCCGGCTGGACCCCATCTGGAAGGAGATCCTCCTCCTTCGCGATGTGGAAGGCCTCAGCTACGACGAGATCGGTTCGATGCTCGAGCTGGCGCCGGGGACGGTCAAGTCCCGGATCCACCGGGCCCGCGGGGAGCTGAAGAACCGGCTGAAACGACGGATGGCGAGGGAATGACGGAGTTCGCAGCACACGATCGGCTGAGCGAGTACCTGGACGGGGAGCTGTCCGGGGACGAGCTGGCGCGCATGGAGGAGGCCCTCGCGGCCGATCCCGCGCTGAGGGCCGAGCTCGAGGAGCTGCGCGCGCTCGTGGACCGGCTCGGTTCGCTGCCGCCGGTGAAGGCGCCCGAGGGGCTGGTCGCGTCCGTGATGGAGGCGACGGCGGACCTCGCCATCGGCGTGCAGTCGGGGGACCTCCCCGTCGCCGCCAACGTCGTCTTCTGGAAGACCCCCTGGTTCGGCGCGGTCGCGGCGATGCTGCTGGTCGGCGTCGGGGTCGTGTTCGTGAACCAGGGCGGCGAGACGATGGCCCCGCCCTCGCCGGCGATGATGGCGGCCTCGGAGGAGCCCGCCGCGTCCACGATCCCGAGCCCCAGCGGCAGCCTCCGGGGCGAGGACCTGGACGCCGGGGACGCGGTCGTCGACGCCGGGTTCGCCGCCGACGCGGAGGAGGCCGCGCGCGAGCGGCTCGCCGACCGGCTGGCCGCCGAGGGCGGCTCCGGCGCGGAGGGCCGGCCCCTGATGGAGGAGGCGACCCCGCGGGTGATGAACGGCGTGACCGGCCCCGCCGAGGCGCCGGCCGCGTCCCCGCCGCCGGCGTCCCGCCCCGCGCGCGACGTCCGCCGGGAGTCCGCGGTCGGCCCGGACGGCGTGTTCGAGGCCGAGTGGGAGTCCGACGACGGCGTGGTGATGCACGAGCTGGACCCGTCGCCCGCCCCGGAGGAGCCCACGGCGGGAGCGTTCGCGCCGGAGCCCGAGGACGAGCCCGCCGTGGCGTCGGCGGACGACGTGACGATGTCCGACGAGCCGCTGGAGGACTACCTCGACCCCGCCGCCGATCTCGAGGTCGCCGAGGCCGAGTCCGCGCCGGTCGCCTCGGGCGGGGCGGTGCGTCGCGAGGGCGGCGGACGGGTGGCCGCGCGCACGGCGCCGCCGAAGCTGGACGAGGTCACCTTCACCGGCGTCGGCGGCGACGCGACGCTGAAGCTGGCTCCCGGCGTGACCCGCGACCAGGTGATCTCGGCCCTCCGGAGCGCCGGCATCACCGTGACGCCGATGGCGTCCGGCAAGCTCCGCCTCGACCTCGCCGAGTCCAACGCCTCGACGATGTCGCGCGTCCTCCGCGAGCACGGCAGCCTCAAGATGGGCCGTGCCCCCGAGGCCAACGCCGACGCCCGGATCCGCGTCGACGTCTCCGTCACCGCCGAATAGCGGCCCCCCCTCCTTTCGTCTTTTTCTCGGAACCTTCTGCGGGCGGCTGTGTCCGATCCAGCAGAACGAAGAATCCGAGGCACGTCACGGCACGGGGTGCCCCGGATGGTCCAGGAGGCGAATCGGGCGCTCTCCTCCTGGGCTTAGCCCTCGCCAGGAATCCTCCTGGCGGGGGCTCGTTCGTTCTCACGGCTTGATGCGGTCCTTCACGAGCAGCACGACGTTCCGGACCCGCTGCTCGCCCCCGTCGCTGAGTCCCTCGAAGTCGATCTTCAGGGTCGGGCCGCCGCCGCGGAGCTCGACCGTGCCGGACTCGTGGCGGGCGATGGCGCCGAGGTCGCCGAGGAGGCCCGGGGGGAGCGTGCCGCGGAGCACGCGGGCGCGGCCGTGGGCCAGCTCGACCACCGTGTGGGCGCGCATCGCGTGGCGGGCGATCAGCAGGAAGCCGCCGACGAGGATCGCGGTCAGGACGACGAGCTCCACGGGCTACAGGTCTCCGATGTCCTCGTACCAGAGCTCCGGTCGGGCGGCGATGAAGTCCCTCATCATCCGGACGCACTCGTCGAGGTTCAGGTCGACGACCTCGATGCCGTGGCTCCGCATGAACTCGGGGCCGCCGGCGAAGGTGACCGACTCGCCCACGATCACCTTCGGGATCTTGAACTGCACCGCGGCGCCGCTGCAGAGGTAGCAGGGCATCAGCGTCGAGTAGAGGACGCAGTCCTTGTAGCTGCCCACCCGGCCGGCGTTGATGAGGCAGTCGATCTCCGCGTGGACCATCGGGTTGCCGTCCTGGACCCGCTTGTTGTGGCCGCGGCCGATGATGGCGTCACCGCGGACGAGGACGCTGCCGATGGGGATGCCGCCCTCGCCCAGGCCGAGCTTCGCCTCGTCGATCGCCGCGCGCATGAACCGATCCATCAGATGACCATCCCTTCGGCGTGGGTGAAGTCGCGCCCCACCAGCATGGCGCCGACGTCGATCTCCTCGTCCTCGACGCGCACGCTCGTCAGCGTCTCCCCCGCCAAGGCCATCGCCGCGATCGCCTTGGCCGTGAACGGGCCGAGCATCGCCCCGTGCCCGCTGAAGCCGGCGGCGTGGAGGAGGCCCGGCTGCTGCGGGTCGAAGCCGAGGATGGGGTTGTGGTCGGGCGTCACCGCGTAGAACCCCGCCGTCGTCGCCTCGATGCCCTTGAACTCCCCGATCGCGGGCATCGCCTCGGCCAGCTCCATCCACAGCTGGAAGCCGTAGTTGTCGAGCCCCGTCTTGTGGAAGAAGGGCGGCTCGATGAGGTCCTGGTCGCTCCAGTCGAACTCCGGCTCGGGGTCCGTCGCGTGGGCCCACCCGGCGAGGAGCTGCTCGGGGTTCTCGGGGCGGCAGTAGGCGCGCGACGGCGTGATCGTCATCGGCCAGTCCATCATCTCGTCGGCCCCGACGTCGCCGCCCCGGTGGACGAAGTAGAGGTACCGCTTCAGGGGCGCGATGGGGAGGTCGATCCCGCCGAGCCGACGCGACAGGCGCGGGGCCCAGGCGTTGGTCGCGTTGACGAAGACGTCGCCCTCCACCTCGCGGCCGTCGTCCGCCTTGACCGCCACGAGCCGGCCGCCGTCGTGGGCGCCGTCCATCACCCGGAAGTTCTGGATCAGCCGCCCGCCCAGCTCCTCGACCCGGCGGAAGCCCTCCATGTAGACGATGTCGGGGCGGAGGAAGCCGTCCGTGGGACAGAACGTCGCCCCCTTCAGGTTCGTCGCGTCGACGCGTCCGAAGCGGTCGGTCAGGGCGGCGGCGGGGATCGCCTCGACCTCCGTCAGCCCCGCCGCGTGCTGCATCGCGACCCGCGCCTGCGCTTCTTCCCAGCCGTCCGCGTACAGGAAGAGGTAGCCGTTGTGGACGACCGGAGGGGCGACGTCGGGGCCGCAGCCGAAGTCCTCGCCGAAGCGGTCGTAGGCCCGGACCGAGTACCGCATCGCCCGCACCGTGGCGGGCGTGGACCACTGCTGGCGGATGCAGGCGGCCGACCGGGACGAGCTCCCCGCGCCCTTCTCGCGCGCCTCCAGGACGGTGACGTCGGCCCCCTTCAGGAGCAGCTCGTGGGCCACGAGGGCGCCCGTGATGCCGGCCCCGATGATGACGGCGTGCATCGTCCGGTCAGTCCCCGAGGGCGTCCAGGCGGCGCTGCGCGAGGTTGCGGGTGTCGTCGGCGTGCGTCCCCAGCCCGCGTGTCGGCTCGACCCGCTCGTACGCCGCCCGGGCGGCCTCGGGTTCGCCGTACAGCTCGGCGATCCGGCCGATGACGTACCAGTCGTGGACGCTCGGCCGGTCGCGGGGCTCGGTGTCCATCGACCGGATCAGCGCCTCGTAGGCGAGCGCCGGCTCGGCCCGCTCGACGTGGACCGTGGCGAGCGTGTGGAGCGACTGATGGGTGCCGTCGCCGGTCGCCGCCTTCGCCCGCTCCAGCGCCTGCTCCAGGTCGGACCCCTCGACGAAGAGCGCGTACCAGGCGAGGTTGTTGTCGTAGTCCTGGTCCTCGTCGGCCGCCTCGATCGCCTCCATCGTCGTCATCGCCGCGGCGAGGTCGCCGGCCCGCTGCTCGTCCTCCAGCTGGAAGAGCAGCTCGCTGATCTCCCGGTTCGACGAGGCCTCCAGGGCGGCCGACCGGTGGGTGGCGGCGTCGTCGGCGCGACCCGCGGCGAGGAGGGCCCGGTAGAGCGCGAGGCCCGCGTAGGGCTCGTCGTCGAGGAGACCGAACCGGTGCTCCGAGATCCGCACCAGCCCCTCGGTGTCCTGCGCCCGGTAGAGCTTCTCGCCGAGCCAGCCGAACACCATCGGCTCCACCTTGTCCGCCCCTTCGTTCTCCGACGCCGCCCGCTCGGCCCCCTCCAGGCAGGCGGGCCGGGGCTCGAAGCAGGCGAGGACGTGGGCCGCCAGCTCGGTCCCCTCGTCCCCCTTCACCTTCATCGTGTTGCGGAAGACGTACGGCTCGAAGCCCGACCGGGCGGACAGGTCCGACGCCGCGAGCTGCACGAGGCGGCGGGCGACGTCGGGCTTCTTGGCGACCAGGCCGAGGGCGAGGTCGCCGACGGGGTGCCACATGCCGTGAGCCCCGGCGAGCTTCCAGTCGCCCCCCTCCTTGACGAACACGAACGTCTCCGGCTCGTCCTGCACGAACCCCTGGGAGAGGCGGACCGCGACGATCTTCTTGTCGACGGCCTCCTCGCGGGTGGTGACCGCGGCGAGGATGATCCGGATCGCCGCCGACGGCGACATCGCGTACTCGTCGGCCATCGGGACGATGCCGGCGACGAGGCGGCGGCGGGTGTCCCGGAGGCGCTCCTCGGTCATCGACGCGGCTGCCTCCTCGGTCAGCACCTCGCGGTAGCGGTCCAGCGTCAGGTCGGGCTCCATCACCCGGAAGAGCCACCGGTGGAGCGCCTCGGTCGCGGTCTTCGGTTTGCCCGGCTCGCTCAGCTCGTGGGCGTCGCGCAGCATCCGGACGACGTCGCGGGACTCGCTCCCGGTGCGGACCGACAGGTCCTGGAGGATCTCCGCGGCGGCCTCGAACTCCCCGATGGCGTACAGCTGCCCGTAGGCGTCCGCGAGGAGCTCCCGCATCTGCTGCTCGCCGGCCGACTTCTTCTTCGCCACGGCGACCGCCTGCTCCAGGGAGTCGAGGGCCGCGGCGGCGACGACGAGGCCGTCGTTGTCGCCCGTCCCGATCTCGCCGTTGAGCTTTCGGAGCTCGTCGAACTCGCGGACACGGAAGAGGTTGGCGAGGAGGTTGTTCTCCCAGTCGTCGACGTCCCAGTGCTCCCGGAGCTGCTCGAGCCGCGCGATCGACGCCCGGATCTGCTCCTCGTCGCCGTACCGCTGCCCCAGCTCGTTGTACTCGTGGACGACGGACAGGTCGGCGAGCGCGAGCCAGTCGGTCTCGTCCAGGGCCAGCGCCTGCTCGTAGGCGGCGATGGCGCCCGCGCGGTCCCAGCCGGGGGAGAAGCGGCGGCCGAGCTCGTCGTGCTGGAGGGCCCACGCCAGCGCCCGCCACCCCCGGCCCGACTCGGGGTTGGCCTCGGTCGCGCGGCGGGCGGCGACGCGGGCGGCCTCCCCGGCGCCGGCGTCCAGCAGCAGCTCGGCCACGCGGACGTCGGCCAGCCAGCCGCCCACCCCCTGGTCGGCGCGGGCCGCGGCGATGGCCTCGTCGGTCTTCCCCTCGTCGACGAGCTGCCGCGAGCGGTGGACGAAGTGGAGGTAGGGGTCGTCGGGGCGGTCGAGCTCCCCGATGGCGTCGCGCATCGCCTTCAGGGCGTCGACGTCGAAGCGGCGGGCGTCGACCGTGACCTCGAACCGGACGCGGACGGCGCCGTCCTCGCCGACCGTCGTCTTCCGGGCGTAGGCGAACGGACCGCCGGCCACGGCCTCGTCGTCGGGCTGCTCGACCAGCTCGTACCCCGGGGGGGCGTGGACCTCGTACACCAGCGCCGAGGAGAACGGGGCGTAGCGGTAGACGTCGGAGGTGCGGGGCTCATCCTCGGGCTCGGCCCCGCCGGGGAAGAAGAAGCCGTCGATCTCGCGCAGGAGCCCGCCCCACGGGAGCCGCGCCCAGGCCTCGTCGTCCGCCGCCCACGCCGCGGGGACGTCGTCCGCCTCGAGGTCGATGACGAAGGGGCCGCTGAGGTCCTCGGGGTCGCTCAGGGTCAGCTCGGTCAGCTCGCCGCCGTCGTACTGCGAGACCACGTAGTCGCCGAGGTACTCGCGCCGCTCCTTGTCGGCGGTGCCCGTGTAGGCGTCCCGGATCGACGCCTCGGGGGCGCCGCGGTAGGTCGTCGTCTCGCGGAGGTGGGCGTTGGCCTCGTCGCTGATCGTGAGGACGCGGACCTCCTCCCAGCCGTTGTCGGCGGCCGCGCTGGCGCCGATGGCCGTCAGCCCCCGGGTCGCGGGGTCGGCGATCAGCGCGCGGCGGTCCTCGACCGAGGGGGAGACGCGGCCGGCGCGGTGGAAGCGGTTGGTGGGGTCGATCCAGAGCGGCTCGCCGGGGCCGCGGACGACGACGATCGCGTGATCGAAGTCCCCCAGCCCGGGGAGCTCCGCGCTGACGTCGCGCCGCCCCTGGACGAGCAGCAGCGCGAGGTGGGCCTCGTACCCGAGCGCCCGCAGCATCCCCGCCATCAGCGTCGACTGGTCCTTGCAGTCGCCGTACCCGCGCTCCATCGTCTCCGCCGGCGTGGCCGGGATCAGGGCCGACTCGCCGAGCTCCAGGCCGGTGTAGCGGACCTCGGTGGTGACGTACCGGAGGATCGCCTCGGCGGCCGCGTCCCGGTCCCCCGCGTGCTCGCCCGCGACCTCCTTGGCGAGCGTCTCCAGATCGGCCCCCGCGAGCTTCGCTTCGACGGCCTCGTGGTACGCCGTGGCGACGTCCTTCCACGACTTGCCCGTCGACCAGCCGACCATCGCGTACTGCCCCTCCTCGGGGGGGAGCCAGGGGTCCCAGTCGTCCGCCGTGGGGGCCGGCGACAGCTCCCACGTGCGGCGGATCCGGCCGTCCACGGTCTGCTTCTTCGCCTTCACCTCCTCCTCGACGACCTTCATCTTGAGCGCCTTGGGGTGCTCGAGGACGACGCGGCGGGTCTCCGTCACCGACGCGCCCACCAGCCAGGTCCGGTTGACGGTGCCGGCGTCGAAGAAGGAGCGGTGCTGGGCGACGGTGACCTCGGTCTCCACCACGGCGCCGACGTCGATGGGGGGGAGCGGTCCCTCGAGGACGCGGCGGTCCCAGTACATGTCGGCCTCGCCGCCGACCCGGCGCTCCATCATGGTGGACGCGTCGAGCTCGGTGATGCCCCCGTCGGGGCCGATGATGCGGCCGCGGATCTCCGGCGTCCCCTCGTACCAGGGGGACCACGACGGGCTCAGGGAGCCGAACTGCTCGACGCCGTCCCGGTCGAGGATGCGGACGACGACCCGGGTGGTGCGCGTCATCAGGCCGGCGTCGTCGTAGGAGTAGATGCCTTCGGCGAGGAGGATCAGGCCGCCTGCGCGGTCCCCCACGTCGACGGCCTGCGCGGCCTTCAGGACGGCCGCGGCGTCCTCGTGGAAGGGGGTGTCCCAGGGCTCGCCCGCGAGGGCGGTCGCGGGCAGCAACAGGGCGAGGAGGGGGACGAGGAGCAGGGCGGAGGCGCGGGCGGTCGTCATGCGGACGACCATTCTGCCCGGAACGGACCTGCCTTACCCGGCGTGGATCTCCCACGCGACGGCGACGCGCCCCTCGCCGACGGCGCGGCGCCAGGGGACGGGGACGGCGCGCCCGTCGGGGGTGGGGAGGAACCGCTCGGCGGCGACGGGGACGAGGCCCGGGGCGCGGGCGGCGGCCTCGGCGAGCAGCGCCTCGCGGAGCCGGCGGACGTCGGCGGGCTGGGGGTTCAGGAGGACGCGCTCGACCTCGGGATCGGGCCGCCGGGACGTGACCACGACGAGGGCGTCGCCGTCGCCCGCGGTGGTGGTGAGGCGGAGGTAGCGGCCCTCGCCGGGGACGACGTACGGCGCCGCGGCGTCGGTCCAGCCTGTCTCGCCCGCCGCGAACACCGGGTAGAGGGGGACGACGGTGTCGGGGCCGTCGAACCACAGGACGGCCGTCCAGGACTCCTGCTCGGGGGCGAACGTCAGCTGGACGCGGGAGCCGACGGGCCAGGCCGCGCGGGAGCCGAGGGCGCCGGCGGGGGTGCCGTCGCCGGGCTCGACGACGGCGGCGGCGGCGAGCGCGAGGGGGGCGGCGGCGACCGGATCGGGCGGCGGCTCAAGGGGACGCTCGGGGTGCGCGATCACCGCCGCCTGGAGGAGGAGCACGCCGGCGAAGAGGAGGTGCCTCATCTCACGCGCTCCAGCGCCGCTCCAGGTCGGCGATCTCGAGGTCCGCGCGGAGCTGCTCGACGTCGACGGCCGGCGCCTTCGGGGAGCGGGAGGCCGCGAGGTCCGCGACGAGCACCAGCGCCGCCCCCGCGACGCCGATCCAGAGGACCTCCGTCCAGACCGCGCCGACCGCCACCGGGAGCAGGCTACGAAGCGCGATCACGGCTCATCTCCAGGCGGCTGAGGCCGCTCCGGGTCCCCACCCAGACGACGTCGCCCTCGACCGCGATGGCGGTGACGTCGTCGCCGGCGAGGCCGTCGGCCATGGTCCAGCGCTCGATCTCGCCCCCGACGCCGACCCGCAGCAGCCCGCCGCCCATCGTGCCTACGAGGACGGTGTTGTCGGGGAGCGCGAGCAGGGCGCCGGGGTTGACCCAGCCGTTGGACACGGAGTCCCCCTCGAGCAGCCACGTCCACCCCCCGGAACCGTCGCGGACGGCGAGGCCGGCGTCGTAGGTCCCCGCCCAGAGGCGACCGTCGGGGGCGACGGCGACGCCGTTGACCCAGTTGTCGGGCAGCTCGCCGGTCTCGTAGCGGAACGGGGTCGCGCCGGACGGGCGGACGGACCAGAGCCCCTCCAGCGTCCCCGCGACGACGTGCTCGCCCTCGGGGGCGAGGTCGTAGACGTGGGCCACGCGGTCGTCGGCGGGGGCCCCGAACGAGCCCCCCTCGAAGCGCTGCACCCCCGCCGCGGTGCCCACCCAGAGCGCGTCCCCGGAGCGGGTCACGGCGCCCACGTGGAGGTTGGTGAGGCCGTGGACGCGGCCGAAGAGGCGGACGTCCGGGATCGCGTCCCCGGTCGCCCGGGCGAGGCCGCCGGAGGTCGCGATCCAGGCGACGCCGTCGTCGTCGATGAGGGCGTCGTTGACCTCCGCGTTGCTCAGCGGGAGCGCCCGCCCGTCGCGCCACGCGCCGCGGTCGAACGTCCCCACCAGGAGCGACCCGCGGTGGACCGCCGCCGTCGTGATGTCGTTGCTCCCGGGGCCCTCGTGGATGACCCACATCCAGCCGCCGTCGCGCTCGACGACGAGGCCGCGGTCGGTCCCCGCCCAGCGCCGCCCGCCGCCGTCGACGATCCAGCGGACCTCGGGGACGGGGACGCCGTTCCAGGGGCCGAGGCCGTCGGGGTTGGGGGGGAGCGCGGAGGTGTCGGTCGAGCCGAAGCGGCCCACGCGGCCGCCGGACAGGGCGAGGCTGCCGTCGGCGCCGAGGGCGCGGGTCATGCCCGCGGGGGTGCGGTCGCCGGGGAGCCAGGTCTGGAGCACGCCGCGCCGGTAGCGGGAGACGCCCCCGGGGGCCGCGATCCAGACGGCGTCGTCGCGGCGGACGAGGTCGACCACGAAGTCGCCCGCGAGGCCGCCGCGGGCCACGAACCGGCGGGCCTTGCCGTTCGTCCCGCGGACCCACAGGCCGGCCCCCGCGGTCCCCGCGAGGAGCTCGCCGTCGAGCCACGCGACGGAGGTCACGCGCCGCGACTGCATCCCCGTCTTGGGCCCCACCGGGCGGAAGGTCAGCGCCTCGGTGGAGCCGTCGGACATCCAGATCCCCTCGCCCCAGGTGGCGACGAAGAGGGCGTCGTCGGCGTAGAGGAGGTCGCTGACGCGGGCGTCGCCGACGGACGCGGACGCGACCACGGACGGCTCGCCGGTCGTCACGTCGAGCATCAGCACGCCGCCTGCTTCGGTCCCCACCGCGAGCCCGCCGGGGACCGCCTCGATCGCGGTGAGGCGGTGGTCGGGGAGGCCGTCGGCGGTGGTCCACCAGCGGGTCGGGAGCGCGTCGTCGAAGGGGACGCGGAGGAGGCCGCCGCCGGTCGCGACCCAGAGGCCGGCCTCGTCGGCGACGGCGTCGCGGGTGTCGTCGGGGTCGGTGACCGTCTCGGCGAGCCGGAGGCCGAGGGTCGCGCCGGCCTCGGGGCCGTCGTCGCTCGGGGTGAACGACGTCGCCGCGCCCGCGGGGGTCCGCGAGGGGAGGTCGAAGGTGACGACGGGCAGCTCGTGGCGGACGCGCGCGGCCTCGTCGAGGAAGTTCGGGGACAGCACCGGGCCCATTCCCAGTGCTGCCCCCAGGACCACGACGCCGCCCCACGATGCGCGTCGGATCCGAGTGTTCAGCTCGATCGGGGCCATCAGAGGACCCCCACCACCGCGCCCGCCTCGACGAGGACGTCGCGGACCACGGTGTGCTTGTTGCCGGCCACGTCGGTGGCCGTGACTTCGAGGCGGTAGCTGCCCGCCGGGAGGGTCAGGGGCAGGTCGAGGGTGCCGTGCCAGCCGGGGGCGCCGCCGGGGGTGGAGCGGAGGACCGCCTCCACGTCCGTCCCCGCGAGGCGCGCGACCACCGTCTTGACGTCGACGAACGCCTTGGCGCGAGCCGCCGCGTCGCGGCCCAGGGCCCGGACCATCTCGGTGCCGAGCTCGAGGAAGCCGATGACGGGGCGAGCCGTGACCTCCAGCCCGTCGCCGACGACGAAGGTGTCGGTGTCGAGGTCGACCCGCATCACCGGGGCGAGGGTGTCGACCGTGTAGGCGAGCTTGAACCACTCCGCCTGCCCCCGGCGGTCGGTCGCGACGACGTGGATCCAGTAGACGCCGTCGTCGACCGTGCGGGGGACGAGGAACCGGGTGACCCACAGCTGCGCGTCGCCGTCGTAGACGAGGTCCTTCACCTCGCCGAAGGGGAGGAAGGCGGTGACGGCGACGCTGTCGGCGGGCGCCGGGATGGCGAGGACGGGGTCGCCGGGCTTGATGCGGGCGGGGGTGAGCGACGCGACGCGGGGGTCGGCGTGGGCGACCAGCGAGGTGTACGGCGTGGCGAACTGCCAGGTCGTGGACAGGGCGACGATCTCGTCCTTCGCCTCGGCCGTCTCGCCGTACATGCGGATGTCCGCGAGGAGGTGGTCGGCGCGGCGCTTGGCCCACATGCGGGCGACCCAGGGGTGCTCGGCGTCGCGCGCGGCGAAGTCGATGGGGAGCTCGAGGACCTTCTCCTCGCCGCCGATCCGGCCGGTCACGCGGAGGGTCTGCTCGCCCGTCCCCCGGTAGCGGCCGGTGATGAGGAGGCGCTGGCCCTTGTAGACGTCGGGGAGGACGGCGGGGTAGGCGCGGTTGGCGACGACGTCCCCGAAGTCGAGCTCCAGGTCGGTCAGGACGGGCTTGCTGATGGACGCGTAGAAGTCCTGCACGACGTGGTCGATGGCGACGCTGCCGTCGATGTGGGTGTAGCCGCCCCGGTTCTCGCGCCCGAGGCGCTCCAGGAACGCGGCGTTGACGTTGCTGCCGACGCCGAAGCTGAAGACGCGGGTGTTCCCGGCGGCCTCGGCCACGCGCTGGAGCGTCTCCTCGACGGGCCGGGTGCCGAGCCCGTCGGTGAGGAACACGACGGCGGTGGGGCGGTCGGAGTCGTCGAGGATGCGGAGGGTCGACAGGAGCGCGTCCTGGATGTGCGTCCCGCCCCCGGCGCCGAGCGAGTCGACGAACAGCGTCGCGCTCCCGTCGACCGCGCTGACCTTGTTCTTCCACGGGCTGAGGGAGTCGCTGAAGGCGAGGATGTAGGCGCCGTCGCCGGGGTTCATCAGGTTCAGGCAGGCCTTCAGGGCGGACCGCGCCTGGGCGATCTTGACGCCGTTCATCGACCCGCTGACGTCGAACACGAAGGCGATGTCCTTGCGGACGATCTGCTCGTCGGTGGTCTCCTCCTGGGGCGCGACGGTGGCCACGAAGTAGCCGTCGTCGCCGTCCTCGCGGTACGTCCGGAAGGAGAGCCCGAAGTCGGTGGACGCGACGGTGTAGGTGAAGTGGAAGTCCTGCTCGGGGGTGACGTCGAAGGCGCGCAGGGAGCGCTTGCTCATCGACGTGATCGGCTTGCTGTCGACGACCTCGACGTCGATCCGGAGGTCCGCGACGAAGGGCGCGTCGGCGAGGGGGTGGGTGTAGCGGACGGTGCCCGCCTCGTAGGGGAGGAGCTCGCTGTAGACGACCTCGAAGCGGCGGGTCTCGCCCGGGTCGAGGGTGGTGAAGCGGGCGGTGAAGGAGTCGGGGTCGTTCCAGGACAGGACCGACGCCTCCTCGCCGGCGGCCTCGGCCTTGTCGACGGTCTCCTCGGCGCCGTCCTTGCTGTCGATGCGGGAGGCGACGCGGCGGCCGCCGAGCCAGAAGGCGTACTCCTGGACGGAGGCCTGCTCGGAGATGGGGAGGACGTACGTGCCCGAGGCGGCGACCTCGGCGTCGTTCCGGAAGACCTGGACGAGCGTGGTGGTGGCGACCTGGTCGACGATGGCGACGTCGACCTGCCGGCTGACGATGCTGAGGGTGTCCCCGGTGGTCGTGTGGACGACGCCTGCCTGGGCGAGGCCGGGGAGCAACAGGAGCAGAGCGAACCAGCGCATGCCGGTCGGTTTCGCAACCGCCGTGCCAGGATCGGTTCTGCTGTGTTTTCAGGGGGTTACGATCGGGTGTGTGTCACGGGGGACACGGTCGATCGTGTCTAGATCTCCGCGAGGATGGCCGCCTTCTTGGTGTCGAAGTCCTCCTGCGTGATCAGGCCCGCGTCGAGGAGCGTCTTCAGCTTCGCGAGGCGGCTGGCGAGGTCGGGCTGCGCGGGGGCGGCGGGCTGAGCGGGCTGCTGCGGCTGCTGCGCGCCGGCCATCGCGGACGCCATCGCCTGCCCCATCGCGAGCCCTGCGCCCAGGCCGATGCCCTCGGACGCGCCCCCGCCGGGGTTGGCGGCGGCGGCCTCCATCGCGTTGGCGGCCTGGAACTGGGTGTACTTCCCCATGTCGCCGACGAGCCCCATCGAGGTCCGCTTGTCGAGCATCTCCTCGACCTTGGGGGGGAGGCTGATGTTCTCGATCAGGAACGTCGCGAGGACCAGGCCGTAGTCGGCGAGCGCGCCGCCCATGTGGCCGCCGATGGTCTCGGACAGCTCGGTGTAGTTGGCGGCGAGGTCGAGGACGGGGATCTTCGCCTCGCCGAGGGCGTCGGTGAACGAGCTCACGACGTGGCTCCGGAGCTGCCCCTCGATCTGCTGCGGGTCGTAGGACGACGTGCCGCTGAGCTCCATGAGCAGCTGCCCGGGGTCGTCGACCTTGTAGGCGTAGCTGCCGAACGCGCGGATGCGGACGGGCCCGAGCTCGGGGTCGCGCATCATCACGGGGTTCGGCGTGCCCCACTTCTGGTCGGTCGTCTGCGTCGTCCGGACGAAGTAGACGTCGCACTTGAAGGGGCTGTCGAAGCCGTGCGCCCAGCTCATCAGCTTCGTCAGGATCGGCATGTTCGCCGTCCGCAGCTCGTAGCGCCCGGGGCTGAAGACGTCGGCGAGCTGGCCCTCGTTGATGAAGACCGCCGCCTGCCCCTCGCGGACGGTGAGCTGCGCGCCCATCTTGATGGCCGCGTCCTCGTCGGGGAAGCGGTAGACGAGGGCACGTCCGCCGTCCCCCCGCCACTCGATGACGTCGATCAGCTCGCCCTTGATGAAGTCCAGAATGCCCATGTCGTCTCCGTACGTCGGGGGGCGGGGATCCTTGCAACCGCCCCGGGGCCGGTCAAGGAGCGAGCAGCGGGATGCTGCCGCCGATGCTCATCGTCACGAAGAGGGGGAAGACGGACGCGCGGCCGACCTCGCCGTCGCGCTGCGCCTCCTCGGGGTGGGGCATGACCGTCGCGTCGAGGCGGAGGAGGAAGCCGGGGGGGAGCACCGCGCGCAGGCCGCCGCCGAGGAGCGCCGCGGGGTGGGTCTGGTCGGTGAGGTGGCAGCCGTTGGCGGTGTCCTGCTGCCGCTCGGCCGCGGTCGTGTACTGGTCGCAGGGGGAGCGGACGAGGAAGGTGTCGTCCTGCGTGGCCACCACCCCGCCGCCGAGGGTGAAGTGGACGCCGAACTCGCCCGCGCGCGCCTCCCCGAATCGTTCGCCGCCCGCGCGGAAGCGACCGAGCACGGGGGCGACGACGAACGAGCCGCCGAAGAAGCCGAGCTCGCGGCTGGTCAGGGACCAGACCTCCTCCTCGTAGCGATGGCGGATCGTCTCCGGGGTGTAGTCGGCCTCGCGTCGGTCGGGGGCGCCGAGCACGAGGAGCTCGCCGCCGACGAACCGGTTCGGCCACGCCGTCGCCCGCAGCCCCATGGCCATCCGGTTGAGCGACGGGGTGCCGAAGCCGCCGAACGTGAAGGCGACGTCGAAGCGGGGGCCCGCGACGGCGGTGGCGAAGTCCTCGTCGGCCGCGGCGATCGAGGGGGCGGCGAGGGCGAGGATCAGGGTCAGCAGCCCCCGGGCGACGCGCCTCATCGGAGTCCCTCCGCGAGGTGCTTGCCGAGGCTGAACTCGAGCGCCACGCCGAGGGCGACGGCCGCCTCGGAGCTGGACTTGCACGCGGCGCCGACGTTGAGATCGTGGCAGGTCAGCCGGTTGGCGAGCGGGCCGAGGTTCCGGTTCTGGGCGGCCGCCTCCTCGGTGTCGTAGTCGAGGACGTCGTCGACCGTCGTGATCAGGCGGACGTCCCACCGGACCCCGACGAGGCGGTTGAAGGCGAGGCGGCCGCCGAGGAGCAGGTACGGACCTGCCGTGGCCCCGACCTCGGGTTGCGTCCCCAGCACCGCGCCGTCGTCGGCGACGTCGTAGGCGAGCATCTCGACGTCGAACGCCGTGACCGCGAGGCCGAAGCCGAGGAAGACCTCGGCCTGGACCGGCGGCGCCCCCGGCGGAGCGACGTACCCATGGAAGGGGGCCAGCGCGACGCCCACCGTGACCGTCGCCCGGGGATCGACGGACTCGAGGCGGTAGCTGGCGTCCAGGAGCCGGAGGCGGGCGGGGACGCGGGCCGTGGCGTTGGCGGCGCCCTCGAGCGGCCACGCGTCGACGCCGATGTCGAGCCCGAACCAGCGGACGGGCCACAGCGACACCGTCGGGCCGACGCCGGATTCGTGGTTGTAGGGGTCGCCGAGCCGGGGGGCGAAGCGGACGCCGAGGACGACCGTGCCGTCGCGGTTCAGGTAGGGCTCGCCGCTCAGCGCCGCGGGGTCGTCGCCCGCGTACGCCGGGGCGGCGGCGGTCGCGAGCAGCAGGCCCGCCGCCAGGATCAGCCGGGATCGTCTCCCAAGGGTGTCAGGTCGCACGCGTCGCCCTCCCCGTCTCCGTCGGTGTCGGTCTGGTCGGGGGCCCACTCCCCCCCGCCGTTCAGCGAGATCTCGTAGTTGGTCAGCGGCTCGCCGGCCTCGTTGAGGAAGCGGAAGTACATCGCCCACGCGCCGCCGTGGTCGCGGACCTTCACCAGGATCGAGTTCCAGCCCTCCAGGAGCGTCGCCTCGGTCGTGAACTGGTCGAGGTTGGTGCCCTGGCAGCCGGCGATGTCGAGGACCTGCTCGCCGTTGAGCCACACGAAGGCGCCGTCGTCGGGGCCGATGGCGACCGTGACGGGCTGCTCGACGTCGGACCGGATCCAGGCCGCCGCGTAGACCTCGCGGTCCGTCGGGCCGCCGATGAAGTCGAGGAAGTCGATCCGGCCGGGGACCTGGGCGACGAACCACGCCTTGCCGTCGCCGGCGACGCTGCCGAGGGCGGGGACGTGGGCGCCGTCGTCACCTCCGTCGAGGATCTGGTCGTCGCTCGGGCGGCAGTCGCCCGTCGTCTCGTAGCCGGTGTAGGGGCCGGCGAGGAGCCAGTCGCCGATCAGGCCGTCGTCGGCGTTGGTGGCCAGGGGGAGCACCTCGCCTGCGTTGGGGAGCTCGGGGCAGTTGTCGTCTTCGTCCAGGAGGCCGTCGTCGTCGTCGTCCTCGTCGCAGACGTTGGGGACCCCGTCGCCGTCCACGTCGTCGGTCGAGGTGAAGGGGGAGTCGTCCAGGTCGCAGGTGTCCTCGCCGACCTCGACCGTCAGCGTGTAGCCGGGGACCGGCTCGCCCCACGCCCCCTCGACGCACAGCGTCCACGTCCCCGCCGCCATGAAGCGGGCGCCGGGCTGCAGGGCGGGGTCGAGCGGGGAGCAGCCGTCCTCCAGGGTGGGGCCTGCGATGGCGTACTGGTTGCCGTCGGGGTTGTAGAGGCGGAGGCGGGGGTCGGGGACGGGGCAGGTGCCCTCGTCCTCGCCGGCGACGTCGGCGCGGACGTAGCCGCGCTCGGGGACGTCGAACGCGAAGCAGTCGACGTCGCCTTCGGGGAGGCCGCCGGCGACGGTGTCGCCGGTGACGACCGCCTCGGCGGTGGCGAGGTCGTCGTTGGGCTCGGCCTCGAGGCGGCCGTCCTCGGTGCGGCAGGTCTGCGAGCAGCCGTCGCCCCCGAACGCGGCGCCGTCGTCGCAGTCCTCCCCGCTGTCGACGACCCCGTCGCCGCAGTGGGCGAGGGCGCAGTCCGTGCGGCACGCGTCGGCGGCGGTGTCGCTGTTGTCGAGGCCGTCGTCGCACTCCTCGATCGACGTCAGGACGCCGTCGCCGCAGCCCGGCTCGAGGGGCTCGGGGGGCGGCTCCGTGGGGCACCCGGCGAGGAGCAGGCAGATCGTCAGGAGGGCGCTTCGGGGCACGGCATCGGAGGGTAGCACTGCGCTACCATCCCAGGCCGCCATGAAGCGTTCGCTGCTCCTCGCCCTCGTCGTCGCCGCCGTCGTCCCGTCGACCGCCCTCGGCGCGGACGTCGTCCTCCGGTTCGAGGCCGAGCCGACCGCCGCCGAGCGGGACCGCCTCGCGCGCGAGCACCCGATCGAGGGGTGGGAGCGGCGCGCCGGCGCCTGGCCGGTGTGGTCGGCGACGCTGGCGGAGGGGGCCGACGCGGCGTCGGTGGCGACCGCCCTGCAGCGCCGCCCGAGCGTCCGCTGGGCCGAGCCCGACGGGCCCCTGCCGTGGACGGCGCACACGCTCGACGACGAGTACCTGCCGCTGCAGTGGCACCTCGAGAACGTCGGGCAGAACGAGGGCGGGCTGCCGACGTCCGACGTCCACGCGTTCCCCGCCTGGGAGGTCACGCGGGGGGCGGGGACGCGGATCGCGATCATGGACACCGGGGTCGACCACACGCATCCCGACCTGAATGTCGTCCTCCAGATCGACCCGATCGAGGACGACGGCGACGCGTACCCCGATCTGGAGCGGAACGGGGCCGAGCACGGGACGATGGTGGCGGGGCTCGCGGCGGCGGTCGGCGGCAACGGGATCGGCGTCGCGGGGGTCGCGCCGGAGGCCGAGCTGATCGCCGCCCGGATCCTCGGCGAGGAGGCGACCCTCACCGACACCTACGACGCCTTCGTCCTCGCCGTGGACGCCGGCGCCGACGTCATCAACAACTCCTGGGGCTACACCCCCGAGGGGTGCGGCGCGGTCGGCTTCTCGCAGACGCTGTACGACGCCGTCGACTACGCGGTGACGGTGGGGCGCGGAGGGCTCGGGACGGCCGTCGTGTTCAGCGCCGGCAACCAGGGCTGCGAGCTGACCGAGCACCCCCTCCACGCGCAGGACGGGGTCATCGTCGTGGGCTCGCTCAACGACCGCGACCGCAAGCTCTGGTACTCGGTGTGGGGGCCGAACCTCGACGTCATGACGTCCTCCGGCCCGCTCGGCGGGGGGAGCCGGCCGCGGCTGGTGACGACCGACATCGTCGGCGAGGTGGGGCGCAACGACCTCGGCGAGCAGCAGGAGTACACGAAGAAGATGGGGGGGACGTCGGGCGCCGCGCCGGTGCTGTCGGGGGCCGTCGCGCTGATGATCGCGGCCAACCCCCGGGTGACGTACGCGGACATCGAGGGGGCGCTGTGCGACACGGCGATCCGGGTCAGCCCGGAGCTGGCGCTCTACGACGCGGACGGCTGGTCGTACACGTACGGCTGCGGCCGGGTGGACGCGTCCGCGGCGGTGGCGGCGGTGGCCGACGAGGGGCCGCCGAGCGCGCCGCTCTGGATGATCGGCCACTGGGCCGAGCTCCCCCCGGAGCACGCCGTCCTCCGGTGGGCCGAGGCGGTCGACCCCGACGGGGCGCCGGTCCGCTACGACGTGACCGTCGAGTCGCTCGACACCGGCCAGGTGCACACCGCCCTCGACCTGGTGGGGGTCACCCGGCTGGACCTGACGGGGGAGCTCGCCGTCGGCTGGTACGAGGCGACCATCGAGACGTCCGACCGGTGGGGCAGCGGCGGCACGGCGACGGTGACGTTCCGGGTGGCCGAGGCCGACGTCGCCGAGCCGGTGGACGACGGACAGGGCTGCAGCGCCGGCGGCGCGGCGTTCCTTCCGCTGCTCGTCCTGGTCGGTGGTAATCTGCGCCGCAAGTGGCGCGATCCAATTCCACCCAGCGCGTAGACGTCCCCGCCGACCGCATCGGCGCCTACACCGTCATCGACCTCGTGGGCGAGGGGGGGATGGCGAAGGTGTACCGGGTCAAGGGGCCGTCGGGCCGGGTGCACGCGCTCAAGGAGCTCCGGCCGCAGCGCGAGGCGGTCAAGGAGATGCAGCGCCGGTTCAAGCAGGAGTTCGACGTCACGAGCCGCCTGTCGCACCGGAACATCGTCGCCGTCCGCGACTTCTTCGCCGCGCAGGAGACGCTCCACCTGGTGATGGAGTGGGTGGACGGGCTGGATCTGCGGGACTGCCTGAGGTTCGCGGGGACGCTGGACGACGGCCGGATCGCGCAGGTCGGGGCGGAGATCGCGTCGGGGCTGGCGGCGGCGCACGCGCAGGACGTCCTCCACCGCGACCTCAAGCCCGAGAACGTGCTCTTGAGCCGCCGCGGGCAGGTGAAGGTGACGGACTTCGGGGTCGCCCGGGTGCTCGGGACGCGGCTCACGGCGACGGGGATCATCGTCGGCTCGCCCGCCTACATGTCGCCCGAGCAGCTCGCCGGGGTGTCGGGCCAGAAGCTCGACGCGACGACCGACGTGTACGCCCTCGGGGTGCTGCTGTACGAGCTGGGGGAGGGGCGGGACCCGCTGGGGCTGCGGAAGCACGAGGACCTGCTCACGGTGCTCAAGGCGAAGCGGGACAAGCGGCCCCGGAAGATGCGGCGGATCGCGGACGCGGAGCTGGCCGAGCTGATCCTGGAGTGCCTCGCGCCCGAGAAGGAGGAGCGGCCGGCCGACATGGAGAAGATCGCGCGGCGGCTGCGGCGGGTGGCGCGGCGCGCGAAGGTGAACCGGACGGACACGGAGTTCCTCGTCGCGACGGCGCTGAAGAACCGTGGGGCGGGGCGGAAGTCGAAGGGGGCGGCGGCGCCGACGAAGCCGGTCGAGACGCCCGCCGAGGAGCCGGCTGCGGCGGACGCGTCGGCCCCCTGGCAGCGGATCCAGGAGCGGCGCCGGGCGCGCGACGATCGGCCTGCGGCGCCCTCGGCGGTCGTCCCCGAGCCGGCCCCCGAGCGGCCGCGCCGGCGCCGGCGTCGTCCGACGACCGACGTCGAGCCTCCCCCGGTCCCCGCGCCCGAGTCCCTGGACCGCGCCGATCGGGCCGCCAAAGACGCGGACTTCGGCACGGGATCGCGGCGGTTCAGCCGGGTCACGGAGCTGTCGGTGAAGCGGCTCGGAGCGCGCGGCGAAGGGTCGCTCCTGAGCTGGCTGGCGCTGCTGTTGATGGCCCTCGTCGTGGTATTCTTGGCGGCCTCGGCGTCGCTGACGGGGTCCCCTCTCGGGCTCTTGGAGGTACTCGTCCCGATGCCCTGAGGTTGGGTTGGGCGACAAGTTGACCAAGGACGAACGGACCCTCGTCGACGAGGTTCCGCGCACGCTTCGGAGTGAGGTCCGCCTCAGTCGGGAGCCCGATCTCGTCCGGACCCCCACGGTCACGGTGGTCGCGGGCCCGAGCCCCGGGCGGTTCGTCTCGATCGAGCGGGCCAACCGCGCCGTCTTCATCGGCCGCGACGCGACGTGCGAGTTCTCCCTCGACGACCCGAGCGTCAGCCGCCGCCACGCCCGCGTCTACATGAGCGCGCCCCACGAGGGGGCTGACCTGGAGGTGGTGCTGCAGAACCTCCAGTCGACGAACGGGACGCTGGTCAACGGCGAGCAGGTGGACCGGGCCACGCTGCAGCACGGCGACCGCATCCACATCGGGGACGTCCTGCTCCGGTTCGAGATGCTGGACCAGGTCGACATCGCGTACCGCGACGGCATCGCCCGGCGGGTCAAGGAGGGGGAGCGGGACGCGCTGACGGGGCTGCTCCTGCGGCAGGCGATGGAGGACCACCTCCCCGCGCTGGTGGAGCAATGCGACGCGGGCGGGGCGCCGGTCAGCGCGGTGATGATGGACCTCGACCACTTCAAGAAGGTCAACGACACGATGGGGCATCCCGTCGGGGACACGGTCCTCCGGGAGACGGGGCAGCTGGTCCGGGAGGCGATCCGCCGCGAGGACCTGGCCATCCGGTACGGCGGGGAGGAGTTCCTGCTGGTGCTCGCGGGGGCGCGCCGGCTGCACGCGCGGCTGCTCGCGGAGCGGCTGCGGGAGGCGGTGGCGCGGACGGAGTTCGGGGAGATCCCGGGGCTCCGGATCACGTGCAGCCTCGGCGTGGCGGAGCGGGCCCCCGGCGAGGATCTCAAGGAGTGGCTGCAGCGCGCGGACGAGGCGCTGTACCGGGCCAAGGACCGGGGGCGGAACCGGTCGGAGGCGAGCAAGACGCCCAAACCGCAGTAGACTCGGCGCCCTGAGGAGTACGCGATGAGAGTTCGTCTGACGTCGGCGCTGTTCGTGGTGTTGGTGGGGTGCCAGCCGGTGGAGGAGCCGCCGGGGCTGACGGAGCCGCTGCAGGGGGGCGTGGTCAGCCAGGCCGCGGTCGGGGGAGGCGTGGTCAGCGGCGAGGACGCGCCCGAGGCGGAGGCTCCCCCCGAGAACGAGAACGAGAACGAGAACGAGAACGAGGCCGAGAACGAGACCGAGAACGAGAACGAGACCGGAGCCGAGTCTGCGGCCGGAGGCGACGCCGCGGCCGGGGCCGACGGAGAGGCCGGGTCCGAGGCGGAGGCCGGAGCCGAGTCCGGGGCCGGGTCCGGCGCCGCGGCCGGGGCTGACGCCGACGCCGGGGCTGACGCCGACGCCGCGGCCGGAGCCGACGCCGCGG
>CAYFOA010000105.1:0-24000 GCA_964344575.1 uncultured Rickettsiales bacterium | reverse complement strand
AGGAACAGCGTCCCCTGCGTCTCGGCGGTGTGGACGACCTTGGCGCCGGTCTCGGCGACGGCGGCCTTGGTCTTGTCGGCGCGTCGGGTGAGGCTGGCGATCTTGTCGACGGCCTGCCCCAGGGCGCCCTTGGCCTGCCTGTCGGGGACCTTGTCGGCGCCCTTCTTCATCGCGGTCTGGAGTGCGGTACCGGCCATCGAGTCAGCTCCTGCGTTCGGTTCTCGTCGGGGCGGTCGGGCCGCGCCGTCGCCGATGACCGTAGAGGCGCAGATCGGGCTGCATCCAGCGAATGCGGTGTCCGTGGCGGGCGGACAGCGGCCCTCCGGCGCGCCGGAGCGGAGCGGATAGCGAGGCGGTCCGCGGGGTTGCGGGCGGACACCGAAATCGGCCGATCCGGGGCCTCGAGGTGGCGGCCGCGGGCCGAGGTACGGAAGCCGGCAGCGATAGGCGGCGCAGACGGCCGACGTCGCCGCTGTCCGTGCTGTCCGTGGGCGGCTTGTCAGGTGCGGCGGACAGCCGGACAGCAGCCACGGACAGCGCGGATAGCTGCCACGGATACCTGCACTATCCGTGGCGACGGCTCGGCGGATACCGATTCTGAGCCCGGAACGCTTGTTCAGGCATGTCCGGATTGCGATGATCTTGGCGCGACAGCGGAAGGAGGTACGTGCTCTACGCGGATCAGTTCACCTTTGAAGGCATCGAGCCCATCGAGCAGCGCTTTCTCGCCCGAGCCGAGGGCGCTGCCTACCTGGTCGTCAAGGACCGCACCGTCAGCGAGGTCGAGGAGACAGTCGGCCGCATCGACCTGACCGACGAGGACGTCGCGCCCTACCTGCCCGACGCGCTGTCGTCGGCGCTCATCGTCGGCCTGCAGGAGGCCGGTCCCGGCTGGGACGAAGACGACGACGAGCCCTCCGAGGCGTGGGAGCCGCCGGACCCCGCCCCGCCCGACGGCGACGAGCTGACCCCCACCGTCAAGATAAAGGCCGCGCTGCGCTGGGTGCGCGAGGTGGCCATCCGCAACACGACGGGCGAGGCGTACCGGCGCTTCCGCGTGAAGCTCTACAGCCCCAAGGCCGTCGACGTGCTCGCCAGCGGGCAGTTCGTCTGCCGCAACGACCGCTTCGACCTGACCGAGTACGGCGCCCCGGCGTCCCCTCCGCCGATCCCCACGCCGACCTTCGACGAGGCGGCGCAGGCGGGCTCGGTCAAGGGGCTCAAGGCGCTCGGCGACTACTACGCCCAGTGGGGCGCCATCGTGCTCGGCTCGGTCGGCCAGCTGCAGGGCGTCAACAACGCGATGCTCGCGCGGCTGCACCGCCAGCTGCAGGAGAGCCGCGACCAGGTCGACCAGCTCGTCGCCTCGATCCTCGAGTTCCGGGTCAAGGAGATCGAGGTCCAGGAGGAGCGCCTCGCCGACGAGCGTGAGGGTGACGCGCGCACCGCGCTCGCGCGCGAGGCCCTGGGCCAGCTCGGCGCCGCCGCGAACACGTTCCTGGCGAGCCGAGGGATGTCGCCCGAGATGATCGAGGTCTTCACCCAGCTGGGCGGCAGCCCCGAGCTGATGGCGACGCTGAAGGAGCCCTCGGTCCGCGAGCTGATGAAGGACCCCGACAACCTCAAGAGCCTGGCCGAGATGCTCCGCCAGGCCGGGACGCAGGTGTCCGCCGCGTCCACCACCGACGGCGCGAGCGCCGACCCCACCCCCAGCCATCCGGCCGCGTCGTGAAGCGGCCCGAGGAGACCCCGATGAGCAAGTTCCCGCAGACCCCCAAGCCCACCGACCGCTCCCCCGCCTGGTTCCAGGCCGCCCGGGCCTTCTACGGCGACGCCTTCGAACCGAAGAAGAAGGCCGATCTCGCCGAGGCGATGACCGACTGGTGCGAGATGGATGCCGACGAGCGCGGCTTTGTGCTCGCGCACCTGCAGTACCTCAACCTGCTTGCCGCCCGGGGGACGCAGCGGATGCTCCGCGAACTCCGGGCGCTGGTCGCCGAGCTCGGCGACGAGGTCGTCGAGGGGCTGGACGGGCTGGTCGAAGTGGTCGAGCCCGAGGACGACGCGGGCGAGGTGGTCGACGACGACGCTGGCGACGCCGAGGAGCCCGAGGGGCGCCACCTGGAGCTGGTCGAGGACACGCCGATCCCGGACTACGAGCCGGAGCCGCGCGAGATGCCGGTCGAGGCGGTCGCGCCGGAGATGCTGCGGGACGCACAGGACGAGCCGGTGATCGAGCTGCCGGGCGTCGAGGTCGAGGTCGAGGACGTCGAGCCCCCGGAGGGAGCGTGACTGCCGCGGCCGGGTTGCCGACGCCGGCGGGCGACCGTTCGATCCGGTTCCGGCTGGTCCTTCCGGTCACGCGGCTGGGTGTCGGGGTCTTCTCCTTCGACGCGATCGAGCAGCTGGTCGGCGCGCCGGTCGCCGACCTGTTGGAGCCGCTGATGACGGGCCCTGTGGAGCGGCGCCCGTCGGCGGCCGGGCCGGCGGTGGACGCCTACCCGCTCGCGCTACCCGAGGGCGAGGGGATGACGATCGCCCTCGGGCAGTTCGGCGAGCTCGGGTTCCGCAACGTGGACCAGCTGCTGGAGCTGACGGTGCCGCTGCGGGCGGAGGCGTGGCTGACGGCGAAGCTGGGTGCCGCGCTGGTCCGCGGGCCGGAGCGGGGGCTGAGCCTGGACGGGGCGGCGCGGGTGTCGCGCGTGTGGATCCGCGTCGCGCCGGGGGTGCGGGCGTCGGTGCCGCTGGGGACGTTCGGGGAGGCTGGCGTCGAAGTCGGGCTCCCGCCGGTGGGCGATCATCTCGATGGATAGGGACTCTCTAGGCGGACGGTCTGCAGGCTGGCGTCGTCGAAGCGAACCGTGACCCCAGCTGGGGTCTCGGGGTTCTTCCACCAGTCGTCTGGCCCAGCCGTAACTCCTCTGATCTCGAAAGTCGAACAGTCGTCGGCCCAGCGCAACTCGGGATCATGGAGGCTGGCACCAGCGTAGCTGTCCCCGAGGGACCCGGTAGGGAACAGCGCGTCGGTGTTTCCGTAGTACACGAAGCCCGCCCGGGGGAGTCCGCCGAACAAGTGGGCGGAGCAGCCATAGGCGCTGTTGCCACAGCCCCTGAGGCACTCCTCGCACTCCGTGACGATCCAGAGCACCGCTTCCCCACAGGTCCACTGACCTCGAAGGTGAAGGCTGCGCTTGAGCTCAGGGGAAGTAGTCTCGCAGTCTCTGAAGTGGATGTCGGGTCTCGGCGGCCACGGCAGATTGCATAGGACCTCCATCGGCTTGGTCGGCCGCGGGTGCCCGAGCCCGACAGCCGTGAGAGTCGGTAGCGAGCTGGCCTTCTCGGACCGCTCGAGAATGGAGATGAAGGCACGGGAGGCTCTGTCGTACTGATACAACTCCGTCTGTAGTCCGTCGAAGATCCACTCGTCAGCATGCGAGCACGGCCCGATTTCGCAACGAGGATTCGGGGCGAAGGTCTGCAGCTCGTGCATGAGAAGACCTTCTTTGGCGGAGCCGAAGAAGAGGACCTCTCCACCACCGGCATCACCTCCACCCTCCCACACAAGGCGCAGACCATCGGGCGACAGTTTGTGCAGGCGATATCCCCCCATGTTCATGGAGCAGGAGCAGTTCGAGTACTCCAGAATCTCATCGGTGCGATCCGGAACGACGTCGACCACCGCCCAGCTAACGTAGCTCCCGTCGTCCCCGAGTCGGCCCAGGAGTCTGTCGTCCTGAGTTCGGATCTCAAGGCGGTCTCGACCTAGCGCGGAGCGTACTGTCGACAGCCGTTCCAGACCGGGCGCAGGATGGACATCCCTCTCGATCGGAGCCTCTCCCAGCTCGATGACCTCTCGGCGCTGCACAGACTCGCCCAGGCGGCGCCAGGCGGACGAAAGCCATGTGGTCAGCTCAGCTCGGTCGGGGTTGAGATCCTGGGTCCTCTCCCATGCCTGGACGGCGCGCGGCCAGTCCTCCACCACCCAGTGCGCCCAGCCCTTCTCCCACCAGCACTCGGCATGCTCTGGCACCAGGCGGACGCACCTGTCGAACTCCCGCAGCGCCTCCGTTGCCTTCTTGTCACGGAGCAGCCGAACCCCCCGCCCGTACGATGCCTCTGCCCGCCTCTCTCGAGCGGGGCCCCCTTCTTGGTCCACCGTCGGGGTTCTGGTCGCCGAGGGTCGAACAGCTGCACCACGGCCGCTCGCTCGGTCAGACGGTTGGGCCGGAACGCTGCCAATTCCGGTCCCTTGGTGGTCTTCGTCAGTCCGCCGCAGCTCTTGTTCCTCTTGGGCGACGAAGACCGCACGCGTCGCAAGGGCTAGCCCCGCCAACCCAAGGCCGAGTCCAAGGAGCAGGGCGAGGCGAACCGTCCAGTTCAACTCCGGGCTCCCGCGGAAGCGCCGAAGCGCGCCGCCAGCCATGTCTGCTCCACGTCGACGCCGACGAACTGCTTGTAGAGAGAGCTGGCAGAGGCGTAGGGGCTCCAGCCCTGCTCGAGCGACGCTCGACACCAGTCCTCAAGGAGCTTCTTCCGCTCTGGCGCGGGAAGCCATCGCAGCGCCAGTGAAGAGGACCATGAGTCGAACTGGAGGAGCCGCTTGCCCGCCGTCGCCTCGCGCAGAAGACTGAGGTCGCGACTGACTCGCTCGAGCGTGACGGCGGCCGCACCCGCCGGGGCAAGGATGCTGGAGTTCGTCAGCAGCTGCCGATTCCAGGAGACTGAGCGGCCGCCGTTCGCGCCGATCGCGACCACGCCGCGAGCGACGCCGCGTAGCGACGCCAGCAGCCGCTCCGGATCCCGCTGCTCGGTGCAATAGTCCGACCACAGGCTGCTCAAGGGTGCCGGTAGGGGGGCGACTTCCACCCAGGGGCCGATGGACTCAGCGGGCTCACAGTGCAGGATCGCGGCGGTGACGACGAGTGGAGCAAGCGACTCAGGAAACGCCGTTCCGCCGCCTCTGCCAAGGTGATCTCCTAGGACAGACCAGATCTGGGTCGGGGCGACAGGCAGCGACCGCCCGCCAAACCCCGCACCAAGCGCGTAGACCGCCAGCCGGCCCGCAGAACGAGAGAGAGTCTCGACGGCGGCAACCTCGTTCCCGCTCAAGATCTCCAGGAGAAGGCCGTGCAACATCGAGAAGAGCTGGCCCGCCAAGTCGTTGCTGCCGCACTGGAGTGCGACGTGGGCAAGCATCTCACCCCGCTCGGCGGCATCCCAACCCTTACGGCTGAGGCTGTCGATGACACGGAGGACAAGCTGCGGGCTTGGCTCTGCCCTCTTGAGGATGGCGTGGAGGAGGAGGAGTTCAGTCACACCGTGCGTGAGCAGGTACGGCTGAAGACGGGCAGCCAGGGTGTGGTGACCAACCTCCCATGCCAAGTACATCTTCTCTGTGACGGAACCCGCACCAACGAAGCACTCCAGAGCCGCCAGCCGGTTGCCGGCCACCTCGAACGCGTCCCCCGCACGACCGTACTCGCCAGCTTCGCGCCAGAGCGTCCCGGCCTCAGCGAGACGGCGACCGATCGCGGCCATCTCGGCTGCCGCGACGAGGTCTCCTACCTTGATCGCAGCGAGACTCCCGGCGGCAGCTACCAAGTCCCGCTCAGGGGCCTTCAAGACCGGTCGTCCCTCTTGGACAAGCACCCTGAGCGCTTCGAAACCAGCGCCAACCGAGGAGGGTGTGCGAAGGTCGAAGGCTGCGAGAAGGTGGTCGGCCACGGTGCCGGACCGTGCCGTATGGGCCTCCCAGGTAGCATCCCAGAACGGCCCACCGGCCGAGGTGCTGCACATGACCAAACCGCGAGCGGCCGTCGCAGCACCCCCGGGATCGGCCCTGGACAGCGCCTTCTGGAGAGCAGAAACGTTCTCGTCGGCGGTCGCTTCTACGAGACGCCGACGGGCCAAGAAGCGCAACAAGAACGGGGCAGCGATGCCCGGGCTGACCATGAGACACAGCAACAGGACAACGATGCGCTCGGCGGTGTGACCACTCGGGTCGCCAATGCCCAGAACCAGCATCAACGTCCCGGTACCCAGCGCGGCGAGCGCGGAGGTCCAGCACCAACGGCCGGATGCCCCCGGCCATCCTCCCTTTGCTGCCTCAACCGCAAACTGCGCGCCCGCACCGCCTCCGGCAACGAGGAGCGCGCTTCCGATGAGCAGCAGTGGAAGGTCCACCGCTACTTCTCCTTCTTGCCTAGCAAGGAGCCGAAGCCGAATCGACGAACTCCGCGCCGGAAGAAGCCGCGGAGCAGCCCTCCGGAGAAGTCGCCACCGGCAAGGTCCTGACGAAGTCGCTTTCCCTCTTCCAGAGCAGACTCGAACCCTGCTTCGACGGCCTGAACCTGGGCGGCGGCTCCGAGTCGTACCTCAGACGCCACGGCCTGGCCTGCGGCGCGCACGTCTCGCCCCACCGCCTCCGCGCCGGCTCGAACTTCGGAGGCGACACGGTGGCTGCCTACCCTAACCTCCTGGCGCACCGCATCCGCGCCGAGTCGTACTTCGGAGGCAACTCGCTGGCTTCCCGCTCGAACCTCGCGTGACACCCGCTCGAACCCGATTCGCGACACGATGCGAAGGCCTTCGAGCTCACTCCTGATGGTGCCGAAGCCTCCTCTCAACTCAGCCACGACCGCCGCGTTCAGCCCCTCGACCTGCTCTGCAACAACGAGGGAGGCGGCAACCACATCGGCGAGGCCGTCGCGGAGCTCCTCCTGCTTGCCGGCGAGCCGGCAGTCACGGGCGCGCCGGTGGAAGATCTCGCCTTCCGCGAGCCCCCAGCGAAGCTCCGCTAGCCTTGCCAGCACGCGATACAGCAGTTCGGCATCGCGGTACAGCTCGCGAGCGTCCAGGTCCTCCGCGCGGCTCCGGAGGATGTTGAACTGTTCGTCTGCGGCCGTGCCCGTCGTCGCGATTGCGAGGCAAGCTGCTCGAAAGGCATCCACCTCCGCCAGGCGCGTCAGGACCAGAACGTTGGTGCCGCCAGAAGTCACCGGTCAACGATACCGCTTGCACCAGAAGCCGTGGGCGAACAGGCCACCAGCCCTGCGCCCTGCCGCTCAAGCCGCCCGTCGGGAGTTCAAAAACCATCCAGTAAGGCCGACCATTCCGAACGGGCCCCTCCGGTCCATGTCGATGCGGCCCTCGAGCCTCACGCCTTCCCGCACCCTGCTCACCGCCAAGGTGGCCGGACGATCCCTGGTCTTCCACCGACGATCTCACGTTGGCCGAGGCAGAGGATCGTCGAGGCAGGTAGTGTGTCGAGCCGCGGATGGAGGCGAAGCGTAGTGCTGACGGTCTACTCGACACCCGTGTCGTCGAACGGGCGGAAGGTGCTCGCGGCCATCGACCATCTCGGTCTCGAGCACGACTACCGTGAGGTCGATGTCTACGCCGGGGACGGGCGAGCGCCCGAGTACCTGGCGCTAAACCCGTTCGGGAAGGTGCCCACGCTGGTCGATGGGGACTTCGTGCTGTACGAGTCGAACGCGATCCTGCAGTACCTGTCCGAGGTACACGGCGACCATCGCCTCTTTTCGCCCGATCCAGGCGTTCGAGCCGACATCGGCCGGTGGCTCTTCTGGGAGGCGGCCCACTGGCAGCCAGCGTGGACGGTCGTCATGACCCCGCTCGCAGGACACAAGCTGCGTCCCGATCTCTTTCCTCCGCCCGAGGCCGCGCCCGACTGGGAGCACTCGAAGCTGGCCCCCTTGCTCGCCTTCGTCGAGGGGTGGGTGCAGCGGCGAACGTGGCTGGTCGACGAGCGGCTAACGCTGGCCGACCTCTCCGTGGGCGCGATGATGACCTACGCCCACGTCGGCGGGTTTCCCTTCACGCGGTACCCGGCCTTGGCAGCGTGGTACAAGCGCGTCGAGCAGCTTCCGGCCTGGCGAGCCACGCGATGCCCGCTTTGGGAGAGTGAGGATGACCCGGCGCCCGGCGGGCGTTAGGCCGGCGTGGCGCAGATTCCCACCGAAGCGATGGCTGCTCGAGCATCATCCCGTCACTCCGTTTTGGACCCACCGCTCTGCTGGGCACGTGCGAGAAGATCGTCAGTCCACGGCTCGATGAGCTCGAGGAGTTCGTCGAGCCGTTCTGGAGTCCGCTCGACGAGCCCCTGCTTCCGTCGCCACGCCGCCCACTTCGGCTGAGCATCCGATCCCAGCTCTGCGCGCACGTCCCGGAAGCTACCGAGGCGAACGTGCCGATGGACGGCGACCCGATGGATCGCCGTCGAGGCCGCGCTCATCGACAAGGCCTGGTTCATGAGGAGCAGCAGATCGACGAAGTCGCGCCAGCGGGTGTTCGTCCCCCCTCGTTCCAGGGCCGTGACGAGCTTCTCGGCGACCACCATCTCGATCGGGTACGCCAGCACGCGAACCGCGGGGGCGTCGAGGAGCGAGGGCAGATCGGTGAGGGCGGGAGGTGGCACCACCGGGTCGCCCACGTTGACATCGACATGGAAGACGATCCGGGCCGTAGCGAGGCGTGCCAAGAGGCGAACACGCACCCCCGCGTAGTGCGCACCCTGCCGGATCGTGCGGGCCCGGATCGAGTCCGGGTCGATGGCGAGTCCGTCGTCCAGGTCCTGCTGGGCGATCTCCCTCACGAGCTGCCCGACCGTCTCGGGGTCATTGTCGACGTCGAGCGCCAGCAGATCGACGTCACGGGTCGGCCGGCGCTGGCCGAACGCCGCCATCAGCACACCTCCTTTGAGGATGAGGCGGTCGCTGGAAGCAGACGACACAACGCGCGCGACGAACCGCTCCAGCACGTAGAGCTGGAGGATCTCCGCGGTGCCCCGACCCGTGGCACGCGCGAGCGCCCGGAGCGCCAGGTAGGCGCGGCCCCCGGGCGTGTCGCGGGAAGGGCGCGTCACAGCAGTACCTCCATCGCGTGCCGGAGGGGCGCCTCTGCGTGGGGGAGTTGGCGAGCCAAGCGCAGCAGCTCTGCTGGGGTGGTCGTAGGCGCGCGGAGCCAGGTGCGGAGCGCTTCGTAGGCCAGGTCCGATCCCTCGCGGTGCATCAGACGGAAGACGTCGGCCAGGGTCCGTTCGGCGGAATACAGCCCGATGGACAGACCCGGCTCGATCTCCATCGTCGCGCGACCCAGGTTGAACGTGTCCTCCTGAAACCGGTGCCACCGGATTGGCGCGACCGCGACGGGCTGGCGGCGAGCTCTCGGCAGCGCCACGTCGAGCGCGGTGGGGATTCGGTCGGTGAGCTCGTGCTGCGCGAGCGCGGTCTCCAGGCAGAGGGTCGCGCTGGGTGCGCGCAGTGCGACCTCGACGAGGTCGAGGTCGGCGAGCGGGCCATCGGTGCGGCGGTAGAGACCACGCGCGAAGTGCTCGACCTGCCCCCGTGCCACGAGCCTGCGCAGGTGGGATCGGGAAAGCCCTGCCCGGACAGCCGTAGCAGCGGAGAACGAGATGGGCAGGGTCTCGGGGAGGACGGGCGACGTCATGCACGAAAACGTAGCCACATGAGGCTGGAATGGCCACGTTCTTGTGCCTGATGGCTACCCGGCCCGAGCCAGCGGCTCATGGGGCCGGGATCTGTGCAACCTCCCACGGGACCCGGCTCCAGTCGCCGGCGGCGATGGGCTCGAGCACAGCCTCGAACATGGCCTTCGCGCCCGACCGGGGACTGGTGTTGGGCGGGGCGTGCAGGTCCAGGAGCGCCTCGAAGTCCCAGTCCAGGACGTCCCTGCAGGCAACCTGCAACGCCGCGTGATCACGCACCGCGAAGCCATGGTTCGTCTCGCAGGCGACCGCACCGGGGCGCATGTAGTCGGTGGCCAGCCCCAGCAGGCGCAACACGACTCGCATCGCGCCTGGCATGGAGAACACGTCGTCGTGACCCTCGGGCAGGAACCACCACTGGTGGCCGCCGCTGGTCACCGTGCCCGTCGGAATCTGGAGCACCATCAGCGGTTCCGTGGAGTCGCAGACATAGCCCCAACGCCTCGCGGTCAGGAGCTGGACGCGAGCCGCGCCCCGGCCTTCCATCAAACCGCCCATGACGCGCACGCGCAGGCCGGCGGCCTCGAGCTCGGGTGGGGGCGCATCGATGGCGTAGACATCGACGTTGTCGAGCGCGACCAGCGCCGGGTTCTGCCTGGGAATCCGGCCCTCGGCTACGCACACGCGCGCTTCCGGGAAGGCCCTGGCGTAGGCGGCCAAGCTGAGGTGGTGGCTTGCACCCGGCGAGAGGATGGCGCGAACCGTAGCGCCGGTCTCGTGCTCGAGCGCGCGCAGGCCCGCGAAGGGCTGGCGCGCCGCTTCGTCGACCCACAGCCCATTCAAGACGACCAGGAAGGACACGCCCTGGGGCGGATGCAACCGGTAGATGATCGAGCGGTTCGTCACGCTCACCGGTCCCTTCCGCCCGCCTGGCCCGTGGCGGGCGCACTGCGTCCACAGGTCCTCGTCGACCCGGCGCGGGACGCAGTCGGTGGTGGCCACGCCCATGTCCATGCACAGCTCTTCGCCTGTGAACGTCGCGCTCATGCGCCTCCTCGTCGCTCGTCTGTACCCGCGAAGGCGGGACCGCGCGACTTCAGTGCGTCGTACCAGAAGTCGAGGGTCGCCCGGACGCGCGGGCTGCCCAGCAAAGCCGGGTGCGTCAAGAGCCACATTTCTCCGAACACGTCGGGCTCGGTCAGTGCGACGAGCCCGCGGTTGACCCGTGGGCACCCGCAGCTCAGTACGGTGACACCCGCGCCCGCGCGAGCCGCCTCGACCAGCGAGAAGAGCGAGTTCGCCTTCAGGGCCCAGGATCCGTGGCCGCACCGGTCGCGGTACGCGTCGACGACCTCGGGCCACCCCGGGTGGGACTCTACCCAGCCCAGCCAGGGGCGCTCCTCCCACGCGACCTCCTCCCACTCCGGCGCGCCGTAGATGGCCATGGCGCAGTCCGCCACCTTCCGCCCGACCAGGTGCTCCTCGAGCGCCGAGCGAGGGCCGACGCGCAGCGCGATGTCCGCTTCGCGTCTCGAGAGCTTGCGAATCTCGTCCGAGGCCACCACCTCGAGCTCGATGCGTGGGAAGGCGCGGGCGAAGTCGCGACACTCCTCCACCAGCTCCACCGCGTGCACCGACGTCATGGTCATCCGGACGGAGCCTTCGATGTGGGCGTCTCCACCCACACGTCGGGCGGCCAGGTCCAGCACCTCGGTCTCCAGCCGCTCGGCGGTGGCGATCATCTCGGCCCCGAGGCGCGTGAAGACCCCTCCCCCCTTGAGTTTCTCGTACAGCTCCCCGCCCGCCGCTTCCTCCAAGGCACGCAGTCGCCGGGTGACGGTGGTCTGGCTCACGCCGAGCTCCTGGGCCGCAGCGGTCAACGTCCCTCGGCGATGCAGTGCGAGGAGGAATCGGAAGTCGTTCCAGTTCAAGTTCTGCATATCTGCAGGCTACCACCACATGATTGCGGCTAGTACTCTCATGTTCGTGAGTCTATGGTGAGGGCAACAGAGGAGCCCTGCATGCAGGTCCAGACCCGCCCAGAGACGACCAAGCCAGCGATGGTGCGCCACGACGTCGAGCGGAGCGACACGCCGTCAGCGGCCTTTCCCTTCGAGTCCAGCTACGTCGAGGTCCTGGGCTCGAAGATGCACTACGTCGATGTCGGCGAAGGGGATCCCATCCTCTTCCTGCATGGCAACCCGACGTCGTCGTACCTGTGGCGGAACATCATCCCCCATCTGAGCGGCCAGGGCCGATGCATCGCGGTCGACCTCATCGGCATGGGCAGGTCGGACCATCCGGACATCCCGTACCGCTACGACGACCACTACCGCTACCTGTCGGCGTTCATCGACGCCCTCGGCATCGGGTCGAACCTGACCCTGGTGATCCACGACTGGGGCTCGGCCCTGGGGTTCCGGTGGGCGATGGAACACGAGCACGCGTCACGAGGGATTGCGTTCATGGAGGCGATGGTCCGCCCGATGTCGATCTCCGACATGCCTGGCCCACTGCGGGTGATGTTTCCGGTCTTGCGCACGCGCCTGATGGCCTACCTGATGGTGAGCGTGGCGAACGTCTTCCTGAACCAGATGCTGCAGGACCTGACCCACGCGAAGCTGAGCCGCGAGGCGCTGGCCTTCTACAAGTCGGCCTTCCCGACGGTGGCGAGCCGCAAGGCGGTCGAGCAGTGGCCACGCGAGGTGCCGCTCGACGGCAAGCCCGCGGACAACGCCGATATGGTCGAGCGCTACCGGGCCTGGCTGAGGTCCACGCCCGTGCCCAAGCTGCTCTTCTACGGCGACGACGGTGTTGCGATCAAGGCGCCGGAGGTCGCCTGGTGCCGTGAGAACCTGTCCAACCTCGATCTGGTGGAGCTGGGCGCGGCGAAGCACTTCGTGCAGGAGACCCACCCCGACCGTATCGGACGGGAGCTGTCGAAGTGGTTCACGGGTCTCGGACGAGTCTCCGCGTCGGCCACCTGAACACCCACACGGCCGACCCGGGCCGAAACTCACCGGAGGACACACAGATGAGCGAGATCAAGATCCATACGAGCATGGAGATCGCGGCCCCGGCGGGCGCCGCCTGGCAGGTCTTCGGCGAGGGCTTTGGCGACTGGGCGAGCTGGTCGTCAGGGATCCGGTCGTCGCAGCTCGAGGGGCCGCTCTCGCAGGGCGTGACCCGGACCAATGAGACCACGGGGCTCGGCACGGTTCGGCAGGAGCTCGTCGTTTTCGCCCCCGCCTCGCGGACGCTCGCCTACGAGATACGGGACGGGCTGCCTCCCTTCCTGCGGCGGGTGCGCAACGACTGGGTCATCGAACCCATCGGGGACGTCGGCTGCCGGCTGAGCGGCGACGCGGTCTTCGAACTCGCCCCGGACGCTGCTCCGATGGCGCCCCAGATCGAGGGCAAGATGAGCGGCTCGCTGCGGACTTTCGCGGAGGAGTTCCGCGCCCACATCGAGCGCGTGGGCGCCGAGCACGACGGCTGAGGGACGCTCGGGTCACTGCACTCGCGCCAACAGGGCCGCCACCTCGACCTCGCTCTCAACTCCTGCCGGCTCTCGCCAGCATCGCCGCCACCTCGACCGCCGACCATCCTCCACACGACCGAGGAGCTCGCTCAGCTCCGCGAGCTGGGCTTCGGTCAGGCAGAGCTCCTCGCTGCGATGGCTCTCCCGCCAGCTACTTCCGCCGTTGGCGTTCAGCCACATCGAGCGTCGCTTGGCTCCGAGGCGCTGCTCGATCGGTGTGCCGTCGGGCCTGTGGACCACGAAGTGATCAGGCTCGGTCAGCCCGGCGACGACCGACTCGCCCTGGCCCCAGCAGGTCGCTGCCAGGGAAGAACTGGATCTCATCCATCGCGACGCTTCCTCCACCGCTCGAGCAGGGCCGGGAGCTCCGCCTCAAGGAAGCCGTACATGCGCGCAACCTCACGGAGCCGCTCGCTGCGCTCCAGGGGCTGGTCGGCGAGCAACTCCAGCCCCTGCTCCGCAATGCGCACGAAGCCGATCATCGACCGCAGACGGCGCTCGAAACGCGCCTCCATCCCCCCCGCGGTGAGTCGGTAGTAGGTGGCGCGCCGGCCGGGCAGGGCGATCGTCTCGATGCTGCCAGCGGCCAGCAGCAGCCGGGTCATAGTGCTGATGCTTCCCTTGCTGGCTCCGAGCTCGGTAGCCAGCTCACTCGCCGAGCGATGCGGGGGATGGCAGACGAGCAGCAGCCCAATGGTCCGTCCAGCCATGCGGGGCAGGCCGTACTGCTCCCAGTGCAGGGCGACGGCTTCAACGAAGGCGGGGAGGTCGTCCATGAGTTCAGCAGGTACTGAACCATCCGAACGTCCCTCTGAGGTCCAGCCGACGCGTTCGACTACCCCGCTCGCTCCAGCACTGCGACCTCAACCGCCGACCATCCCGGCCTCGACAGCAGGCACGTCGTTGGGAACCTCACGGGTCCCACGCTATATCAACTGCCCTCGCGCGGTCGGGTGGATCATGCGATCCCAGCGGCCTCCTCCTCACCCAGAGCACTGACCGGACGACCCCGTGGCGACCCCATTCAAGGATCTCATCGACTCGGCACTCGTCGCCCGCTATGCCCAGGGCCTCGCCGCGGTCCCCGGCTTCGATTCCAACACCTTCGAGGCCGCCGTCCTTCCGGCCCTGCCGGCCCTCGAGCTGAAGGACCGGGTGCGCTGCGTCGCCGACGCCGTCGCCGCCCAGCTCGGCGACGATCCCCCCCGGGCCCTTGCCGCCCTCCTTGCCCTCGCCGGTCCCCCCGCCGATCTCAACGTGCCCAACAGCGGCGACTTCGGACTGTGGCCCGCGACCATGTTCGTGCAGCGCCACGCCCTCGCCTGCCCCGCCGAGAGCATGGCCGCCTTGCACGCCCTCACCCAGCGCTTCACCTCCGAGTGGGCGATCCGCCCCTTCCTCGTGCACTATCCCGACCGCACCTGGGCGGCGCTCTCGACGTGGACCGCCGACCCCTCGCCCCATGTGCGGCGGCTCTGCTCGGAGGGCACCCGGCCCCGGCTACCCTGGGGCCCAAAGCTCGACGCCTCGGTCCGTGACCCCGAGCGGGGCCTCGCCCTCCTCGACCGGCTGCACCTCGACCCGCATCCCTACGTCCGCCGCAGCGTCGCCAACCACGTCGGCGACGTGGCCAAGGACCACCTCGACCTCGCTGTCGCCCGCCTGGAGAGGTGGAAAGCCGCCGCCCCCCCTGCCCGGCAGGCCGACACCGCGTGGCTCGTCCGGCACGCCCTGCGCCACCCCATCAAGCAGGGGTGCCCCGCGGCCCTGCGCTGCATCGGCCTCGACCCCGCGCTGCCCATCCACCTGACCGCCCTACGCTGCAGCCCCGAGGTCCGCCTCGGCGAGGCCCTGACGATCGAGGCCGAAGTGGCCTGCGACATCGCGGGCACCGCGGAAATCGACCTGCTCGTCCACTTCGTCAAGGCCGACGGTAGCCGGCGGCCCAAGGCTTTCAAGGGCTGGCGCATAGCCCTCGAGCCGGGCGTACCCCAGGTCCTGGCCCGGCGGCTGCCCCTGCGGGACGTGACCACCCGGCGCCACTTCACCGGGGTCCATCGGGTCGAGGTCCAGGCCAACGGCCGGTCCCCGGGCGGGGCCGACTTCGTCCTGCGCCTTGCCGGGGCCGAGCCCGAAGACGACGGCCCGGCCCCGGGTCCGGCACGGTCACAGGCCTAGTAGGGAGGTAGTCCAGGGCAAGGGTCCGAGAGATCCTGGTCAGGCCGTGCTGTCGAGGGGAAACTCGTCGAGTTGGATTGGCCGGTCTCGACGAGAAGGTGCAGGCGGAAGTGAAGGCGACCATCGAGACGAATACGACGAGGACGCGAAGAAGGACAGGCTGCTTCACCCCGCCCGCTCCAGCATCGCGGCCACCTCGACCTCCGACCAGCCCTCCCCCGGGTCGATCCAGAAAGTTCGATAATCATTCGCCCAGGCCGACCAACTACCCACCCTTCCGAGCGGTACAGAGCGCCCACTTTCCGTGGGTCTCCACCTTCACGTCGATGAACCCCAGGGGCAGCATGTGGGCGCCGGCCACCTGTGGATGCACCGCCGTCAGCCGCTTCTTCCGCACGATGCGGGTGAGCCGGGCGATCATCGCCGCCGACGCGTCGACGGCGATGACCCTCACGCCGGGCAACCGCGTCCCGAGCAGCGTGCGCCAGAAGCCCGATCCAGCTCCGACATCGACCACGGTCTCACCCGGCTGGAGCCCGAGCGACGCGACCAGCGGTTCGACCGGCTCCCGAGTGGTCCAGACGCTGAGCCGGCGTAGCCAGGAACTGGAGAACCAGGCCCAGAACGGCCCCCATCGGCGTCTTGGTCGGGAGAGTCGGCCACGGTTCCTCGCCGTGGTGCGGTCAGCGCGGTCGCCCGGCCCGGAGCCAGCCTTCGAAGCCCACGCCGAAACCGATTGTGAAGTGGGGGTTGCCCGCGGTGAAGAAGAAGCACTGATCGACGAACTGCACCAACGGGCGGACCCGCTTGTCACCCCCGCCCGGGAACAGGGCCAGACCCCCGCAGAAGCCCCCGAACGGCCCGGGGTAGCCCGGCGCCCAGACTTGGAGGCGCGAGCTGTAGTCCGGGCCCGCCCATCCGAAGGCGGTCTCCAACTGCACGGACAGGAGCGTCCCGTCGATGACATGGCGGATCTCGAACCCGGGCCGCACGCTGTAGTGGAGGAACACGCTCTCGGCGCCGCTTCCCGGCCGCGTCGTCACGCCCACGCCCGTCGCCCAGGCGAACCGGGCCGCGACGCCTCGCCGCGTGGTCCTCGAGACGAGGTGCCCCCCGATGATCGTGTCGACGATGGCCGCGCTCGCCGCGGGCCGACCGTCGGACGGAACGAGCGCGTCGGGGTCGACCAGGTTCGCCCCGCCACTCGCGCCCCCGAACGTGAGGGTGAGTCCCATCCACGCCGGAGCGGATCGGCGACGCTTCTTGGCGTCCGCGTCCGAGGGAGCCCCGACCAGCACCAGGAGCACGCAGACGACCCCCGCCAAGACGGAGACGGCGACCCGCCGCCGCTGCTCGATCTCCTCTCTCCTCATCTCCGGAAGCATAGGTCGGGGCGAACCCGCTCCCGAGCACGGACCCAGGCTTCGAACACCGAGCACCAGACCGAGGTGAGGGCGGTCCACGCGGCGCGGCGGAGGGGGCCGCCTCGCAGGAGGCCGCGGTCGAAGGCCGCCGGGGTGCCCCGCCGGTTGTGGAGGTGGTAGGCGAGCGCGTCGAGGCGGTCGAAACGTCGCCGGACGGGGGCCGGATCGACCCCGGCGGCCTCCGCGTGGGCTGCGACGACGACTTCGCACCAGCCGACGTGCCGCGCCTCGTCCGCGGCGAGACCGCGGAGCATCGCCGCGACGTCATCGTCCACCCCGGCGAACGCGGCGGCGATGTCCTCCATCTGCCGGACCGCGCGCCGCTCGAGCACGCCGATGAAGGAGTAGACGTCGACGACGTCGCGCGCGCCGCGGACCTCGCGATCCGGCGGCACCCCCATCAGGTCCTCCGCGATGTGCAGGAGGAGGAGGTCGCCGGGGATGTCGGCCGGTCCCCCCAGCCGCGCGAGCGCCGACCGCACCGCCGCTTCGTGGCGCTTCTCGTCGGCCTTGTGCCGGGCCACGAGCCGCGCCAGCTTCGGGAACGGCGTCACCGCGATCACCCGGTCGAACAGCCCTCCTTCATCGCAGGCGGTCGCCTCGGCGTCCGCGAGCTGCGTGAGGATCCACCGCTGACCGGCGACCGTCTCGGTCATCTCGCGCAGGATCCGCCGGAAGAGCATCTCGTCGAGCCACATGGCCACCTCCGGGAGGCAGCCTCGGCGCGAACGGCGTCGCGGTCATCGAAGACGATCTGAGGGGATCTGAGACCCCTCCGCCGGCGTCAGGCTTCGGGGTCCCTCCCGCGAGGCCGACCCCCAGCGCGAGTGTCAGCCCGACAGGTAGCGGCGGGCGGGGTCTCCTTCGAGGAGGGGGCGGAGCTGGTCCATCGTGCCGTCGGCCTCGAGCCGGGCGAGGTAGGCCTCGTGGGCGGCGCGGCTGTCCCAGTGCTCGACGAGCACGAACAGGTCGGCGTCGTCCATGTCGTTGTAGAGGCTGCCCCCCCGGCAGCCGTCGAGGTCGCCCAACCGGGGCACTGCGGCCCCGAGCCGGGAGCGGAGCTCGTCGATGCGGCCGGCGGCGGCGCGGAAGTGGACGACGACGGTCACGACCTTGGGCGTCATGCGTCGATCGTGGACGGCGCGGGGCCCGGGCGCAATGGGCAGGCTCGTGCGCCGGCGGCTCAGTCGCTGTCGGAGTCCGAGTCCGAGTCGCTGTCCGAGTCCGAGTCGCTGTCCGAGTCGGAGTCGCTGTCCGAGTCGGAGTCGGAGTCGCTGTCGCTGTCCTCGTCGTCGTCGTCGAAGAGGTCCTCGATGTACGCCTCGGCGCAGTCCTCGATGAGGTCGGCCTCGTCGTCGGTGATCTCGCCGGGAATGCACTCGTCGTCGCCGTCGGAGTCGCTGTCGCTGTCGGAGTCGCTGTCCGAGTCCGAGTCCTCGTCGTCGTCGGCGCAGTCGCCGTCGGCCACGAGCACCTCGAGCCAGAGCTCGATCTCGTCCTCGCAGAGGTCCTCGTCGACGCACGCGTCCAGGATCCCGGCGGCCTCGTCGGCCAGCGTGCAGCCGTCGTCCCCGAGGGTGTTCACGACGCCGCTGTCGCAGTCGCCGATGACCACGGTGTCGGCCAGGTCGGAGTCCGGGCAGGCGTCCACGTCGCCGCAGTAGCCGTCGTCGTCGAGGTCGTCGTCCGGGTCGAACGGGCACTCGTCGCACACGTCGCCCGCCCCGTCGTGGTCGCTGTCGAGCTGGTCGGCGTTCGCCGTGTCCACGCAGTTGTCCACGTCGCCGCACACCCCGTCGCCGTCGACGTCGTCGTCCGGGTCGAACGGGCAGTCGTCGCACGCGTCGCCCGCGCCGTCCGCGTCGCTGTCGGTCTGGTCGGCGTTCGCGTCGTCCACGCAGTTGTCCACGTCGCCGCAGACCCCGTCGCCGTCGATGTCGTCGTCCGCGTCGAACGGGCAGACGTCGCACACGTCGCCCGCGCCGTCGGCGTCGCTGTCGAACTGGTCGCCGTTGACCGTCAGGGGGCAGTTGTCGTCGTCGTCGTCCACGCCGTCACCGTCGTCGTCGGGATCGACGCAGTCGGCCACCGAGTCGCCGTCCGTGTCGAGGAAGCCCTCGTCGGCCGCGCCGCTGCAGTCGTTGTCGAGCCCGTCGCAGACCTCGAGCCCGCCCGTGAAGACGGCCGGCTCGCTGTCGTCGCAGTCCCCCTCGCACTCGGCCTGGCCGTCGTAGTCGTCGTCCGTCTCGTCGGACGGGACCACGCCGTCGCAGTCGTTGTCGGCCGCGTCGCACAGCTCCGGCGCGCCGGGGAAGCTGTTGGCGTCGGTGTCGTCGCAGTCGCCGCCGCAGGACGTGACCCCGTCGCTGTCGAGGTCGAAGCCCTCGTCGACGGTCCCGTCGCAGTCGTTGTCGATGCCGTCGCAGACCTCCGGGGCGCCGTGGTGGATCGCCGGGTCGAGCGGCTCGCAGTCGTCGACGTCGGGGTCGCCGTCGCCGTCGTCGTCCGTGTCCACGCAGTCCGCCTGCGCGTCGCCGTCGGTGTCGGTGAAGCCCTCGTCGACCGCGCCGTCGCAGTCGTTGTCCGCCGCGTCGCAGACCTCGGGCGCGCCGGGGTACGCCACGGGGTTGGCGTCGTCGCAGTCGCCCGCGCAGGAGGTGAAGCCGTCGGCGTCGTTGTCGAAGCCGTCGTCGATCACGCCGTCGCAGTCGTTGTCGATGCCGTCGCAGACCTCGACCGCGCCGGGGAAGATCGTCGGGTCGGCGTCGTCGCAGTCCTCGCTCTCGGGCACGCCGTCGCCGTCGTTGTCGGGATCCAGGCAGCCGTCGAGCGGGTCCGACGGGCACTCGTCGCACGCGTCGCCGACGCCGTCGCCGTCGATGTCCTGCTGGCCGTCCTGGCCGTCGATGGCCGCGTCGTACACCGCGAACAGGAAGCCGCCGCCGCCCGCCGTCGTGGCCACGATGCCCTCGGTGTCGGGGTTGATCGGCGACGTCTGGAAGATCGTGTTGCCGTTGTTCGAGTACAGCGAGGCGACCCCGTCGAAGATCTCGTGGGTCGCGGACGCGACGCTGAACACGCCGCCGACGCCGTTGTAGACGGGGTGGAACTGGAGGCCGTAGAAGCCCAGGAACGTGTTCCAGTTGGCCGCCTCGCCCGCCGAGCCGCCCCAGCCGGTGCCCGCCATGAGGTAGACGCTGCCGCCCGCGGCGACGTAGTCGATGACGACCTGCTGGTCGACCGCGTTGCCGCCGAGGAAGACGGCGTCGTAGGTCAACAGGTTGTCGACCGTGAAGGGGACGGATGTCGAGACGGTCCAGCTGTGGCCGAGGCCCGTCATCGTCGACGCGAGCGTCGAGCCGTTCAGGCCGAAGTTGCTCGAGTACGCGAGGAAGTTGCCGGCGCCGCCGCCCGTGAACCAGTTGGCGACGTTCTCGATGTACACCGGCGTGTCGGAGGCCTGCGCGAAGCCGGTGTTCGTCAGCGTCCACTCGTCGTTGTTCACGAAGATCTTCGACTGCCCCTCGGTCGAGCCGTTGGGCACGTCGGGGCAGTTGTCCTCGTCGTCGGGCACGCCGTCGCCGTCGGTGTCGACGCCGTCGATGCAGCCGTCGCCGTCGGCGTCCTGGCCGGTCGCGTCCTCGGTGGGGCAGAGGTCGACCGAGTCGACCACGCCGTCGCCGTCCGTGTCCGGCGAGCACTCGCAGGCCTCGACCAGGGTGACGTCGTAGGTCACGTCCACGGAGTCGTCGAAGAACTGGTTGTTGATCCCCCAGCCGATCAGCAGCTCGATCGTGTCGCCCGCGCCGAGGCTGAGGCTGCTGACGGAGGTCGCCGCGGTGGCGCCGAAGCCGTTGAGGTCCTGCGAGAAGAGGCTGCTCGCCCCGCTGTAGACCTCGATGTCCACGCTGCCGCCCTGGACGTCGACCAGCTCGAAGCCGGCGGTGACCTGGTAGCAGCCGACGTCGGGCGCCGTGAACTGGAGCACCGACTTGTCGGGGTGGTTCGGCGGGTGCATGAACAGGTGGCCGGGGTCGATGAACAGACCGCCGCTCAGCGTCACCGTGCTCGCCGTGTCGTTGTAGATGGCCTGCGGCCAGCCGACGTGGCCCCAGTACGGGAGCCCCGACTGGAAGCCGCCCGCGCCCGGGCTCACCGGCGCGCCGGGGCCGCTGCTGCGGCCGAACAGCCAGGAGCCGTTGGGGTTGGCCGTGGACGACCAGTCGCCCACCGCGTCGTACATCGTGCCCGCGGGCGGGGCGCCGGCGCCGAGATCCTCGCCGTCGCAGTCCTGGTCGACGCCGTCCTGGCAGACCTCGGGAGCGCCCGGGTAGACGGTCGCGTCGGTGTCGTCGCAGTCGACGTCGTCGGTGAAGCCGTCGCTGTCGTCATCGACCACGCAGTGCGCGCCGCCGACCTGCACGGTGATGTCGGCGTCGTCGACGAGGCCGCTGCCGTCGTCGGTCGCGAGGACCGTGATGGTGTGGAGGCCGTCGGAGAGCGCGTCCGCCTCGAGGAGGAGCGTGTCGCCGCCGCCGAGGGCGCCGTCGAGGTCCGAGGACCAGGCGTAGGTCACGACGCCCGTGTGGCCGCTCACCGAGGTCGTCGCGAGGACCGACTCGCCCGCGCAGAGGACGGTGCCGTCGGCGGGGCCGGTGATCTCGAGGACCATGTTCAGGGAGCCGTCGATGGTCGAGGAGATGCCCGGGGTGGTGGTGTTGCCGGAGTGGTAGCCCACGGCGTCCAGCACCATCCCGTTGGGCTGGAGCCCGAACGGCACCTGGCTGGTGGAGCTGTCGTTGTACAGGGAGGTCAGCAGGTTCGGCGTGTTCATCAGCGGGTTGCCCGTGTCCACGGGGAAGGAGCCGCCGAAGTTGCCGATGAAGGGGGTGATGCCGATGGCAGAGGCGATGTCGTTGGCGCCGTCGTCGGCGTACTGGTTGTGGTCGGTGCTCAGGAGCATCCCGCCGCCCTCGAGCTTGAGGTTGACGAAGTAGTTCTCCGCGAGCAGCCGCCCCTCGGACGAGTACCGGCCGCCCCAGTACGAGGACAGGATCCGCCCGTCGGCGATGAGCTCGCCGCCGGAGTCGTTCGTCCACCAGTCCGCGATGGCCGCGTAGTCGCTGTCCCAGTTGTCGTTCCGCCAGGAGAGGTCGTAGACCCAGACCTGGTCGTAGACGTTGGCCGCGAGGAGCGCCGCGGCGCCGCCGGGGGTGCTCGGCAGGAGCACGTAGTCCGCGATGCCGCCGGGGGCGTGGGTCGCCATCGCGCTGACGAGCTCGTTGTAGATGTTGACGCCGTCGGCGGTGTAGACGCCGAAGTTCACGAAGAGCACGCGGTACGCGCCGCCGTGCGACCCCGCGAGCAGGGTGTCGGTGGGCGCCGCCTCGATCGTGTCGCGGTCGCCGCCGAAGTCCGGAGCGTCACGCCCGGGATCGTCGTACGCGGGAGCCTCCTCCCAGGTCGCGTCGGAGGGCTCCACGGGGGCCTCGGTCAGCTCGGCGCACCCGATCAGGGCGGTCGCGAGGGTCAGCGGCAGCAGCGAAGCAAGCGTGCGGTTCCAGGTCATCGAGCGCTCCCCAGGGGTCGGTCCGCGCGCAACGCACGGATCCGCCGCCTACAGGGTCTCAGGCCGGGGGAGAACCACCTATGTCACTGCTCTGTCACTCCGCCCCGACACGTCCCCGTCTGCTTGTGGCACAGTCCCCGCCCATGACGATCCGCACCCTCTTGTCCGTCTCCCTGTTCAGCCTCCTGCTGGCCTGCGCGGCCGATCCCGGGGAGGGCAAGACCGCCGCCGAGGTCTCCGAGGGACCGGCCGAAGCCCCCGAGGCGCCGCCGGAGGCCCCCGCCGCGGCCGCCGTCGCGCGGGCCGTCGACCTGGACCAGACGAAGATCCACGCCGTCGGCGCCAAGGTCACCAAGCAGCACGACATCGACTTCAAGGCGAGCGCGGCGACCCTCGAGACCGAGGGCGACAGCGTCAGCAAGCTCTCCGTCACCGTCGACATGACCAGCCTCGTGGCCGACGTCGACAAGCTGACGGGGCACCTCAAGTCGGACGACTTCTTCGACGTCGCCAACCACCCGACCTCGAACTTCCAGAGCCTCTCGATCACCGCGGGCAGCGACGCCGAGGGCGCGACCCACACGATCAGCGGGGAGCTGACGATGGTCGGCACGACCAACACCGTCACCTTCCCGGCCACGATCGCGACCGACGACGAGGGCACCATCACGGCGACCGCCGAGTTCGTCATCGACCGGCAGCTCTGGGGCATCAGCTACCCCGGCGCCCCCGACGACCTCATCAAGGACAACGTCGCCCTGACGATCTCCATCGTCGCTCCCCCGGAGGGCTAGGTGGGCGACGCGCGGCGCGTCCTCGTCGTCACCGGCGCCAACCGCGGGCTCGGCAAGGAGACCGCGCGCCAGATGGCGGAGCGGGGGTGGCAGGTCGTGGTCGGCGGCCGGTCCCTGGAGAAGGCGGAGGCCGCCGCGACCGAGATCGGCCACGGCGCCGTCGCCGTCCGGCTCGACGTCACCTCCGACGCCGAGTGCGCCGCCGCCGCCGCGTTCGTCGGGGAGCGGTTCGGCAGGGTCGACTGCCTCGTGAACAACGCCGGCGCGGTGGTCGAGTCGTGGGAGACGTCCGGGGTGCTCGCCTCGCCGCTCGGCGACGTGCTGGAGACGTGGCAGGTCAACGCCCTCGGCACGCTCCGGGTGACACGCGCGTTCGCGTCCCTGCTCCAGGAGGCCGGCGGGGCGATCGTCAACGTCAGCAGCGGGATGGGGGGCATCACCGAGATGGACGGGGGACACCCCGGCTACCGGATGAGCAAGGCGTCGATGAACGCGCTCACGCGGATGTTCCACGCCGAGATCGAGGGGGTCCGCAGCAACTCCGTGTGCCCCGGCTGGGTCCAGACCGACATGGGCGGCCCGAACGCCACACGGACGGTCCCCGAGGGAGCTGCGTCCATCGTCTGGGCTATCGAGGCGACCAAGGACGGGGGCGGCCCCAGCGGCGGCTTCTTCCGCGACGGCGAGCCGGTCCCCTTCTAGCCCCTACTCGGCCCCCGCCTCCGCCTCCATCGCGCGGCGGACCTCGGCGAGCGTCGTCGACCAGCGCTGGTTCTCGGGGACCTTCGAGACGGCCCGGCTCAGCATCTTCTCGGCGAGCGTGAGATCGCCGCGGTCGAGGGCGCGCATGCCGCCGTCGTACCAGTTGAGGCCGGCGGCGTAGCGAGCCGACGCGTCCTCCTCGGGCGCGGGCGCGGCGGCCTGCGACGGCGCCGCCGGCGCGGGCTCGGACGAGATGGCCGGCGGCTGCTCCGGTTCCGGCTTCGGCGCGGGCGCGGCGACGGGTTCCGGCTTCGGCGCGGGCGCGG
>CAYFOA010000104.1:0-24192 GCA_964344575.1 uncultured Rickettsiales bacterium | reverse complement strand
ACGGCGGCGGCGCCGCGGGCGGCACGGCCGGCACCGACACGGCCGGCGGCGGCGCGACCGCGGGCGGCGGCGCCCAGACCGACCCCCCGACCGCTCAGGACGGCGGCAAGGGCTCGACCGACAGCGGCAAGGGGAGCGGCAAGAAGACGAAGAAGACCAAGTAGCAGAGGCGTCAGCGGTCAGAGGTACCGCTGGATGACCTGACGGAGGATGCGCGTCGACAGCTCGGGGCGCTCCTCCAGCACCTGCCAGAACGCGTCCTTGCCGATGCGGAGCAGGAGCAGCTCCGACTCCGCCACGCAGTCCGCCGAGCGCGGCCGGTGGCTGAGGACGGCGAGCTCGCCGATGATGGCGCGCGGCCCCGCGGTCGCCTCGCCCTCGTCCGGCTTGTGCACCCGCAGGGTTCCGTCCACGACGACGTAGAGGCAGTCGCCCTGATCCCCGGTCCGGATGAACGTCTCCCCGGGGGCGACGCGGACCTCCTCCGCGATCGGGGCGATCTGGGCGATCTGATCGCCGGGCAGGCCGTCGAACAGGGGGACGCTCTGGAGGAAGAGCACCTTCTCGAGGGTCGTCATCGCCATGGTCGGCTCCTGGGGGGCAGCGGAGGGGTCGAGGCGGCCGGCGGCGCGCGCGGCGGCCTCGCGGACGAGGGGATCGGCGTCGTCCCGGGCCTTCGCCACGACGCCGCCGGGGTCCTCGCCGAGCACGCCGACGTCGTGGACCGCGCAGGCCCGCAGCCACGGGTCCGGGTCCGCCGCCACGCGCTCCAGTGCCGCCTCCGGTCCCGGTTCGAGGAGGCCGTGGACCTCGCCCCCCCGCCGCGCGAGGGCGTCGAGGTCGAGCTCCGCGAGGGGCGTCAGGGCGGGCCGGTCGGCGGCCGGCACGAAGGTCTCGAGGAGCTCCAGCGCGTTCGCGCGGACGCGCCCGCCGGGGTGGCGGAGGGCGTCCGCGACCGAGTCCACGGGGAGCCCCGGATGTGCGACGCCGACGAGGTTGAGGGCCACCTCCCGGTTCTTCCCGATGCGCTGCGCGACCGCCGCCCGGGTGAGGCAGTCGTCCCGCGCGGGGAGGCCCCTCAGGAGCAGGGCGGACGTGCACGCGGCGAGGTCCTCGCGGGCGCGCGCCGCCGCCACGCGGTCCCGACCCGGGTCGGCGCCCAGGTGGCGGAGCGCGATGGCGGCCTCCGCCCGGACCCTCACGTCGGCGTGGGTGACGAGCTCGGTGAGGGCCGCCCCGCCCGCCTCGCCCATCGCGCCGAGGACGGGGACCAGCCGGGGGCCGCGGGCGTCGGGGCGGCCCGGCTCGGCGAGGAGATCGACCACCGCCGCCGGCCGGCCTTCCAGGCACGCGGCGAGGGCGCGCTGGGCCTCTCCCACGAGGCGTGACTCGTCGAGCCGGCGGGCGACGGCGCCGGCGAGGGCGGGGGCGCCGAGGCGGCCCGCGGCGACCACGGCCTCTCGGCGGACGTCGGGGTCGGGGTCGTCGAGCAAGGGCTCGAGGGGACCGTAGAAGCTGGACGCGCCCAGCTCGCCGAGGACCCGCGCCGCCTCCTGCCGCTGCCGCGAATCCTCGGACTCGAAGAGCGCCCGCAACACGGACGCGGCGTGCAGCACGCCCTCGAGCCCGAGGTGGAGGAGCGCCGCCCGCACCGCCGCCGCCCGCATGCCCGCGTGGTCCGAGGCCAGCGCCTCGAGGACCCGCCCCGTGGCGTCGGCCTCGCCGGTCGACGCGAGGGCGACGAGGGCAGCGCCGGCGACGCGCGGTGACGGATCGGAGGCGAGGAGGTCGGCCAGTCGCCCCGCCGCGGCCCGGGCGTCGTCCGGTCGCATCAGCTCGATGGCGCGCGTCCGGACGTCGGCCGAGTCGTGGTCGAGGAGGTGGTCCACGCGCAGGACGGCGAGGCTCTCCCGGTCGCCCGCGACGACGCCGAGGGCTTGGAGCACGAGCGCCGGATCGGAGGCTCCGAGCGCGTCCTGGAGGGTCCGCCGGCTGGTCTCGTCGCGGAGGGTGATGGGGACGGCGTCCCCGCCCAGGCGGCGCTGCCGGAGGCCGGCCCGGAGCTCGTCGGCGTAGGCGCCGGTGGAGCGGCGGACGAGCCCCAGCCAGAGCGCCGCGACCGCCGCCCCGGGCGCCGCCCAGTGGACCGGGGTGAGCTCCGGGAGCAGCCCCGCGGCGAGGAACGCGGCCCCGGTGAGGCTGAGCACGACGGGCTTCAGGAGCCCCTCGATGGCGAGCTTGGCGCGGGCCCGCTCGGCGCTCCCGAGGGGCATGAAGAGCAGGTTCACGGACGTGTTGTTGAGGTCGAACTTCAGCGCCGCGTCGGCGGCCCGGGGGAGGGCTGCGGCGACGAGCGCGCCGCCGGTGACGATGATGGCGCCCTGGCCGAAGAGCAGGAGGACGGGGAGCACGACGAGGCCCCCCGCGAGCCCCACGCGGCCGAGGAGGCGGCGGGCGACGAACAGCTGGAGGGCGAGCGCGGCGATCCCGGCGGCGCCGCGGAGGATCCCGAGGAACGTCACCATCCCCTGCGCGTCCTCGCCGTAGTGGTCCTGCAGGGCGAGGTCGAGCTGGTAGTCGGCGACCGCCGAGGCGACGGCGCCGGCGATGACGAGCCCCGCGATGGGGCGGGTGAGGCGGTGGCTCAGGACGCTCCGGAGCGCGCCGCGTCCGTCCCGCGGAGACGACGTCGGGGCCGCGCCGGCGTCGGGCCGGTGGGGGTCGCGGCCGAGCGCCGCGGCGAGCACTCCGCAGAGGATCAGGCTGCCGGCGACGGCGAGGAGGAGGTCCTCGGGCTGGAGGGCGCGGGCGGCGCCGGCGAGCCCGAGGCTGAAGGCGACGGCCGCCAGGGTGCCGCCGGCGGCCACCGGTCCGAACAGTCGCTTGGCCTCGCGCGCGTCGAAGACCTCGCCCGCGAGCGTCCAGAACTGGATCATCGTCAGCGCGGTGACGACCTCGACGGCGACGAAGAGGGCGCAGAGGTAGACGAGCCCGTCCCCGAACGGGGCTCCCACCCCGGCGCGCAGTCCGAGGGCGGCGATCGCGAACCCGAAGGCGCTGACGACGATGAGCCGCGCCGTCGGGACCCGCCCCACGAGGCGTCCGTACAGCGCGGCCGCGGCGGCGATGGCGAGCGGGGGGAGGAGGAACTTGAGCGCGATCGCGTCGCGGGGGAGCCGGCTGAGGAAGAGCGTCCGCGACGCCAACCCGCCGGCGATGACGACCCCGCCCACGGCGAGCATCGAGTAGAGCGTCAGCAGCCCCGCGCGCCGGCGCTCCGAAGGGCGGATGTCCAGCAACTCCAGGAGGGCGTTCACGCGGGTAGACGGTACTCCAACCCGCCGCCGGGGGCCTCCGGGGGCCGGCATCTCGCATGGCGCGCCTCCGCCGCCCCGCCCTAAGCTCGGCCGCGAAGGAGGAAGCCGTGTCCACCCCGCCTGCCCTTCCGCCCCTCATCGCGGCGGTCGCCGCGCTCGGCCTCGCCCTCGCCGGCTGTCCGGCGCCCCAGCCCGAGCCGCCGCCGGATCCCGAGACCGAGCTCCCCCCGCTGGACGAGGCCCTGGAGGCGGACCTGCTCGAGGCGATGGAGGCGTCGCTGGAGACGTACGGCCCGCCGGGGCTCCAGGTCGGGGTGGTCCGCGACGGGTACGCCCCCTGGTCGGCGGCGGTGGGGGTGGCCGACACGTCCACGGGGGAGGCGCTCACGGCGGGGCACCGGCTCAAGGCGGGCAGCATCACGAAGACCCTGGTGGCGGCGACGGTCGTCCAGCTCGACGCGGAGGGGGCGCTCTCCCTCCAGGACCTCGTCGGGGACTGGTACCCCGGCCCGGTGTGGGCCGACGAGGTGACCCTGCGGCAGCTGCTCATGCACACCTCGGGCGTGCCCGAGTACGGCGCGGACCCGGCGTTCCAGGCGAACGCCTCCGACGTCTGGGCGGCGTCGGAGCTGGTGGACCTGGTCGCCGACGCGCCGCTCGCGTTCACGCCGGGCACGAGCTGGTCGTACGCCAACACGAACTACGTGCTCGCGGGCCTCGCGATCGAGGCCGCGACGGGCGCGACGTGGGAGGCGGAGGTGACGGCGCGGACGCTGGAGGCGACCGGACTGGGGGACAGCTACACGCCCGCGGTGGGGGAGGGGTGGGGCGACATCGCCGAGGGGTACCTGGGCGGGTTGCTCGCGACGGAGACGATCGACCCGTCCGCCGTGGGCGCGGCGGGGAACCTGGTGTCCACGGCGGAGGACCTGGCGCGGTGGGCGACGGCGCTGTGGCGGAGCGACGTCCTGACCCCGGACGAGCTCGAGACGCTGGTGGGGGACCCGTTCCCGATCAACGCGGTGATCAGCTACGGGCTGGCCACCCTGGTGATCCAGCCGGACCCGGACGAGCCCCGGGAGCTGGCGCACAACGGCGCGCTGAACGGGTACGTCGCCTGGTGCGGCTACCGCGAGGACCTCGGCACGTCGATCGCCCTGCTCGCCAACGCCTGGCCGGAAGACGGCCTCGGCGGGTACGACTACGGCTACTCGTCGTCGCTGGCCCAGGATCTCTGGGCGGTGCTGGAGGAGTAGGCGGCCTCACCCCTCGGCGGACGGCTCCTCGAGCAGCGGCGCGGGGCCCCGGGGGGCGAGCATCTCGACCAGCCGGGCGGGCGCGACGACTCCCTCCTCCGTCATCCAGGCCTCCGCCGCGGCGCGGGCCTCCTCCCCCTCGTCGCCCTGCAGGGCCTCGCCCAGCCGCCACCGGGCAGCCGCCGCGTGCATGCCCATCGACGCGGCCTCGCACGCCTCCAGGGCGGCGCGCCAACCGTCGGCTCCGGTCGCGCGGGCGCGGGCGAGGGCGGCGGGGGCGGCCCCCCACCCCGGTCCGTAGGCGTCGAGCTTCTTCGCCAGGCTCGCCACCTTCTTCGGCGGCCCGCCCGCGGCGAGGGTCGCGCGGGCCATGACGTCCAGGGCGGCGGCCCGGAGGATCGCGACGACCTTGAGCTGCGAGCCGAACAGCCCCTTCCAGAGGTTGGTCGCGTGCTCCATCGCCGCGCCCGCGTCCCCCCGGTACAGGGCGATGTCGGCGAGGCTCCGCTGGGTGTAGACGTCGAGGATGCCGAAGCGGGGGTCGGGCCACCGCCCCCGCACGTCGAGCACCTGCTCGGCGGCGAGGTCCGGCGTGTCCCGCAGGGTGCCGACCTGCACCGGACCGCCGAGCCGGAGGAGCAGCCACGCGTTGAGGTCGCGGCGGTCCGTCGCCTCGTCGATCCAGTCCTCGGTGAAGTGGACGAACGCGCGCAGGCGACCCTGCCAGGCGAGGTCCGCGAGCTCGTAGGCCCGGCACACGCCGAGCTCGTAGTGCATGCCGTGGCAGCTCTCGAGGAGCAGGCGCGCGGCCTCCCGGGCGGCCTCGCCGCTCGCCTTCCAGTCGCCGACCTGGAACCGCGCCGACGAGGTGGTCATCAGCGTGAAGGCCCGCGCGTGCGGCGTGCCGATCTTGTCCGCCAGCTCGGTGGCGGTGGCCATGATCTCGCCGGCCGCGGCCTCGCCCTTCATGCCCGCGAGCGCCTTGAAGCTCCCTTCGACCCCGAGGGCGCGCACGATCCGGAACGGCTCGCCCGCGTCCAGCGCCATCAGCAGGGTCCGGCTCTGGACCAGCGCCCCGGCGAGGGTGTCGGTCATCGCCAGCACCTGCGACGCGGACAGCGCCACGTCCAGCCGCCCCAGCTCCTGGGGGGTGAGCGCGGAGGCCGGCCGCTCCTCGAACTTCAGCCCGCGCACGGCGATCCGGATCCGGGCGCCGAGGTAGCGGAGGATGATCCGCAGCTCGGACTTCGGGATGTGCATCCCGGCCTCCTGGAGCACGGCCTGGACCAGCTCCCCGCCCTCCTCGAGCCGGCCGGCCCGGAGCAGCTGGTCCGCCGCCGCCTGCTTCAGCCGCCACGCGTCCTCGTTGGTAGCCAGCGCGGCCGCCTGCTGGTAGGCCGCCGCCGCCTCGACGCCCCGGCCGCAGTTGACGAGCGCGCGGGCCTGCGCGGTCCGCATCTCCCGCTGCGCCTCCCGGTCCGACTCGAGCTCGACCGCCTGGCCGTACAGGGCCGCGGCGCGCTCGAAGGCGAGGGCCTGGTCGGCCGTCCGGGCGGCCTCGCGGAGCCACGGCAGGGCGCGATCCCGCTCGTCCGCGGCGAGCAGGTGGACCACCATGCGGTCGGCGTCGGGCTCGTCCTGGGCCTCGAAGCCGTCCGCGAGGCCCAGGTGGAGGGCCTTCGCCTCGTCCGCGGACAGCGACGCGAACACCGCCTCGCGGACCCGGTCGTGGAAGCACTCGACCCGGAGGTCGCCCCGGCCCGCGCTGCCGAGGCTGTGGAGCAGGTGCTCCCCCTCCAGCACCGTCGCCACCTTCCAGGCGTCGGGGATCTCGCGCACCGCCGCGAGCAGGGGGAGCGGGGTCGGCCGGGCCGCGGTCGCGGCGACCTCCAGGAGTTCGCGGGCCACCTTCGGGAGGCTGGCCACGCGGCTGCGGACGACCTCGTCCAGCTGGAGCACGCCTCGCCAGGAGCCCTCGGGGACCGCGGTGACGTAGCGGACCAGCTCGTCGATGAAGAAGGGGGCGCCCCGGGACTCGGTCGCGATCGCGTCGACCAGCTCGTCGTCGACGGCGTCCAGCCGCGCGGCGGCCATCGCCCGCGCGTCCGACGGCGTGAGCGGGCCCACCTCGACGCGCCGGATCGGCAGCTGCGCCGCGCTGATGACGAGATCGGAGAAGGCGCGCAACAGCGGGCTGCTCTCCGCCTCCTCGTCCCGGTAGGCCCCCAGGAGCAGCAGCGGAGGCGGCGACGGCTCGCCCAGGAGCTCCTCGAAGACGTAGACGCTGTCGAAGTCGCTCCACTGCAGGTCGTCGACGAAGAGCACCACGGGGTCGGTCTCGGCGAGCTTCCGGAGGAGGTCCGCGAAGCCGGCGACGGCGCGGCGACGGAGCTCCGTCGGCTCCGTGACCAGGGCCTCGGTCTCCCTCGCGGCGGCGAGGGCGGGCACCCGCTCCAGCACCGGGAAGAGCCGCACCAACGAGGCGACGTTGTTCGGCACCGGCACCTCGTCGCCGCGTTCGAGCAGCACCTCGACGAGCGCGTCGATCAGGGGGTCGACGGCCTTGAAGGGGACCCACTCGCGCTCGTAGCAGCGCGCGGTCAGCACCAGCGCGCCCTGGTCCCGCGCCTCGTCGAGGAACCGCCGGATCAGCTCCGACTTCCCCATTCCGGAGCGGCCGTGCACGAACACCGCCTCGGTCTTCCCCCCGGTCGTGTCGTCGTAGGCCTGGCGGAGCACGCGCAGGTGCTCGTCCCGCCCGAAGAGGTCGCCCCCCGCGTCCATCACCTGGACCGCGGTGGTCAGCGTCTCGTGGGCGAGGTCGCCGGCCTGCACGCCGAGGCGGGCGAGGATCTCGTTGCCGTCGGGGCGGTCCTCGGGGTCGTGGGCGAGGAGGTCGCCGCACAGCGCCGCGAGGTCGGGGGCGTCCTGCTCGATCTCGGGGGGCAGGGGCGGCAGCGCGTCCCCGCGGGACTTGCTCAGCACCACCTCGAGCGTCGTGCCTTCGAAGGTCGGGCGGCCGCTGAGCATCTCGTGGAGCACGCAGCCGACCGCGTACCAGTCGCTGGCGGCGGTGAGCGCCTCGCCCCGCGCCTGCTCGGGCGACATGTACTGGACCGTCCCCGCGATCGTGGTCGGGCTGCCGTCCCCCTCGTCGCGCAGGTCGACGATCAGTCCGAAGTCGAGCAGCACCACCTTGCCCGCCTCGTCGACCATGACGTTGGACGGCTTGATGTCGCGGTGCAGCTTGCCGCGGCGGTGCAGGGCGTCGACGGCGTCGCAGAGCTGGGCGAACGCCTCCCGCAGGCGGTCGATCCCGTGCTGAGACAGGGGCGGATAGGCCGGTCCCAGCTCCCGCTCCTCGCCGCCGGTGGAGCCCGGCCCCGAGGCGGCCGAGACGAGCGCGTCCGAGGGCGGTCCCCCGGCCGGCAGGTCGAGGGCCAGGGTGTCTTCGATGACGGGGAAGCTGCCCGGCGCGGGCGGGGCGGCGCCGACGTCCACGGCGAGGGTGTCCTCGATGGCGGAGAAGCTGCTCGGGGCCGCGTCCCCGCCGGCGTCGGTGGGCACCTCGCTCGGCGGCGGCGCCGCGCCGGCCAGCGGGCCGTCGTCCGCGGCGATGGTGTTCATCGTGGTGCTCGGCCGCTCCCGGGGGATCGGCGCCTCGCCGTCGCGGACCCATTCCAGCAGGTCGACCCCGGCCACGAAGTCCATCGTGAAGAACCAGACGTCGTCTTCGGCGAGCAGCTCGTACAGGCCGACGAGGTTCGGGTGGACGATGTTGGCGAGCGACCGGAACTCGTTCTTGAACAGGTACAGCTCGAGCGGACCGAAGTGCAGCAGCGTCTTCAGCGCGACGCGCGCGTCCCGCTCGCGGTCGACCGCCTCGTAGACAGCGCCCATCGCGCCCGCGCCGAGCTTGCGGACGATCTCGAAGCGGTCGCTGCCCGAGAACCCTCCGCCCCCCTTCGGCGCCGTGCCGGTGGTGGGCCCCGTGCCTCCGGCGCTCTCCTCCGTCGTGGTCATGTCCGCCTCCCTCAGCCGCCGGTCACACTACCCCCTCCTCGAACTCCTCACCCCCCGTGGTCCGGGGTCCGTCCGCCCGAACCGGCCCGTCGAGCCGCTCCAGGACCCCCTCGCAGAGGCGGTCCACGGTGGGACGGGGCAGCAGCTCCGCGGTCGGCACCTCCACCCCGAAGAGGTGCTCCACCCGGTGCAGGAGCCAGACCGCGCCGAGCGAGTCGACGCCGTAGCGGGTCAGGGGGACGTCCGGCTCGAGCTCGCCGCGGCCGAGCCCGCTGAGCCTCGCCACCTCGTCCAGCAGGGTGGCGGCGATCCAGTCCCGTCGCGCCTCCGGCTCCAGGGAGAGCGCCTGCTCGCGCGCCCGGCCCGGGGGGTCCGGCGGAGCGGCGCCGCGCTCGGAGACCCGGCGTCCGAGCTCCTTCCAGCCCTCCACCTCGAACAGGGTGCGGCAGGCCAGGCGGCGGGTCTTGCCGTTGGCGGTGCGGGGGAGCTGGCCCGCGCGGAGGAGGACGACGGCGTGCACCGGCAGGGCGTGGTCCTCCACCACCGCCTCGCGCAGCGCCGCGCAGACCTCGCCGGCGTCGAGCCCCGGTTCGAGGTTCCGCCGGATCTCGGCCGCGAGCACGACCTCCTCGCGATCCCCGAGGTCCACGCAGAACGCCGCGCAGCAGCCCGTCCGGACCGCGGGGTGGCGCTCCATGCTGTCCTCGACGTCGTGGGGGGCGACGGTCCGGCCGCGGAGGACGAGGGAGTCCTTCCGGCGGCCGACGAAGAACAGCTCGTCGCCGTCGAGGAAGCCGAGGTCGCCGGTCCTCAGGTACGTCGGCTCGCCCCCTGCCAGCGGTCCGTCGTCGCCCAGGAGGCGGCCGCCGAACGTGCGCGCGGTCTGCTCGGGCTTGTCCCAGTAGCCGTCGGCGACGTGGGGACCGCGCAGCCAGATCTCGCCGACCCGACCCGGGGCGACCTCCCGGCACGTCTCCGGATCGACGATGCGGAGGTCCTGCTCGCCCCACGAGGAGCCGACCCCGACGAGGCGGCGACCTCCCGGGGCCTTGACCGCCTCCCCCCGCTCCAGGGCGCTGGTGTCGAAGCCGACGATGCAGGGGCGGGCGTCGGGGCGCGAGGCGGAGACGAAGACCCCCACCTCCGCGAGGCCGTAGCCGTTGACGATCGCGTCGCGCCGGAGCCCCGCCGGACCGAAGGTGTGGACGAACCGCTCGATGGTCGACGCCCGGATCGGCTCGGCGGCGGAGACCGCGAGGTCCCAGTCGCTCAGGTCCAGCGCGGCCACCTCGTCGGGGGTGGCGACGCGCGCGCACCACTCGTAGGCGAAGTTCGGACAGGAGCAGAAGCGGGCCCGGTAGCGGGACATCGCCTCGATCCAGCGCATCGGTCGCTGGATGAAGGCGTCGGGGGACAGGAACACGCCCGTGCGGCCCAGCCAGAGGCCGAAGAGGACGTGCCCCACCAGCCCCATGTCGTGGTACAGCGGCACCCAGTAGACCGAGAACACCCCCCCGTCGCGCATCTGCATGGGGCGGGAGAGCAGGTCCAGGTCGGCCATCAGGGAGCGGTGGCTCAGCATCACGCCCCGCGGGTACGCCGTCGAGCCGGAGGTGTACTGGAGGAAGGCGAGGTCCGAGGGCGTGATCTCGGGGGTGGGGCCGTCGGTCGGGCCGTCGAGCTGGTCGCTGCAGATCAGCTCCACCCGACCCGTCGCGAGCTCGCGGAGCCCCTCGGCCGCCCCCGACGTCGTGAGCACCGCCGCCGAGCCCGAGTCCTCCAGGAGGGCGCGCAGCCGGGGGAGGCTGCGGGCGAGGCGGCGGGCCCCCGGCAGCTCCGCCGGGACCGCCACCACCCCCGCCACGAGGCAGCCGTAGAAGGTCTCGAGGTAGTCCAGCCCGGCGGGGTAGACGAGCAGGGCCCGCTCCCCCCGGAGGCCCCGCTCCAGCAGGCGGCCGGCGATCCGGAGCGCCCGGTCGTGCAGGGCCGCCCAGGTGATCGCGCGCTCGTCGCGCTCGCCGTCGGCGAGGTAGACGTAGGCCCGCTCGTGGGGGAGCCGGCGCGCGTTCCGGCGCAGAAGATCGACGAGCGTCACGGCCTCGGTGTCCACCACCGCCCCTCCTTCGCCCGCCGACCCCGGGCAGGCTCAGTCCGGGAGCGTATCAGGGCCCGCGAGGGCGCCGCCAACCCCCCGGCGGCGGCGCCAGAGCCGCCACCCGACCACCGCGGCGACGCAGATCGCGGTGCTGACCGCGAGTTGCTCGTCGAGGAAGCCGATCAAGCGCTCGGTCCAAGGGGCGAGGGCCGCCCCGAAGCGCCAGAGCACGGCGACGGCGACCACCTGGCCGGCGACGATGGCGGGCACCGCGCGCCGCTGCTCCAGCCCCGCCGCGCCCGCCACCAGCCCGAGGCTGTAGGCGGGCAGCACGACCAGCAAGGGGGCGCCGAGCCGGTCCAGCGCCCGCTCGAAGCCGGCCACGATCCTCCGGGCGCGGGGCGAGGGCAGCCGGAGGAGCGCGGCGTGGCCGTAGATCGCGCCCACGCCGTACGCCGCGAGCACGCCCACGACGCGCATCGGCAGGGCGATGAGGAGCAGCGGACCGAGGCCCAGCCGGCCGGAGACGAGCGCGAGGTTGGCGCCGTCGGGGGCCAGCGCCACGAACAGCCGCGGGTGCTCGACGACGAGGTACGGGGCGAACGCCAGCGCCACGGTCGCGCCTGCTGCGACCGCCGCCGCCACCAGCAGGACCGCCCGCCGCAGGGCCGGCGGCGGACGTCCGGGCCGACCGTCCGTCACCCCCCTACCTTCGCCCAAGAAGGGGGGCCGCCGAAAGCCGCGGAATCCAATATGGTGGAGCCGACCCAGGGAGGGAGACGATGGCCGACCCGAGGATCCGGAAGCTGTTGATCGAGAGCGGTCTGTTCCGCGCGCAGGACGAGGCGCTGCTCGACCACCTCGTCCCCAAGTTCGAGCTGGTGTCGGTCTCGGACGGCGAGACCTTCATCCGCGAGGGGGACGAGGGCGACGCCCTCTACCTGGTGGTGTCGGGGCGGTTCCGCGTCACCGTGCCGAGCCAGGGCGACATCCTGGTGGACGAGGGAGGCCCCGCCCAGATCGTCGGTGACGTCGCGCTCCTGACCCGGGAGCCCCGGTCGGCGTCGGTGCACGCGGTGGGCGACGTGGAGCTGGCCCGCCTGCCGCGCTCGGTGTTCGACGAGCTCGACACCGGGTTCCCGGACGCGTTCGTCCACACCCAGCTCGGCATCATCGAGCGGCAGCGGCACAACCGGATCGAGCACGTGGTGCGGGCCTCCGGCATCTTCGGCCCGGTGGACGAGGGGACCCTGGCCGACCTCGAGTCCCGCATGGAGTGGGTCACCCTCACCTCCGGCGAGCAGCTCATCGCCCAGGGCGACCCCGGGGACTCGATGTACATCCTCATCCACGGCCGGCTCGCGGTCTCGATCCAGCAGGAGGACGGCACGCGCGTCCGGCTCGCCGAGATCAAGCGAGGGCAGTCGGTGGGCGAGACCGCGCTGGTCACCGGCCGCCCTCGCAGCACCGACGTGCACGCGATCCGGGACTCCGGTCTGGTCAGGCTGTCCCAGGAGGGCTTCGACGAGCTGGTCCGGCTCCGCCCGGAGTTCGTGGTCCGCAACCTCGCCGGCGGCATCATCGGCCGGCTGACCGCCCAGGCCAACCGGGTCGAGACCCACGCTCGCGGGATGTCGACCCTGGCCGTGCTCCCCCTCCACCCCGACGTCGACCTCGAGCGTTTCGGCCGGCGGCTGGAGGAGGCGTTCGGCACGGTGGGGCGCAGCCTCCGCCTGACCCGCCGGATCGTCGACGACGTCTTCGGACCCCCCAGCCACATCGAGGCGGAGCCGGGCAGCCCGGGGCGGGAGATCCTGGCCGGCTGGCTGAGCGGCCGCGAGGACGCCTACGACCACCTCCTGCTCCAGGGCGAGTACGGCCTGACGGAGTGGACGCGGATCTGCCTCCGCCAGGCGGACGAGGTGCTCTGGGTGGCCGACTCCGACGCCTCGCCGACGCACACCGCCTTCCACGAGGCGGCCGAGGGGCTGAACGAGCTCGTGCGGGAGCTGCCGGAGTCGCTCGCGCTGCTGCACTCCGGGAGCACCCCCTCCGGGACCGCGGCCTGGCTGGAGGTCCACGAGTACCAGCGCCACCACCACGTGCGTCACGGGAACCAGGGCGACGTCGAGCGGATCGCCCGCTTCCTCACCGACCGCGCGGTGGGGCTGGTGTTCAGCGGGGGCGCCGCCCGCGGCTTCGCGCACGCCGGCGTGGTGCGGGCGCTGCGCGAGGCGGGGGTCCCGATCGACTGCGTGGGCGGCGTCTCGATGGGCGCCATCATGGGCGCGTTGTGCGCTCAGGAGCGGGATCCGGCGGACATGATCCGGACCACGCTGCAGCTCACGGACCGGGTGATGGACCCGACGCTGCCGCTGGTGGCCGTCGCCAAGGGGAAGAAGTTCAACGAGCGGATCGACCGGCTCTTCGGGGACGCGCGGATCGAGGATCTCCCCCTGCCGAGCTTCTACCTGTCGGCGAACCTCACCCTGGCGCGGGTGGAGATGCACGACTGCGGCTCCATCGCGATCGGGGTCTCGGCGAGCAACGCCCCCCCCGGGCTGGGCCCCCCGGTGGTGCAGGACGGGGACCTGCTGGTCGACGGGTTCGTGCTGAACAACCTGCCGGTCGACCTGATGCGGGGCTTCGTGCACGGCGGGCCGATCGTCGCCGTCGACGTGATGCCGGCCACCGACCTGCCCGACAACGTCGACTACGGCCGCCACGGGCTGTCCGGCTGGAAGGTGTTCTGGCGGAAGCTGAACCCGTTCCTGGAGCCGGTCCCGATGCCCTCGATCGCCGAGATCATCATGCGGTCCCACGAGCTGTACAGCGTCATGAACCAGCGGGCGCTGAAGGACGCGACGCCGTTCTACGTGCAGCCCCCGATCAGCGGCTACGACATGTTCGACTACACGCAGGGCCAGACCATCGCGGACTCCGCCTACGAGCTGGCCTCGGAGCTGATCCCGGGCTGGGCCGACGCCCTGATGGGGCGCTCCTAGGGGTCAGCCCGCGAGCAGCTCCCCGAGGCGGTCGGCGAGCGCGCGGACGTGGGGCTCGCCGAGGCAGCTGTCGTGGTCCCCCGGCAGCCAGCCGAACTCCAGCTCCGGCGAGACCGCGGCGGCCCAGCGCCGGCGGGTGAGGCCGAGGCGGAGGTGGGACCACCGGGCCATCAGGTAGACGACGCGGCCCCGCCACGGGCGCGGCCGATGACCGGCCAGGGCGCGGCTGTGGGCGTCCACGCCGGGGTCGAGGAACAGGCCCCGGGTGTACCGGGCGACGCGGGACCCCCCCGACGGCGCCCACCGGCGCGCGAGCCAGCGCAGGGCCCGCCACGCCAGCCCCATCAGGCGCGACTCCCGGAACGGGCTGTCGACGAGCACGACCCACGCGACCTCGCGCCCCCGGGACTCCAGGGTGCGACCGAGCTCGAAGGCGATCTGCCCGCCGACGCAGTACCCCAGCAGGTGGAGCGGCCCGCGGGGCTGCGCCGCCGTGATCGCGTCGGCATAGCGCTCGAGCAGCGCCCCCAGGCCCGGGGCCGCGGCGGGCGCGAGCGCGAGGACCGCGCGCCCCAACGGGAGCAGGTCCGCGAGATCCCGCAGGGCGGCCAGCTCGAGCTCCCCCGGCGGGACGACGAACAGCGGCGGCCCGGCGGCGCCCGGGCGGAGCTCGAGGAGGCCCGGCGGGGCCGGCGCGGGGCGGGCGAGGAGCGCGGCCAGCGCGGCCGGCGTCGAGGCGCGGAAGAGGGCGTCCCCGGGCACGTCCCGGCCGAGGCGGCGCCCCAGCCGGTGGGCCAACTCCACCGCGAGGAGGGAGTCGCCGTACTCGAAGAACTCGTCGTCGGCGGTCAGCGCCGGCTCCCGCAGCACGTCCCGGAACGCCGCGAGGACCTCTGCGTCGACCCCCCCGCCGCCGGCCCGCACCGGCGGCGAGGCGGCGGCCTCGGAGGGGCCCCGAGGAGGCTCCCGGAGGGCCGCCCGGTCCACCTTCCCGGCGCGGCCCCGGGGGAGGTCGGCGACCTCGACGATCCGGGACGGGATCATCGCCGCGGGCAGCCGGGACGCCGCCCACGAGAGGAACTCGTCGGGGGCCGGCAGGGCCGACGCGGCCTGCACCCAGGCGACCAGCCGCGCGCCTCCCGGACCGGTCCGCACGTCGACCGCCGCCTCCGCGACGCCCGGGTGTTCGGCGAGCACCGCCTCGATCTCCGCGAGCTCCACCCGCCTCCCCCGGAGCTGCACCTGCCGGTCGCGCCGGCCGCAGAAGAGCAGCTCGCCCGAGTCGGTCATCCGGGCGACGTCCCCCGTCCGGTAGAGCCGCCCCCCGGGCTCGAAGGGGTCCTCTCCGAAGGCCGGGGCGTCGGGCCGGCCGAGGTAGCCCGAGGCGACGCAGGGGCCCCCGATGTGGAGCTCGCCCCGCCCCCCCAGCGGCGCGGGCTCGCCCCGGCCGTCCAGCACGTAGAGCCGGAACGGGGCGACGGGAGCTCCGATGGGGACCGACGGCAGCCGGCGCAGCGCGGGCGCCGTCCGCCGGTCGAACCGCGCGACCGTGCAGTTGATGGTCGCCTCGGTCGGCCCGTAGCCGTTGAACACCCGGCCGTCGGGGGGCATCGCGGCGAGCAGCCGCTCGACCAGCGGCAGCGCCAGGACCTCGCCCCCGAAGTGGGCCGTCCGGAGCGTCGGGAGGGGCCGGCCGGCGGACAGGAGCAGGCGCGCCCAGGACGGGGTCGTGTGGAGCGTGTCGGCGCCCTCCTGCTCGGCGAAGTCGAGGATGCCGTCGAGCGACCAGGTCGGGTCGGGGACGCACAGGACGCCCCCCGCGAGCAGGGTCGTGAGCGCCTCGAAGATGCCGAAGTCGAACGCCAGGGAGAGGTTCTGGAGCACGCGGGTGTGCGGTCCGAGGCCGAGGTCGGCCAGGCCCCAGGCGAGGACGGGGGCGAGGTTCCGCTCCGTGATGGGCACCCCCTTCGGGCGGCCCGTCGTGCCCGACGTGAACGCGACGTAGACCAGCCGCTCGGGGTCGGGAGAAGGCACCGGGGGCGGCGGTCCGGCGGGCTCGCCGTCGCCGGCCACGATGACCTCCCGGCCGAGCTGGCGTGCTCGGGGGGCGGCGGCCGGAGAGGCGACCACCACCTCCACCCCGGCGTCGTCGAGCATCGCCCCCTGGCGGGCGACGGGATCCCGGCCGGCGAGGGGGACGAACGCGCTTCCGGCCCGGAGGATGGCCACGAGGCCGGCCAGCTGGTCGCGCCCCGGTTCGGCCAGCAGCCCGATCCGCCGCCCGGCCGGGAGCCTCGCCGCCAGCGCCCCCGCCGCCGTGGCCAGCTCGCCGTAGGTGATCGGCCCATGGGGGTCGCGGCACGCAATCCGCTCGGGGGCCTCGCGGAGGCGGGTCTCCAGCTGCGCCGCCAGGGGCCGGGGGTCGACGTCCAGCTCCCGGGGCCGGCGCTCCGTGCCCCGCGCGAGGGGGCCGACCAGCCGCGCCCGCTCCGCCTCGGTCACTGCTCGCGGCGCCTCCCGGCCCGCCGCCACGTCCTCCAGGAGCGCGGTCCAGTTGGCGGCCAGCCTCGCGATCGTCGCCTCCTCGAACAGCGCCTCGCGGTACTCGAGCGCGACCGCGATCCCCTCCTTCGACGGCGCGGCGGTCACGGCGAGGTCGAAGACGACGGCCCCCGGGTCCATGTCCTGGGGGGTCCACATCGCCGCGCCCAGCCGCGCCGGCCGTCCCAGCTCCCCCGCGACCAGCTCGCGGTGGGCCGCCGGGGCGTCCGGGTCGAGGCTCTGCCAGGCGAACAGCGCCCGCAGCGTCGACGTCCTGCGCGCGTCGCGGGGCGGGGCGAGGCGGCGGACCAGGGCGGCGAACGAGCGGCCGGCGTGGCCCATCGCGTCGCTGACCGTGTCGTGAGCGGCCGCCAGCACCTCCGAGAAGGGCTTGCGCGGGTCGACCTCCAGGCGGAGCGGCACGACGTCGACGAAGGGCCCCAGGGTGTGCGCGAACCGGCGGTCGAAGCGGCCGGACAAGGGAGCGCCGATCAGCAGATCGGCCTGCCCGGAGTAGCGCTGCAGGAGCACCCCGAAGGAGGCCAGGAGCAGCGAGTAGAGGGTCACCTCCCGGCTCGCGGCGGTGCGCGAGAGCTCCGCCGCGAGGGTCACCGGCAGGGCGAAGCGGAGCGTGCCGCCGGCGTCGTCGGGCTCGTCGGGGGGGCGCCGGTCGACCGGCAGGGGGAGGTCCCAGTCCGCTCCCTGGAGGCGGCGTCGCCAGTGCTCCCAGCCCGCCGGGTCGTCGTGGCGGGCCTGCTGCTCCCGCGCGAAGGCGCCGTAGCCCACCTCCGGGGCCGTTCGCCGCCCTCCCACGAGCTCGTCGAGCAGCAGGGACATCGAGGAGAGGTCGGCCACCGCGTGGTGCAGGCAGAGCGCGACGACGTGCCGCTCTGCCGCCCGGCGGAGGATGCGGAGCCGCACCAGGGGGCCGGCGGCCAGGTCGAAGGGGGCGAGCAGGTCCGTCCGGAGGCGGCTCCAGAGGGCCTCGTCGCTCCGCTCCCCGGCCGCCTCGACCGCCACCGAGGGCTCGAAGCGCGGGCGCACGCGCTGGACCGGCGCCCCGTCGATGGAGGGGAAGGTCGTGCGGAGGATCTCGTGGTGCTGGACCGCCGCCTCGAACCGGGCGACGAAGGCGTCGGCGTCGAAGGGGCCGTCGACGGTGGCGGCGAACGGCAGGTGGTAGGCGGGGGAGCCGGGATCCATGCTGTGGAAGAACCACATGCCCCGCTGGGTGCCGCTCAGGGGGTGCCAGCGGTCGTCCCGCCCCTCCGGCCCCGGCAGCGCCGCGACCAGCGCGCCCTTGTGCTGCCGCAGCCGCCCCCGCAGCGCGTCGTCCAGGACTCCCGGAGGCGCGCGAAACCGCAGCTCGCCCCCCTCCGTCCAGAGGGCGACCCCCCGCCCGGACGCGTCGATCAGCGCCTCAGCCGCGGTCACGAGGGCCCAGTCAGGCGAACCGTCATGCGGTGGAGGATAGCGTTGGTCGATCTGGTTCCGGATCAGCAGGTCCGGGCCGCGGTCAGGCAGCCTCGCCGGCGGAGCAGACCGGGACCCAGAAGGCCACGTCGACGGTGACGTCCTCGCCGTCCGCGGGGTCGCCGGCGGGGTCCTCGGTCCAGGTCCCCTCGACGGTCATCGAGGCCATCAGCGTGCCGTCCCACAGGGAGCCGGGGAGCTCGAACTCCGCGTCCTGCGGGGCCAGGTACCCGTAGAGGCCCCAGTCGTATTCGAGGCGGCCGTCCTCCTCGATCACCGTTCCGACGCTCACGCCCGCGTACTCGGGGAACGACAGCTCCTCGGCGTCGGCGCCGAACCAGGTGATGGCGACCAGCCAGCCCGGCAGCTCGAACGTGTCGGCAGCGGCGGCCCAGGCCGCGTCGGCGGCGGCCTCCCAGTCGCCGTCGGTCTCGGCCTCGGCGGCGGCGACGTCGATGGCGTCGAGGTACGCCAGCGCGGAGTCGCAGGTGATCCCGTCGCCCGCCAGGAGCGCGCCGTAGGCGTCGCCCCCCGGGGTCATGGCGTCGACGTACACGGCGTCGAGCTCGGGGGCCTCGAAGGGCGTCCCGGTGAGGACGAGGGTGCCGGAGCGGTCGTCGGTGGTGTCCTCGGGGACAGGCTCGGGCGGGGGCTCGCTCCGGTCGTTGGGGCAGCCGGTGGCGCCGAGGATGCCGGCAAAGGCGAGGGAGAGGCGAAGCGTCGTGTTCATGGGGTCCTCCTGGTTGCACCGGGCTCGTGCAGGTGCCGTGCCAGGGGTCGACCTTGGGCGACGTCCGTCGATTGGGACGACGTCGAGGGAGGGGGTGGGGCGATTGGCGCGGAAGTTTACGTCAATCTTTACGTCAAGATTCGCAGCGTCACCGCGCCGGGCAGGGCTCGCCCTCGTCGCCGGCGGAGACGCCGGGTCCTGCGTCGGCCGCGAAGTCGCCGAGGAAGCAGGAGGCCTGCCGCTTGGGGGCGTCGAGCTGGAAGAAGACCTCGTGGCCGTCCTCGACGCCGTCCTCGGCGTGCTGGACGACGAGCCCGGTCCGGACGCCCGCGACGCCCGCCCGGGGGAGCTCCACCGCCTCGGCGCCGGCGAGGTCGAGGAGGTCGCCGAGGGGCTCGTAGGCCGTCAGCCGGGGGTCCTCGGCGTCGAGCGCGGGGCCGCCGAGGTCGAGCCCCAGGCTGAGGCTCGTCGCGTTGGCCATGGGCGGCAGGATGTAGGTGTCGACGATCCCCTGGACCATCAGGACGTGGGTGCCGTGCGAGCGGACCGAGGGGCCCCAGGCGGGCGGGTCGGCGGACTCGCCCCCCCACTGCAGCAGCGCCAGGGCGGGGTCGTGCTCGTGGAGGGCGTGACCGTGCTGGGGGTAGCGGAGGATCGCCTCGGCGAGCGGGCGGACCTCGAGCGGGCTCTGCTTGTGGACGACGTTGTGGACCCAGCTTCCGCCGGCGCCGCTGAGCACGGCGGCGCCGAACCGGGGCTCCAGGGCCAGGGCCAGGGGGGCGATGGTCGCGCCCATGGAGTGGCCGATCAGGGCCAGCCGGTCGGTGTCGAAGGTGACCGCGTCGTCCTCGAGGCCGCCGCACGACGAGGCGTCGACCGTCCACCCCGCGAGCAGGTCGGGGACGAGGGTCAGCTCCAGCGCCGACTGCCGGATGTTGTCCCGCATGGCGCCGGGGTTCGCGATGTTGAAGACGAGGAACTGCTCGTCGCCGCCGGTGGGGTTCCGGAGCCCGCCGAGGGGGCCGTCGAGCTGGAGCCCCGCGACGCCGATCGCGGCCAGCTCGCGGGCGGGCCCCGATCCCGGCTCGATCGGCTCGCCGGAGTCGTCCCGGACGCCGCGGTCGATCAGCGGGCGGTCGCCGCCGCCGCCGGTGCGGACGAACGTGGCCACGGGGAAGCCGCCCGCGGGCGGGGGCGTCCGCGGCAGGGTGAGGAACGCGCGCGCGGTCTCGGTTCGCTGGACGGAGGGGACGCCCGCGTCCAGCGTCAGGGTGCCTCCGCCGTCGTCGTAGGGCGGCTCGCCGGCCTGGTAGAGGGGCATCGGCAGCGTCGCCTCGAAGACGCAGTAGCCGTCGTGCTCCTCGAGCGGGGTGAAGGGACCGTCCAGCGCGGGGAGGGGGCGGGCGCGGAGGTCGGCGAGGAAGGCGCGGAGCTCGGCCTCGGGGTCCTGGGTGACGAACGCCGCCAGCCCGGCGACCTCCTCGGCGGGGGTCGGCAGGCCGGCGAGGGCGTCGGCGGCGGGGCCGTCGAGGGCGTCGAGGGCGGGGTGGTGGCCGAAGCGCTCGCCGCCGGTGGTCCTCAGGTCGCGCGTGACGACGGCGGCGTGGAGCGCACCGGGCCGGAGGGGGCGCCCCTGAAGGGGGAGGAGGCTGAGGAGGCCGGTCGCGCCGAAGGGGCCGGCGTCGTGGTCGTAGCGGACGGTGACGGGGACGCGCTCGCCCCGCTCGACGTCGAGGAGGTACACCGCGGCGCCGTCCTGCAGCGAGCCCCGCAGGTCGGGGAGCGACGCGGGGCGCGGCTCGGCCTCGAGGCGGAAGAAGATCGCGCTCGTCGTCCCGAACCCCTCCAGCCCGCCGCCCGCGAGGGCGACGAGGTCGTCCACGAAGCCGACGGCGTCGGGGTTCGGGAACCCGTCGAGGTGGGGCCGGCCGTCATCACCCCGCCGGTGCTCCGAGGGGAACGGCGCGTCCCAGAAGGCGGCCGGATCACCGGACGTGCTCGCCTCCCAGTCGTGCCGGACCTTCGGCCCGATCGTCGGGTCCTCCGGTGCGGGACACCCCAGCGTCGGGAGCAGGAGCACCAGGGTCAGGAGGCGCGGACGCGGGGAGCATGCTTGGGCCATGGGCGCGCGACTCCGGCGCGATGGAAGATGGCGGAGAGGGAGGGATTGGAGCCCAGGTCGAAGGCGGCGACGACGATGGGGGCTGATGCGGCCCTGTCGGTCGATCGGAGGGGCGGCGAGAGAGTGACGAACGGGCAGCTGTGGGGATGTTCGGGGACCGGCGTGTGTCCGCACGGTGTCCGGTCAGAGGGGGGGCTGCCCGGCGCGTCGTCCGTGCCAGATGGCGAGGAGTACGACGCGGTCGTCGTCGGTGATCTCGAAGTAGGCGTAGTAGCGGATGCGGCGAAGGTAGACGCGTCGGACCTCCGGCTGCTGTTCCAGCGGTCGCCCGACCAGCCCGGGGCTTCCTCGAGGCGGCGCACCTCGCGCTTGAGGCGACGGTGCTGGATGCCGCGCTCTAGCGCGAGGACCAGCGCTTCGACCGGCATGGGCCAGACGTGGTAGTCCCACGCCCCCGCCCGCAGGGCCGCGACGGCGGTGTCCAGGCTGGGGGACTCGGTGAGGACGAGAACGGGAACCTCGGGGCGCGCGTCGTCGAGCCGGGCGGCCAGGTCGATCGCGGTGCCGTCGTGCAGTTCAAACGCCGCGGCTACGACATCGAAGCTCTCGTCGGTGATGCGGCGCACCGCCTCGTCGATCCGCGAGCAGCAGGAGACGTCCAGCTGCCGCCGGCTCAGGGCGCGGGCGAGGTCCGGGCCGAGCTGGCGTACCGGACCTACGAGGAGGACACGACGAGTCTCCGCCACGAGGCGGCCCTCCGGGGTTCACGCAAACCCTACCCGCCCCGACGGCTCCTCCGGAAGGCTCCCGAGAAGAGGGCCAGCACGGCGAGGTACTCCAGGCGACCGAGGAGCATCAGGCCGGCGAGCACCAGCTTGGCGGTCGCGGGGAGCGCCGCGAAGTTGCCGGCCGGTCCGATCGGGCCGAGTCCCGGGCCGGAGTTGGAGACGGCCGTCAGCGCACCCGAGAACGCGACCTCCAGATCCAGCCCCAGCAGGGCGAGGGCCAGGGTCGCGGTCATCAGCACGACGGCCAGCAGCGCGAGCAGCGCCATCGAAGAGCGCACGACGCGCTCCGGCACGACGCGCCGGCCGATGCGCGTGGCCGTCACCATCCGGGGGTGCAGCTGCCGCTTGATCTCCTGGCGGGCGGTCGAGACGACGATCATCGTGCGTCCGACCTTGAAGCCGCCGGCGGTCGAGCCGCCCATGCCGCCCACGATCATGAGGCCCAGCAGGACCGCCGTCGCCGCGGGCGGCCAGAGGGTGAAGTCGGCGGTCCCGAAGCCGGTGGACGTCGCCAGGGACGCGACCTGGAACGCCGCCCGGCCGGCCGCCGCCGGCACGTCCGTGCCGCCGCCGACCAGGACCCCGGCCACCAGCACCCAGGCCGCGACCACGAGCAGCACGTAGCGCTTCAGCTCGGCATCGCGGAGGGCCTGGCGCCCCTGCCCCCGGGTCGCGGCGTAGAAGAGGGCGAAGTTGCAGCCGGCGAGGAGCATGAACACGGTCGTGAGGGCCTCGATCAGGGGAGATCCGAACCCCCCGATGGAGGCGTCTCGCGTGCTGAACCCCCCGGTCGCCAGCGTGCTGAAGGCGTGACACGCCGCCTCGTGAGGGGTCATGCCCGCCCACGCGAAGGCGACGAACGCGGCCCCTGTCAGCGTCCCGTAGATCGACCACAGGACGCGGGTCGTGGCCATTGTCCGGGGCCGCAGCTTGTCCGTCTCGGGGCCCGGAACCTCGCTCTGCAGCAGCTTCCGCCCGCCTCCCTGGGCTTCGGGGAAGACGGCGAGGAACAGGACGATGATCCCCATCCCCCCGAGCCACTGCAGCAGGGCCCGCCACCACAGCGCCGCGCGCGACCGGCCCTCGATGTCGGTCAGGACCGTCGAGCCGGTCGTGGTCAGACCCGAGACGGCCTCGAACAGCGCGTCCACGGGCGTCTCGACGGTGCCGGTGAGGAGGAAGGGGAGGCCGCCGAGGACGGACGCCAGCACCCAGGCGAGGACGACGATGGCCAGCGCGTCCCGCCGGGACAGCTCGTCGGCGCCCGAATCGCCGGGCACGATCTGCCATCGGCTGGACCGGCGCGGGCGGCGGAGGCGGCGTCCCAGCAATGCGAGCACCGCCGCCGCCGTCGCCATCACGGCGATCGAGGCCAGCCACGGTTGCACCGCCGGTCCGCCGCCGTCCACCCAGGCCCAGGGCAGGGCCGTGGCGAGGAACATGGCGAGGAACAGCAGGAGTCGGCCCAGGTGTCGGAACACGCGGGAGGGGTCCATCGGTTCGCTTTCCTGCACGCGAGAGCACGCCCCGGGAGGGCGCGGGGTCGCGTCGGAGCCAGGCCCCGGCGCGAGCGATCAGGCGTGGGCGGCGGCGGGGGGGCCGGTCTTGGGCGCGAAGGCGAGGGGGCTGCAAGGCGCCCCGCTCGGCAGGGCGTTGAGCTGCGCCGGCGGTTCGCGCGAGAGCCCCTGGCACGACTGCGCGTCGGGCGGGGGGTCTTCGTCGTCGTCGTCCTCACCGCCCGGCAACACCTCGGGCACGTGCGCCGGCAGGACCGTCCCGAGCTGGGCTGGGACCGTGTCGCCGTCCGCCACCGGGGCGAGGGCCGGGGGCCCTGCCGGGGGAGGCTCGGCGCCCTCGGCGACGGGACCGAGGAGGAGGAGGAGGAGGGTCAGCGCGGAGACGAGCCGGGACACTTCACGCGACTCTAGATCTGCTGCCGGTCGGCGGCCACCGCCAACGCGGGGGATCCGCCTACCCGCCGAGCCCGGACGGTCGGTACGGGTCAACCCTCGCCGCGGAGGGCGCGAACCAGGGCGCGGTCAGATGCAGTTGTCGTCGACGGCGTTGTTGCAGTCGTTGTCGAGGCCGTCGCAGTACTCGGTGGCGCCGGTGTAGACGGTCGCCTCGTTGTCGTCGCAGTCGTCGCTGCAGCCGGGCGCGCCGTCGCCGTCGAGGTCCGTGTCGGTGGTGGTGTGCAGGCGGTACGACCAGCCGGAGCCGTTGCCGAGGGCGCTCGGCGTGAAGGTGGTCAGCGGCCACGGCACGAAGGCCATGCGGTCCTCGTAGCCGACGAAGCCGCCCCAGGGCGGGTCGGGGAGCGTGCCGTTGGTCCAGGAGACCTCGACGCTGCCCTCGAAGTGGTGGGCGACGGAGTACTCGATTCCGGGAGCGAGGGGCACGCTGATCGCGCCGGTGGAGACCCAGTCGGGGGTGACGGGGGCGGCCGGGAGGGGCGCGATCAGCACGAGGGTCCAGGCGGCGGCGCTGTGGGGACGCTCGAAGATGACGATCCGCTGCGTCGCGTTGCCGTCGGCGTCGCCGGTGTGGAACTCCACCTCGGTGAGCACGGTCGCGCTGGACACGGTGTAGACGTTGCTGCCGATGCCGCCGCCGCCCTGGCCGGCGTAGTAGGTGTTGTTCGACGGGGTCGACTCCTCGGTGGCGCCGCCGAAGCTGGTCGCGCCGTCGCAGTCGTTGTCCGCGCCGTCGCAGAGCTCGGGGGCGCCGGGGTAGGTGTTCGGGTCGTCGTCGTCGCAGTCGACGCCGATCGGCGAGCCGTCGCCGTCGCAGTCGGTGCAGGCGGAGTCGTCGTCATCGCCGGCGGAGTCGTCGTCGTCAGCCG
>CAYFOA010000103.1:0-24233 GCA_964344575.1 uncultured Rickettsiales bacterium | reverse complement strand
CGTCGCGTCGTCGTCGTCGGCCGCGTCGTCGTCGTCCGTCGCGTCGTCGTCGTCGTCGCGGCTGCTCCCGCGGACGGGCGTGCAGGCGACCAGCGCAAGCGCGGCGAAGAGGCAGAGGAGGCTACGAAGGGACATCGGCATGCTCCAATCGGCGCGGAGCATACAGCAGCGCTATCGAAGGATGACGCGCATTCTCTGACCCGGTCGGATGGTGTGGCCGCTGAGGTCGTTCCACCCCATCAGCTCGTCGACGCTGACCCCGTACTTGCCCGCGATGCGGCCCAGCGTGTCCCCGGACTGCACCTGGTAGTCGATCGTCCGCTCGCTCGACGCCTGCCCGCCCCCGCCGGGGTAGACGGTCAGCTTCTGCCCGATCTGGAGCGACGTCCCGCGCATCCCGTTGGCCTTCTGGATCGAGTCCACCGAGGTCCGGTACTTCTCCGCGATCTGCGACAGCGTGTCGCCTTTGACCACGGTGTGGACCACCGGCGAGCCGCCCTTGCCGGACGTCACCACCTTCAGCTTCTGGCCGACGCTGATCCGGTCGCTGCCCAGCGAGTTGATCCGCATCAGCTCCTGCGACGACATCCCGTACTTCGTCGCGATGCCCGAGATCGTGTCGCCGGACTTCACCTTGTAGGTCGTCGTGGGGTCCTTCGGCGGGTCGGGGCGCAGCCGGACCTTGTCGCCGGGGTGGAGCACGTGCCGCTTGCCGAAGCTGTTCAGCCTCCGCAGCTCGGCCACCGTCGTGCCGTTCGACGTCGCGATCCCGTACAGCGAGTCGCCCCGCTTGACCGTGTGCCACGTCGACTTCGGACGGGTCCCCGTCTTCACCGACGCCGCGATGACGGCCGGCGCCTCGGCCGCCGCGCTCCCCTGGGTCCGGACCTTCAGCTTCTGCCCCACCCGGAGCCCGTCGCCGTCGAGGTCGTTCCGCTCCCTCAGCGCCGCCACCGTCATCCCGTACTTCTTGCCGATGGACGACAGCGTCTCCCCGCGCGCGACGACGTGGGTGATGTCGCGGCTGCCGAGGGTGTCGGCGCGGACGGGGATGAGGAGCCGCTGCCCGACGCGGAGCTTGCGCGGGTCGCGGATGCCGTTCATCCGCTGGACGGTCTTGCTGGGGACGCCGTACTTCTGCGCGATCCGCCCGAGCGTGTCGCCCCGCCGCACCTTGTAGCGGACGAACGTGGTCCGCTCGCTCGCGGGCACCTTCGCGAAGCCCGCCGCGAACCGCTCCGTCTCGCCCTTGGGGACGTTCAGCGGGTAGTTGGCGACCCCCGGCGGGGTGTAGCCGCGCCGCAGCGCCGGGTTCATCGCCTCCAGCACCTCGAGCTCCATGCCGAGGACGTCGGCGACGACGCGGAGGTCCGTCGCCTCGGGGACCTGGACGACGTCGTAGTCCCAGAGGTCGAGCCGGTCCTCGTCCTTGATCTCCTGCTTCAGCCCGTACCGCTCGGCGTAGGTGCAGAGGATGGCGGCGGCCATGATCTTGGGGACGTAGTTCTTCGTCTCGGGCTTGAGGTAGTTCCGCCCCGACGCCGACAGCTCGAAGAAGTCGTCGGTGCCGTACATGTCGATGGCGCGGCTGATCTTGCCGGGCCCCGCGTTGTACGCCGCCGACGCCAGGTGCCAGTCGCCGAACCGCTTGTAGAGGTTCGTCATCAGCCGGATGGCGGCGTCCGTCGCCTGCACCGGGTCGCGCCGCTCGTCGACCCACCAGTCGTTCGTCATCCCGTACGCGCGGCCCGTGGACGAGATGAACTGCCACACCCCGACCGCGCTCGCGTGGGACTTCGCGTAGGGGTTGAAGCCGGACTCGATCATCGCCTGGTAGAGCAGGTTCGTCGGAATCCCGGCCTCCTCCAACTCGGGGACGATCAACGGCTCGTACCGCTCGCTCCGCGCGATCCACTTCACGAACCAGCGCCGCCCGCGCGTGAGGAAGTAGACCATCCAGTCCTGCGTCCGCTGGTTCAGGACGATCGGGTAGTCGAAGTCGTCGGGGTCGACGAGGTCGAGGTGCAGGTTCGGCTCGCTGAGCGAGTCGACCGGATCGGCGTAGATGTCCGTCGACGGGTGCATCAGGTGGTCGTCGGCGCCGAACCAGCTCCGCTCCGACGCGGACTCCGCGGCCAGCTCCTGCTCCCCCTCCTGGATCCGGATCGCGTCGTGGGCCTCCAGCCCGTCGAGGATCTCGGCGAGGATCGCGTCGAGGTCGGCCTCCTCGGCGACCTCGATATCACCCCCGTCGATGAAGCAAGTCGCCGCTTCCTCCCCCTCACAGCGGATGCGGTCGAGGATCTCCGAGCGGGTCGGCTTCGCCTTCTTGGCGGGGCGGGGCGGGATCTTGAGCGCGAGCCGTGGACGATCGTTGTCCACAGCTGTGGACTCCCCCGCCCAAGCCCCCGGCGCGGCAAGGAGAATCGAGATCACTGCGGCTGTGTACAGCCTTGTCCGGGGACAGGAACCCATGGTCGCCAATATTGTCACATTTTCCCCACAAAGCGCTCGAAATCGATCTCCGGAGTCGCCGGATTGTCCAACCCGGACGCGGACTTGCCATCGATCGAACGACGCCTTCTCTTTTGCCGAGAATGACCGTGAACGGCCGTGTTAGAAACCTCGTCGCAGCTCGCAACGGTTCCCCGCAAGAAGGTCAGGCTTCCGGGAACGATCGATGTCGGCCCAGCCGAGGTGGATCGATGGACCGGTGCGTTTGAGCGGAGAGGGTGGACCGTGGACTTCCGGCTGATCGAACACCTGCCTGACGGCGTGCTCCTCATCGAGGGCGGCAGGGTTCGGTTCGCGTCCGGTCGGGCGGCGGAGGTGCTGGGCATCAGTGTCCGGCGCCTGTGCGGCGCGTCGCTCGACGAGGTCCTCCCCCCAGCTGCAGACGACGTGGTCCAACGGGTGCTCGGCGGCGCGAGCTCCTGCACGGTCCGCGACCAGATGTGGGATCGGCCTTCAGCAAGCAAGCGCGTCACCATCACCGGCACCCCCGGTCCTGGCCCCGGCCAGGTCGTGGTCGTCGTCGCCGGCACGCCCGGTGGGGTGGGGCACGCCGCCGCAGAAGGCTTCCGTCGCCGGTTGGCCTGGCTCGACAGCCTGGCCGCCGGCATGGCGCACGAGATCCGGAATCCGCTGGGTGGCATCCGAGGGGCCGCCCAGCTTCTCCGTCGAGACCCCGAGCCCGCCGATCACGACGAGCTCACGGGCCTGATCATTCAGGAGGCGGACCGGATCGACGCGCTGGTCGAACAGCTGATGAGCCTGACGCGCCCGCGGCCGCTGAAGCGGTCCCCGGTGTCGCTGAACCGGCTCGTGCACGACGAGGTCGCGCTGCTGCGGGCCCGCTTCGGCGGGGACCCGGTGGACTGGGACCTCGACCTCGACCCGTCGCTCCCGGCGGTCGAGGGGGACCCGGAGCGCCTCCGCGAGGCCGTCGGCAACCTGCTGCGCAACGCGCAGGAGGCGGCGGCCGGGCGGGTCACGGTGCGGACCCGGATCGACGCCGGCGGCAAGCTCGCCGAGGTCGACGGGTACGACCGCGGCGTGGCCATCCGGATCGAGGTGACGGACGACGGCGAGGGCATCGAGCCCGCCCGCGTCCCCACCCTGTTCGACCCCTTCATGACGACGAAGCAAGAGGGCTCCGGCCTGGGCCTGTTCGTGACCCGACTCGCGATCCAGGACCACCGGGGCCTCATCTCCGTCGATCCCCGTCCGGGGCTGGGCGCCGCCTTCCGCGTCGTCCTGTCCGAGCGTCTGCCGCCCTCCGCTGAAGCCGAAGCTGCTCCTTCGCTGCCCTTGAACCTGTCGCTCAGCTCGAGACTGGAGCCCTCTCCCTGATGCACCACCGCGTCCTCATCGCCGAAGACGACCGCAGCCTCCGCACCATCATGGGCAAGGCGTTGACCAGCCAGGGGCTGGACGTCGCCCAGACGGGGGACGGCCAGCAAGCGCTGGACCTGCTGAAGCGCGGCTCGTTCGACGTGGCCATCGTCGACATCAAGATGCCGTCCCTGTCCGGCCTGGACCTCCTCGGCCGGATGGACGAGCTCGACCACAAGCCGCACGTCATCGTGATCACCGCACAGAACACGATGAGCAACGCCATCGAGGCGATGAAGGGCGGCGCCTACGACTACCTCTGCAAGCCGTTCGACCTCGACCTCTTCGAGGAGTTGGTCGTCCGCGCCGTCAAGGACCGGCGGGCCCCCGCGCCGCGGCCCCCGGGCATCGCCGACGGCCCGTCCGACTCCGCCGACACGCGCACGCTGTACGGCCAGTCGCCCGCGATGCAGCGCGTCTTCAAGGCGATCGGCCGCGCTGCGGGGAGCCCCTACGCGGTCCTCATCTGCGGCGAGTCGGGGACGGGCAAGGAGCTGGTCGCCCGCATCCTCCACCAGGAGTCGGCCCGCGGCGCCGCCCCCTTCGTCGCCGTCAACGCCGCCGCCATCCCCGCCGACCTCCTCGAGGCCGACCTCTTCGGCCACGCCAAGGGGGCGTTCACGGGGGCGAGCAGCGACAAGCCGGGCAAGTTCCACGCGGCCAACGGGGGGACGCTGTTCCTGGATGAAATCGGGGAGATGCCGCTGGCGCTGCAGGCCAAGCTGCTGCGCGTCCTCGAGCGGAAGGAGTTCTACCCGCTGGGCGCGTCGAAGGAGGTCAAGGTCGACGTCCGGATCGTCGCGGCGACCAACCGGGACCTCGCCGAGGACGTCCGCGCGGGGAACTTCCGCGGCGACCTCTTCTACCGGCTGAACGTGCTCACCATCGACCTGCCGCCGCTCCGCGACCGCGTCGAGGACGTGCCGCTGCTGGCGAAGTGGCTGCTGGAGAAGCACTCCCGCGACGGCAACACGCCGTTCCGCAGCCTCAGCGACGAGGCCGAGCAGTGGCTCAAGGAGTACACCTGGCCGGGGAACGTCCGCGAGCTGGAGAACACGCTCGTCCGGGCGGCGACGTTCGCGCAGGGGCCGGTCATCCGGATCGACGACCTCGTGGGGCCCACCGGCCGGCTCAGCCGCCGCAGCCAGGGCGCGCAGGGGGAGAGCTTCGAGTCCGTGCTCTTCAACCGCCTCCGCCCCGTCGTCCGGACGTTCCCGGACCCCGGCGACGGCGACCGCTCCGACCTCCACGAGCTCGTGGTGGGGACGACCGAGCGGGTCCTCCTGGACCTCGTGATGCGGCGGACCTCCGGCAACCAGCTCCGCGCCGCGCGCCTGCTCGGCATCAACCGGAACACCCTGAAGCGGAAGCTCGACGAGCACGGCGTCGACCTCGACGCCATCCGCCGGGCCGGTCGCCGCAAGACGAGGTGATCGCCGGGCTGTACGGCATCGTCGACACCTCCGCCGCCCCCGACCGGACGCACGTCGAGGTGGCGGAGGCGTTCGTCGCGGGCGGGGCACGCACCCTCCAGCTGCGGATGAAGGGGGCGTCGGACGAGGCGTTCGCGGCGACGCTGCGGGACGTGCTCGCGGTCGCGGGCGACGCGCTGGTCATCGCCAACGACCGCCTCGAGGTCGCGGCGGCGTTCGACGGCGTCGGGCTGCACCTCGGCCAGGAGGACCTCGACCCCCGCGAGGCGCGGGCGCGGCTGGGGCCCGACCGGGTGATCGGCTGGTCCACCCACACGGTCCCCCAGGTCCGCGCGGCGGCGGCGATGTCGGTCGACTACGTCGGCTTCGGCCCGGTCTTCTCGGCGGCCGGAAAACACCGCTTCAGCGGGGACCGCCGAGCGCCGATGAGGTCGGTTGGACTCGATGGCCTGCGGGCCGCGTGCGAGGCGGCGGAGTTGCCCCTCGTCGCGATCGGCGGGATAAAAGAGGTGGACGTACCCGAACTCCTCCGTGCCGGCGTCGACAGCGTCGCCGTCATCTCCGCGGTGGCCGCGGCGGAGGACATGGCAGCGGCGGCGCGGCGCATCAGCGATGCGTTCGACCGGCGGAAGGACGAGACATGAAGCTGCGATTCCTGCTGACGACCCTGGCGATGGTGCTGCTCCTCCCGGTGCTCCCGGGCTGCCCCCCCGACGAGCCCGACCCGTTCCCCCGCGGGACCGGCGACGACGACGACGACGACACCGACGACGAGGTCGGCGAGGACGACATCGCGGGCTGGGTCCAGTTCACCCGCCGCAGCGCCATCAGCGCGGAGAACACCGTCGAGGTGTCGGCGTTCGCGGCCTACTTCCAGCCGGAGCTGGTCGAGTACGGCCCGCCCGTCCCCGAGGAGATGGACAGCTGCGCGTCGGGCACGACCCAGCCGTCCGAGTTCGACCTGCCGCAGCACCAGCTCGACGTCGGCGACACGGTCATCACGCTCGACGCCGTCCAGATCACGCTGGACGAGATCGACCCCGAGCTGTCCCGCTACTTCACCGAGGCGGGGACGGAGGACTGGGTCCCCGAGCAGGAGTACGACGTCCGGATCACCGGCGGGAGCGCGGCCGAGGCGGCCACGTTCGAGGGGGCCCTGGGGACGCCCGAGGTGCTCGCCCTGACCGACGACCTCGTGGAGGTGGACGACGGGCTGCTGATCCGGTGGTTCGGCCAGAACAGCAACAGCCACGTCGAGCTCCGCTTCGTCGGCGATCCGCTGGACGTCGAGGGTGAGGACGAGGGGGCGATCCGGTGGGTCGCGTGCAAGCTGTTCGACGACGGCCAGCACACGATCGCGCCCGCCGAGTTCGAGGTGTTCGACGGCGACCTGACCCTGGTCTCGCTGTCACGGAAGCGGAGCACGACGATCGAGATCGCGGACAACCGCCGCGTCCGCGTCGTCGGGGACTCGCAGGTCCACGCCCAGTGGGCCTTCCCCGACGTCCCCGGCGACGACGACGACTCCGGCCACGGCGACGACGACGACGACGACGACGACAGCACGGACCACGACGACGACGACGACGACGACTCCGGCCACTGATCGCTGATACCTTCGCGCCCGTGCGCGACGCCCTCCTGAGCATCGCGGCCCGCCCCGGCGGGCTGTGGTTCGACACGAGCCTGCTCGCCGGCAGCAGCTCGCCGGCGTCGTACGCGTCGTGCGAGCCGGCGGTGTGGCTGCGGGGGGCGGGGCCGATCCTGGAGATCCTCCCCGGGCCCGCCGGGGACCGCGGCTGGTTGCGGCGCGTCGAGGCCGCCGACCCCGGACCGGGGGCGTCCTTCGACCGGCTCGCGACCATCGCGCGCCGCCTCCGCCTCCCCCTCCCCGTCCCCAACGTCGCCGACCCCGCGCCGGTCTTCCGGGGCGGGTTCGCGGGCTGCTTCAGCTACGACCTCGGCCGCCGCTTCGAGGACGTCCCCGCGCGGCTCCCGTCGGACGTCCCCTGGGACTTCCTCGTGGGGCTCTACGACGAGGTCGCCTGCGTCGCCGACGGCGCGCTGACGTGGACCGCCCTGCCGGGCGTCGAGCCGCGCCTCCAGGACCTCCCCGCCGCCCCCGCCATCGACGCGTCCGCAGGGTCCGACGCCGCCCCCGCGCCGGAGTTGACCCGGGCCGAGCACGGCGCCCGCGTCGAGGCCATTCGCGAGCACATCGCCGCGGGCACCATCTACCAGGCCAACCTGACGCTCCGGTTCTCCGCGCCGGCGACGCACCCCGACGCGCCGCTGGCCACGTTCCTCCGGCTCCGGCGCGACAACCCGTCCCCGTACGGCGCCTACCTCGACCTGCCGGGGACGACGGTCGTCTCCTGCAGCCCCGAGTCGTTCCTCGACCTGACGACCTCCGGCCACGTCCGGAGCCGCCCCATCAAGGGGACGGCGCCCCGCGAGCGGGCCGACGCCGCCGCCGACGCCGCCCGCCGCGACGCGCTGCTGGCGTCCGCCAAGGACCGCGCCGAGCTGTCGATGATCGTGGACCTCGTCCGCAACGACATCGGCCGCGTCTGCGTCCCCGGGTCGGTCGACCGGCAGCCCGCGCTCCGAGCCGAGGCCCACCCCACGGTGTGGCACCTCATCGGCGACGTCCGCGGCCGCATCGCCCCGGGGCGCGACGCCTTCGATCTCCTCCGCGCCGCCTTCCCCCCGGGGTCCTGCATCGGCGCCCCGAAGATCCGCGCCATGGCCATCCTCGAGGAGCTCGAGCGGAGCCGGCGCGGGCCGTACACGGGCGCCCTCGGCTGGATCGGCCTCGACGGCGCGATGGCGCTCAACGTCGCCATCCGGACGATGGTGTTCCGCGACGGCCGGGTGACGTACGGGACTGGCGGCGGGATCGTCTACGACAGCGACGCGGCGGCCGAGTGGGAGGAGGCGCTCCTCAAGGGGCGGGCGCTGACCAGGGCCCTTGGATCCCTTGACACGCACGCACGTGCGAGGATGATCGGGCACGCGCTCAAAAAAGTGTTTCCCGATCCGACGCCTGTCGGTTGAAGACTCCGGCACAGCGCCATTCGGAGGTTGACCACGTGATCCGCAACGCCCGCCTTACCCTCGTCGCCTGCATCGCCGTCATCGCGGCGACGGGCTGCTCCGAGACGGTCCTCATCAGCAACCCCGGGACGGCGCCGCCGACGCGCGTCAACGCCATCATCGAGGTCGAGACCGACCACCCGACCGACCCCCACACCCTCGACTTCGGCGAGGTCTACGCGGGCGACACGCGGGAGAAGGAGGTCACGATCCGGAACGTCGGCGACGACACGCTCCAGGTCCAGGATCTCGACCTCGGCTCCAACCCGAGCTTCACCATCACCAACCAGGGCGAGTACGCGCAGCTGCTCGCCCCCGACGCGTCGACCATCGTCCGCGTCGCCTACTCGCCCATCCAGGACGAGCACATCGAGGGCACCCTGCTCATCGCGAGCAACGACCGCGAGAACCCGCAGGTCGCGGTCCGCCTCCTCGCCGAGGGGCTCGCCCCCGCCGTCGACGTCTCGCCCCCGTCGTACGACTTCGGCAACCTCGAGCTCGGCTGCGTCAACCAGGTCGAGATCACGATCGCCAACGTCGGCCGCGCCCCGCTCGACGTCTACGCCATCTACTTCGAGGACCTCGCCGGCTCCGGCGAGATGACGCTCGCCAACGGCAACCCGCAGGTCGAGGGCGACCTCGACGGGGACGGCTACGAGGACGTCGACTTCGTGCTCAACCCGACCGAGTCGACGACCGTCACCATCCACTACACGCCGGTCAACGTCGAGCCCGACAGCGGCCGCCTCAGCGTGTTCACGAACACCCCCGCCGAGCCCGACGAGGGGACGACCGCGCAGCAGTACGGCATCGCCCACCTCGGCAGCACGAACATCGACGAGTACCTCCAGGAGGGGAACAACTCGACCGACATCCTCTTCACGGTCGACAACTCCTGCTCCATGAGCGACGAGCAGTCGGCGCTGGCGGTCAACTTCGCGTCGTTCCTGCAGATCGTCGACGCCCTCGACATCGACTACCACCTCGGCGTCGCCACGACGGACATCGGCGACGGCGGCCAGCTCCAGGGGAGCGTGCCGATCATCACGCCGAGCACGCCCGACCCCGGCGGCACCTTCTCCGCCAACGTCAACCTCGGCATCAACGGCTCGGGCATCGAGCAGGGCTTCCACAACGCGTGGCAGGCGCTCGAAGCGGCGGTCAACAACGTCGGCGTCAACGGCGGCTTCCTCCGCGACGACGCGGGCCTCCGCATCATCTTCGTCAGCGACGAGCAGGAGCAGAGCAACTCGGTCATGGGCTGGTCGGCGGCCGACTACGTCGCCTACTACCAGGGGCTCAAGGCCAACCCCGAGCACGTCGTCCTGTCCGACATCACCGGCGGGATGACCGGCTGCAGCGGCGCCGGCGGCTCGGCGAGCAGCGGCAGCGACTACGTCAACGGCACGAACATGACGAGCGGCATCAGCGCGTCCATCTGCGACCCCAACTGGGTCAGCACGCTGAGCGCCCTGGGCTGGCTGTCGCAGTCCTTCGCGGACACGTTCGAGCTGTCGCAGACGCCCGTCGAGGACACCATCGAGGTCCGCCTCAACACGGTCCCGATCTTCGTCGGCTGGCTCTACGACGCGGCGCTGAACGCCATCGTGTTCGACCTCGACCACGTCCCGGAGAACGGCGACGCGATCGAGATCGAGTACACCGTGCTCGGCGACTGCACCGACTAGAGGAACTCCACTTCGCCCGTCGCGAAGTGGTACAGCGCTCCCACGACGTCGGCCGCACCCTGGATCCGCTCCACGGTGCGGCTGACGTGCGTCCGGATGGCGGCATCGACGCTGTCTGCGTCGCCGCAGTCGATGGCGGCGAGGAGCGCGCCGAGGTCCCCGCCGAGGTCGGCCCCTTCGAAGGCTGCCGTCACGGCGCCGCAGGACTCGTGGCCGAGGACGACGACGAGCGGCGTGCCGAGCTGCTCGACGGCGTAGGCGATGGAGCCGCGTTCGTGGGTTCCGGCGACGTTGCCGGCGACGCGGATGACGAACAGGTCGCCGATGCCGGAGTCGAACAGCAGCTCGGGGGCGACGCGGCTGTCGCTGCACGTCAGCACCACCGCGAACGGGGCCTGACCGCCGCGGGTCGACGTCCGCCGGCCGTGGTGGTCGTGGGCGCGGCCGCGCCCCTCCACGAAGCGCCGGTTGCCGTCCTTCAGTCGCTGCAGGGCCTGTGCTGCGTCCATCGCGGCCGGGACTATGCCACCCCCACCAGCGCCAGCAACATCATCACGAGCACGACGCCTATCTCGAGGCGGGGGACGGCCGCGTCGGGGAGCACGCGGCGGACCTGGTGGCCGAGGAGGTTCCCCAGGGGGATGCACACGGCGGCCACGGCGCCGAGGACGAGGATGGAGCCGTCGATGGCGCCGCCCGCGCCGTACCCCGCGATCCGGCTGACGTGGATCGCCGACGCCCCGAACGCGCCCGTCGCCACGTAGCTCTTGCCCGTCAGCCCGGTCGACAGGAGCAGAGGCGCGGAGATCAGCCCGCCGCCGCCGCTGGTCGCGGTGACGAAGCCCACCGCCGCGCCGCCGGGGACCATGGCCGAGATCGGCGGCTTCCACGTCCACCCGAACAGCACCTTGGCGGTCGCCGCGCCCGCCAGGCCGACCATCGCGACGCGGATCACGGTCTCCGGCAGCGCCACGGCGAGCAGCCCGCCGGCCAGGGCCGCCGGCGCGCCGCCCAGCGCGAACCGCCACGCCACCGGCCGCTCGATGTCCGTCCGGTACATCCACGCCCGGTGCAGGTTCCCCGCCAGCAGCCCCGGCCCGGTGATGGTCAGGGCGGTCAGCGGTTCCATGAAGACGCTCAGCCCCAGCAGCAGCATCAGCCCGCCGCCCATCCCGGCGACGGTCGTCAGCGCGCCGGCGAGCACGGCGAGGACCACGAGAACGACCATGCGCCCACCGTCGCGCCGGATCGGACATCGGTCCAATCGATTGTTTTTCTGTTTTCTATAGACTTTGTTTATGTTTGAGCGCTTCCAGCACTTCGTCGCCGTCGTCGAGGCGGGGACGTTCACCGAGGCGGCGCGGCGGGTGCACGTCTCCCAGCCGGCGCTGAGCGCGTCGATCAAGCGGCTGGAGGAGGAGCTCGGGGCGCGGCTGCTCCACCGGGGGCGGCACGGGGCGTCGCCGACCGCGGCGGGCGACGCGCTGCTGCCGCGGGCGCGGGCCGCGCTGGCGGCGGTCGACGACGGGCGGCGGGCCGTCGAGGAGGTCATGGGGCTGCACGCGGGCGAGGTCCGGATGGGGGCGGGGACCACCGCCTGCACCTACCTGCTGCCGCCCCTGCTTGCGGGCTTCCGGCGGGACCACCCGCAGGTCCACTACTTCCTCCAGGAGGCGCACAACGCGCTGCTGTGGGAGGCGCTCGCCGCGGGCGACCTCGACCTCGCGCTGCTGCCCGTCGAGTCCCCGCCCCCCGAGGGCGTCCGGTGGACCATCGAGCCGTGCCTCCGCGACGAGCTCATCGTGGTGACCGCGCCCGACAACCTCGCCAGCCGGCACTGGGTGACGTTCCCGCTGGGGAGCACGACGCGCATGCTCCTGGAGCGGCACTTCCCCGGCGAGGAGGTGGTGATGGAGCTGGGGTCCATCGCCGCGGTGAAGGGGAACGTCCGCGCCGGGATCGGCCGCTGCCTCGTCAGCCGGACCGCCGTCGCGCGGGACCTCCGGGAGGGCGTCCTCGTCGAGGTGAAGGACCCACGCACGCCGATCCCCCGCGACTTCGTCCTCGTCTGCCGCGGGCTCGACCGCCTCCCCCCGGCCGCCGCGCGCCTCCGGGAGCTGCTGCTGGAGGCGTCCGCTACTTGACCAGGAACCAGCCCTCCTCCCAGCCGATGAGCACGCCGCCGCCGGTGTGGATCTCGAGCAGGGCCTGGTCGGGGAGGATGAACTCGGGCGGCAGCGCGCCGAGGTCGGCGCTCGTCACGCCGTTCGTGGTCCCGAACGCCTCGCTGTCCGCCGCCGTCGTCGACCAGAGGTAGAAGGCCGACTCGGAGCCCGAGATGGGCCAGCTCGACGAGCCGCCGCAGTTCCCGTTGTAGCCCGGGGTGACGTTGAACTCGTTCCCCAGGGCGTCGACGAGGTAGCCCTCGTGGCCGCGGACGCCGCTGGAGTGCCAGTCGGAGTTGTCGTCGTCGGCGGTGACGGCGACCAGCCGCGAGGCCGAGGACAGCTCCGTCACGACCGCCGCGAGCCGGGCCTGGTCGGCGTCCCCGAGGGCCGCGTAGTCGGCGAAGTTGACGTACGCCGTGTCGAACGTGAAGTCGGCGTACCCGGCGCTCTCGGGGGCGAAGAACTCGTCGTCGTCGACGTAGCTGAGGAACTGGGTCCCGTCGTCGGCGCACTTGTTCCACGGGTTGCTGACGCTGTACTCGGCGGTCATCGTCAGCGCGGACTGGTTCAGCTGCAGCTGGATCCAGCCTCCGCCGTCGGTGTTCAGGTCGCACCACACCGCCAGCGCGCCGCCCCCGTCGGGGTCGATCCAGTAGACGCCGTCCTCGGTGCCGCCGTTGTCGAGGACGTCCTGGCAGTCCACCGCGGGGCAGGCCTGGCCGAAGCCGAGCTGGACGACCGAGTAGCCGTCGTCGACGAGGAGGTTGCAGTCGTTGTCGGACCCGTCGCACACCTCCACCCCCGTCGTGGTGCCGACGGTGTCGTCCTCGTCGTCGCAGTCGGAGCCGTCGCAGAGGATGTCGCCGTCCCCGTCGGTGTCGAGCTCGTCCCGCGGCGTGAAGCGGACCGCCATGTCGGTCCAGGTGGCGTCGCGATCCCCGTCGACCACCACGTCGGCGTGCGGGGGGACCACCTCGATGCCGACCGTGGGGAAGCTGTGGCTGTGGATGTCGGGGGACTGGGCGTCCGTCTGCGTGGCGTGGATCTCGACCACGCCGGACTCGTGGAGGTGCAGCTGGACGGTCACGGTCTCGTCCGTGGGCGGATCCTCGCGGGGGTCGTAGAAGGGGACCTCGTCGAAGTCGAGGACCCACACCCGGTCGGGGGCGACGCCCTGCGTCTCGTGGTGGATCGTGCCGCCGGTGGAGGGGTCGAGATCGGCCCACCAGAAGGCGATGAGGCCGTCGATGTCGTCGTCCCGGCCGAGGCGGCGGGGACGGTGGAAGGCGCTGTGGTCGGTGCCGTCGAAGTTGACGAAGCCGTTGCTGCGGACGTGGACGTCGCTCCGGAGGGCGCCGGCGAAGGGGAAGTCGAAGCCCAGGGGGAGCGCCGCGCTGAGCTCGTCGTCGGCGAGGGCCAGCTCCGTTGGCGCGGTCAGGGCCAGGGGGGCGAACGCGATCGCCTCGTCGACGAGGTAGTCGAGGCCGGCCCCGGCGAAGTCGGCGTCGCCGTTGCAGTCGTTGTCCTCCCCGTCGCAGATCTCCGACGCCCCGTCGAAGGTCGCCGCCTCGCCGTCGTCGCAATCCCCGTCGCACTCCGTCTGCCCGTCGCCGTCGTCGTCGAGCTCGTCGCCGCCGGGGCTGCCGTCGCAGTCGGTGTCGATCCCGTCGCACCCCTCGTCGGCGCCGGGGACGATCCCCGCGTCGCCGTCGTCGCAGTCACCGTCGCACTCGGTGACCGTGTCGCCGTCGTCGTCCGTCTCGTCGCTGGAGACGGCGCCGTCGCAGTCGTTGTCGGCGTCGTCGCAGACCTCGGCGTTGCCGGGGAAGTTGGCGGGGTCCGCGTCGTCGCAGTCCGCGCACGACAGCGACGTGTCGCCGTCGCCGTCCACCTCGCCGTCGGGGTCGGCGTCGGGGACCCCGTTGCAGTCGTTGTCGGCGCCGTCGCAGGCCTCGGCGTTGCCGCCGAAGTTGGCCGCGTCGCCGTCGTCGCAGTCGCCGTCGCACTCGGTCTGTCCGTCGCCGTCGTCGTCGAGCTCGTCGCCGCCGAGGAGGCCGTCGCAGTCGTTGTCCGCGTTGTCGCAGACCTCGCCGTTGCCGGGGAAGTTGGCCGCGTCCGCGTCGTCGCAGTCCGCGCAGGACAGGGACGTGTCGCCGTCACTGTCGACCTCGCCGGCGTCGTCGAAGTCGGCGGACCCGCTGCAGTCGTTGTCGCCGCCGTCGCAGATCTCGACGTTGCCGTCGAAGTTGGCCGCGTCCGCGTCGTCGCAGTCGCCCGCGCACTCCGCGAGGCCGTCGCCGTCGTCGTCCGTCTCGTCGTCCAGGGAGGCCTCGTCGCAGTCGTTGTCGACGCCATCGCACAGCTCCTCGGCGCCGGGGAACGCGGTCGCGTCGGCGTCGTCGCAGTCCGCGCAGCTCAGCGCGTCGTCGCCGTCCGCGTCCACCTCGCCGGCGTCGTCGAAGTCGGCGGCGCCGTCGCAGTCGTTGTCGCGGCCGTCGCAGACCTCGGGGTTGCCGGGGAAGTTGGCGGGATCGGCGTCGTCGCAGTCCTCCCCCGCGGGGCTGCCGTCGCCGTCGGCGTCCACCGCAGCGGAGTCGTCGTCGTCGGCGCTGTCGTCGTCGTCGCCGCTGTCGTCGTCGTCGGTCGCGTCGTCGTCGTCGGCGCCGTCGTCGTCGTCGGCCGCGTCGTCGTCGTCGGCGGTGGCGTCGTCGTCGTCGGGCTCCTCGGGGCAGCCGGCCAGGGACAGGGCGAAGAGCAGGACGAGCAGCGGGCGAGACAGGGACATGACCACCTCCAGGCGGCAAGCCTACCGGGGGCCGGGCGGAGGGAGCAGGGCAGCGCGGGTCAGGACGGGGAGGCGGGCGGGCCAGCGCTCCTGCATCCGGACGAGGACGACGCGCGCCTCGTCGGGGTAGCCGGCGGAGACGAGGACGTCGAAGCAGAGCGCCGCCGCGGGGAGGGAGTCGGGCTGCCGGGCGGCGAGCTCGCGGACGCGGCCGGGACCGTCGGGGCCGGTGCCGCCGTCGAGGTGGTGCGCGATCCAGAGGCTCCAGTAGTCGACCTCGGGGGACGTCGCCCCGCCCGCGCCGAGCGCCTCGAGGAGGAACCGGGCGCGCTCGCCCTCGCCGTAGCGGGCCAGCTCCGCCGCCAGCCGAAGCGCCTCGGCGGGCGCCTGGCCGACCCGCGCAGGGACCGCGTCCAGCGCCCGGGCCACGTCCTCACCGTCCGCCAGGGTCCCCCCGTGGAGCGCCTCCAGCGCGCGCACGACCGCCCGCGGCTCGACCGTCTCCACCGTCCCCAGCACCGCCCGCCGGAGCCGGTCGTAGTCGGCGTAGTGGTCGACCGGGTGGAGGAACTCCAGGGTCGTGACGTACAGCCCCCGGACCACGCCGACGCGCAGGGACCGGAGCGCCTGGTCGCCCGCGACGACGTCGCTCTCCAGCGAGAACCAGCCGTCCGGGAGGCCGAGCGCGTCCGCTGACGGCCCCTCGCGGGGGAGGACCACGCCGCTCTCGGAGAGCTCGTCGACCCAGCGCCGGCGGACCGCCTCGTCCGACGGCACCGCCAGCTCCTCGATCCACGCCCGCGCCGTCAGCTGCGCGCCGCCGGTGGCCGACCGCCAGCCGGGGCCGGGACGCCCCAGCGGCTCCCAGCCCGCGGGAGGCCGCACCGAGTAGCCCGCCTCCGCCGCGACGACGGGGACGCGGCGCGGGTGCCCGGTCGGGATCACGCCCGCGGACGACGCCAGCGGGAGCGCGACGAGGACGACGCCGAGGACGGCCCCCGCGGCCCCCACCCGGAGCAGCCGCATGGGGAGGTCGCGCTCCTTCTCGGCCAGCGACGACGGGAGCACCATGCCGAGCGTCCCGCCGACGAGGAGGCCGCCGAGGTGGCAGAAGTTGTCGACGCTCTGCCACGTCAGCCCGACGACGAGGAAGTAGGCGACGAAGGGGACGATGGGCCAGCCGTAGCGGACGCGGACGCTGCGGGGGAGCCACGCGCCGTACCGCCAGCCGAGCGCGATGGCCGCGCCGAAGACGCCGAACGTCATCCCCGACGCGCCGACGGTGGCGGCGTCCGTGGCGAGGCTGCTCGCGGCCATCGAGCCGACCCCGCTGGCGACGAGCAGCAGCACCATCCCCGAGCTGCCGAGGACCGCCTCCACGTTCCGGCCAACGTAGAGCAGGAAGAGCAGGTTGGGGACGAGGTGCAGCCAGCCGGAGTGGAGCAGCGACGCGGACGCCAGCCGCCACCACTCCCCGAGCTCGACCTGGTGGGCCATCGACTTGGCGCCCTGGCGGATGAGGGCGGCGGCGTTGAGGACGCCCGAGCTCTGGATCTGCCACACGAACACGGCCCCCAGCAGCGCCGCCAGGATCAACGTCACGGGCGGCGGCTTGCGGAGGTCGAAGCGGCGGACGAAGCGGGTGCGGGGGTCGTCCAGGATCGACCGGAAGAGCTCCAGGGACCCGGCGGGGACGAACGCGTCGCCGGTGACGGGACCGAACCGGATCTCGAAGTCGGCGGTGATGTGCCCCGCCCGGACGGACTCCTCGAACTGCTCGAAGTCGAGCCGCGAGACGGTTCCGTCGGGGCGGCGGATCTCCAGCATCCGGGGGCGGCTACCCCGCCGCCCAGCGCGTCAGCAGCTCCGCCGGGCCCCCCGCCGGCAGCGGCGGGACGCCGCCGGCGGGCGTCAGGAGCGCGTCGGCGACGGCCTCCAGGCGGCCCGCGCGGTTCGTCGTCGTCAGCTCGCTGGAGCGCACGAACTTGGTACGAACGTCGGCCGTCACTTCGTCGTCGGGACGCAGCGGCGAGCCCCGGACCCCGTCCCGCTCGGCCGTCAGGACGCGCCCCCCGTGGGCCAGCACCTTGACCCGCGCGGGCAGCGGCAGACCCACGCCGCGGAGGTCGTAGCGGCCCAGGTCGAAGCGACGATCGCGCCGGCGCTCGCCGTCGCCCCCGCCGCCCCCGCCGCGGCCGCCGAGGACCCGATCGATCCCCCGCGAGACCCATCGCCCGGCCCGGTCCGCGACCCGCTCCAGCCCGCGCTCGAGCAGGTCCGAAGGGGACGCGAGCTCGGTCCGCTCCACCCGCTCCACCCACCCCTCGAGGTCACCCAGCCGCTCCTGCGCCAGCGCCACCGGCAGCTCGCTCCACGCCAGCCCCGTCCCCATCCCCGGCCAGCCCCGTGCACCCACGCCGTCCGCGTCCGACGCCGCCCCCGACTGCCGCCGCACCCGCGCCGCCGCCGCCACCAGCGCCGAGGGCCCGAGCCCGGCGAAGAGCCGGTGCGCTCCGATCCCCGCCTTCAGCGCGTCCCACAGCGCCAGCGTCATGCGCCAGTCGTGGTGGACGTGGATGCGCTGCGCGAGGTCCCCGCCGACCCGCTCGACCTCGGCCAGCGCCTCCAGCGTCAGGTCCTTCGGCCCCAGGTGGCCGCGCGTGAGGAGCACGGCCAGCGACCGCGCCACCGAGAAGTTCACCGCGACCGGCTGCAGCGTCCCGAGGTCCGTCCCGCCGAGGAGCCGCTCCATCGCCGCGGTCACGATGGGGCCGTCGACGTCGACGCGCAGCACCTCGGCCTGCCCCAGCTCGCCGACCAGCTCGGCGGTCGCCTCGACCGCCGAGCCGAGGTACGCGCAGCCCGGGACCATCTTGAACGTCAGCGTCTGCGTCAGCCACGCGCGGCCCACCCCGGTCAGCCACCCCGCCAGGGGCCGTCCGTCGCAGAGGACGCGGACCAGATCGCTGCCGTCCTCGAGCAGGTCCAGCGGTCCGTCGAGCCCCGCCGCGGCGAGCTCCGCCGCCCGCCACCCGTTCGCCGCCGCCTCCCCTGCGAGGAGCACCTTCGACCCCGTGTGGAACGTCCGCCAGTCGACGAAGGGCGCCCGCGACAGCGCGATCGCGAGCGCGTGGGCGAGGCGGTCCGGGTCCAGGCGCATCAGCAGCCCGCCCGTCAGGGCCGCCCCGAGCGCGTGGAGGAAGGCCCACGACTGCCCGTTCTGGGGCCCCGCGAGGACGAACCCGCCGAGCCGCCCCAGGATCTCGTTGGCGGCCAGCTGCGCCCGCTCGATCTCGTCCCCGTCCCGCCCCAGGGCCGCGCCCCCCAGCCAGCTCGCCCACACCGCCGTGTGCCCGGTGTGGCCGCACAGGAGGTAGTCGTCGTAGTCCATCGCGACGGACAGCGCGGGGGCGACGCGGAGCGCCGCGTCGAGGCTCAGGAGGGGAACGCCGGGGACGGTCGGGAGCGGCCCCGGGGAGCGCGCCGCCACGCCCAGCACGGGCTCGACGTCCGGCGCCCGGGTCCCTGCCGCGGACGCGCCCAGCACCGACAGCGCCTGCATCCGGAGCCGGACGCGGACGTCGTCGGGGGCGTCGTCGAGGGACAGGGCGCTCGCATCGCGGGCGAGTTGGAGGATCCGAGTCGTCACGAGGCCCGAGGGTAGCGCTCCGGGCCGCGAGCGTCGCTGCGCGTCAGCCGTCCTCGCCGACGTGCAGGGCGAGGTCGACGGCGGCGAGGACGTCCTCGCCGGAGCGGCGCTCCAGGGACCAGTCGCCGGGGCCGACCGAGGTGAACACCACCGCCTCGTCGCCGACGTCGCCCATCACGAGGCGGCCATCGTCGTCCTTCAGGACCCACTCGGCGTCGGCGTCGTCGGGGCCGGCGTCGACGGAGACGGAGAAGCGACCGCCCGCCGCGGGGCCGACGTGGAGGCGACGCCCCGCGCCGAGGGCGCCGACCTCGAACGAGCATCCGCTCAAGGCCGGCACCGCTCCGGTGCGGACGGGAACGGCCGTCACCTCGAGTGCGGGCAGCGAGTCTCCCAACACCTCGAGCAGGTCGCCGAGGCGGCGGATCGCCACCCGGACCCGCGCCACCGGCGACCTCGCGGCCGCGGCGGAGCGGATCGACCCCTCCCTCATGATGGCCTGGACCATCGCTTCATCCCGGTCGTAGGTGGAGCCGAGGAGATGGACGAAGACGGCTTCCTCCGAAGCGGGTGCCAGCGGCCCCCCCAGCCACCGGTGGATGAGCCCGTCGGGGTTTCGGGGAGAACTCCCGAACAGCGACTCGAAGCTCAGCGGCGACGTCTGATCCGTCATCTTGTCCTCCGGCCCCGTCCTCGGGGCGGCTCCACCCGATAGAAGGGACGACCGGCCGAGGCATTACAAAAAAAGATCGAAATCGGGCTCACGCGAACGGATCCTCGAGCTTCAGCTGCTGCCGGAGGCAGTCCCGGAGCCGCGCGCGGGCGCGGAAGACCCGGACGTTGACGGCGCTGGCGAGCATCCCCACCTCGGCGCCGAGGTCCGCCGCCGAGCGTCCGCCCACGACCATCCCCTCGAGCAGCCGCTGGTCGCGCGCCTTCAGCGCCGCCCAGCAGACGTCGAGGAACCGGGCGAGGGCGTCCCCCCACAGCGCGCGGACCTCGGGATCGGGGGCGGGGTCGGGGGGATCGGTGGGGAACTCCGTGGGGATCTCGCGGCCCGCCTTCCGGACGTGCTCCCACACCCCCCGCTTGATGGTCGTCCACAGGTAGGCCTTCGGCTCGTCGACCGGCTTCCGCCGGAACGCCACGATCGCGCGCTCCGCCGCCTGGCTGACGAGGTCCTCCCACTCCTCCGCGGACAGCCGGTAGCGGAAGGCGAGGCCCCGGCCGGCGTCGGCGAGGTACCGCTGGACGAGGAACGCGGCGAGGCCGTCGTCGATCTCGCCCTCGGGGTCCTTGCCCGCGGACCAGATGGCCGTCAGCCGCTCCAGGCACCATGTCTCGAAGGCGGCGACGGCGACGCGCGGCTCCTCGGGGACGTCGCGGCCCGTCGCCCACACGTCGATCCACGTCGCGGGGAACCCGTGGCGCCGGCAGAGGACCTCCGCTGGCCGTCGCCAGGGCACGGCGGGATCGTAGCAAGCGCCTTGTAGAATTCGGGTCTGACCGACCTGGAACTCCACGTCCGCCCCGACGGCGACCGACTCGCGCTCCACGTCTCCGACCGGCGTCGGCGCGGGGGGGGCACGCCCGAGGCGTTCACGTCCGCCGGGCCCGCCAAGCTGCGGCCGCGGACCGCGGAGCTGCACAAGCTCGTGCGCGAGGTCTGCCTCCGCGGCGAGGCGCGCGACGACGACCGCCAGGCGTTCGAGGCGATCGGCCGCGCCCTGTACGACCTCTGCGTCCCGCCCCCGCTCCGGCCGATGCTCCGGGAGGGCGCGGGGGGGCACCTGTGGCTCCGACTGCGGGGCTGGACCGTCGAGGTCCCGTGGGAGTGGATGCACGACGGCGAGGCGGCGTGGGCCTCCCGCTACTCCCTCGGACGCGAGGTGCCGGTGGCGCCGGGGGCGCGGTTCGTCGCCGCCGAGCCGCCCGCCTGCCCCGCCCAGACCGTCGTCCTCGGGGACCCCGCGGGCGACCTCCCCGAAGCGCGCGCGGAGGTCGACGTCGTCCACCGCGCCCTCCGCGCCACCGGCCTGCGGCCCCGCACCCGCGCCGGGGAGCTGCTCGCGGACGACCTCCGGGTGACCTTCCGCGCCGCCGACGTCGTCCACCTCGCGGCCCACCTCGACCCCCCCACCGTCGCTCCCGACCTGTCGTCCGATCCGAGCGGAGGCGGCTGGGGCATCCGCTGCGTCGACGGTCACCTCCGCGCCGAGGACCTGACCGCGATGGGGGGGACGACCCCGTTCCCCGCCCTCGTCGTCCTCAACTGCTGCACCAGCGACGTCCTCGCGCCCGCCCTCCTCGCGGCGGGGACGGGGCACGTGGTCGCGACGGCGACCGTCATCCCCGACGCCGTCGCGCGGGACCTGGCCGCGTCGATGTACGCCGCCCTGGCGCGGGGAGCGAGCCTCGGCGCGGCGCTCCGGGAGGCCCGCGAGGCGGCGGACCCGCTCCTGACCGCGCCGTGGCTGCTGTACGGCGATCCGTCCGTCGACCTCGCCCAGGGCTTCCCCGCCGCGGCGGCGGAGGCGGGGGTGCGAGGCGTGGCGGGCGACGGCGGCCTCGGGGCGACGCTGGCCGTCTGCATGCAGCACGACCGCGCGATCGACGGCACCACCTCGTCGGGCGTCGACCGGCGCGTCGCCGAACTCGGCACCAACCTCGAGGAGCGCCTCCGCGGCTGGGGCGTGGCCCCCGAGCGGGCCGGGGACGTCGTCCTCGCGCGGGTCCCCCTGGAGCGATTCGGGGACGGGTACGCAGACGCTGCGCTGGTGATGGCGCAGCGCCTCGTGGAGTCCGACCCGGCGGGCGATCTCGTCGACTGGAAGGGGGGCCGCCTCGTCCGCCTCGGCGTCGGCGTGGCCGCCTCGGGGCCGCGGTCCGTCGAGCACGGCCGGTGGCTGGCCGCCCTCGCCCGCCCCGACGCCCCCCTGGTGGACGACCGGATCCGCGCGCTGAGCCGCCACACGGGCGCCGCCTGGACGCGACACCCGGCCCCCGTCGCGGGGGAGCGGCGGGTGTGGCGGGTGACGTTCGACCGGACCGACCTCGACGTCCTCCCCGAGCTCCTCGGCCGGGAGGGGACGCTGGCCCGGCTCGCGTCCGTCCTCGAGGAGACCGTCGACGCGGGGACGCCCCAGCTCGCGCTCCTCACCGGCCCCGCGGGGTGCGGCAAGACCGCGCTCCTCCGGACCCTGGAGGCCGAGCTCGCCGCGCGCGGGCTCCCCGTCGTCTGCTGCCGGGCCGCCGCCCTCGGCGAGTACCGGGTGTGGGCGTCGGAGCGCGGACCGGCGCCGGCGCGTGCCCCCGGGGAGGCCGACCCGGGCCCCGTCTGCGCCCTCGTCGCGCACTCGCTGCCCCCCGACGCCGACGGGCCGGGAGAGGACCCTTGGGCCTGGGCGGAGGCCCTCCGCGGCGACGGCACCACCGTCTGGCTCATCGACGGCGCGGAGCGGCTCCATGCGTCGTTCGTGACCGACCTGGAGCGCCTCCTCGACGAGCTCGACGAGCGCCCCCTGTGCGTCGTCGCAGCCCTCCGCGCCGACCGCCCCGAGGACCGGGCCCGGGCGGACCGTCTCGCCGCGCGCGCGCCCGGGGGGACCATCCCCGTCCCCCCCCTGCGGGCCAACGACGCCCGCCTCCTCCTCCGCCGCCGCCTCGGCGTCGACACGCTCCCCGCCGAGCTCGAGCCCCTCGTCGAGACGGCCGCGGGCAACCCCCTCGTCCTCGTCCGCGGGCTGGAGCACCTGCAGCAGCAGGGCGTCCTGAGGCGACCGGGGCGAGGGCTGCTGGTGGACCCCGAGAAGATCGGCTCGGTGGGACCGTCCCCGATGGAGGAGGCGCTCGTCGCGGCCCGCGTCGCCGAGCTCGCCCCCGACGTCCGCGCGGTCGTCGAAGGGGTCGCCATCTTCGGCGGTGATGCCCCCACCGAGGCGCTGGACGCCCTCCCCTCGGTGGAGGCGGGCGCCTTCCGGCGGGCGGTCAGCGGCGGCTGGCTGCGGCTCCGGTCGACGCGCACGTGGCAGGGGCGGGAGATGCGGGCGAGCCTCCGCGACCCCCTGATCGCCCGCGTCCTCCCCCACCTCGTCCCCCCCAGCCGCTCCCGGCCGCTGCACGACGCCGCCCTGGCGTGGCTCGAGGCGACGGGCGCGCCGCCGTCGGACCGCGCCCACCACGCGCTCCGGTCGAGCGCGCCGCTGCAGGCCGTGGTCCCGCTGTGGGAGGAGGCGCTGGGGTGCCGCGACGGGGGCAACTTCGACGGCGTCCTCGCCGCCCTCGACCCCCTGGAGCGGCTCCTCGCCACCTCCCCCGAGTCCGACCTCCCCGTGGGGACGCCCCCGCCCGGCGCCATGCGCGCCCTCCGCGACGCCGCCGAGCGGCTCGTCGCCCAGGACAGCGACTCCACGGAGTTCGAGGAGGCGAAGACGCTCTTCGACAGCTCCACCGGCTTCGAACCGGTCGAGGGGAGGACCATCGGCCGCTACACCGCCGTCCGCGTCCTCGCCGTGGGGAGCACCGGGACCGTCTACCTCGCCGAGCAGGACGGCCCGGAGGGGTTCCGGCGGCGGGTGGCGCTGAAGGTCCTCCACCGGCAGCTCGCCCAGAACGGGGCGTTCCTCCACGCCTTCCAGCGCGAGGCCCGCATCGCCGCGCGGCTGTCCCACCCCAACGTCGTCGCCGTCACGGACCTCGGCCAGGTCGGTGACGAGTGGTACCTGGCGATGGACTACGTCTCGGGCTGCTCGGTGCGGCGGCTGATCCAGGCCTGCCCCGAGGGGATGCCCGCCGACATCGCCCTGACCATCGGCGCCGGGGTCGCCGCCGGGCTGGCGCACGCGCACACGTCGCAGACGGCCCCCGTCGTCCATCGCGACGTCTGCCCCGAGAACGTCATCGTGGATCGCGACGGCATCCCCCGCGTGTTCGACTTCGGGCTCGCCCGGGCGGCCGACACCGTGGGTCCGCCGACCGAGACGGGGGCGCTCCGGGGCCGCGCGAGCTACGTCCCCCCCGAGCGGCTGGAGGAGGGGGAGATCGGACCGGCGGCGGACCTCTGGTCGCTCGCCGCGATGCTGTTCGAGCTCCTCACCGGAGACAAGCTGTTCGACGGCCGGACGATCCTCGACGTCCTCGACGCCATCTGCCTGGGGGACCTGGAGGCGCCGCTGGAGCGGATCGACAGCCTCGACGCCGAGCTCGGCGGCTGGCTCCGCCAGATGCTCGTCCGCGACCCCGGCCTCCGCGCGGCGGACGCGGGGCAGGCGGCGGAGGCGCTGGAGCGGATCGCGATGCGGCTGCGACCGTTCGAGGACGCGCCCCGGCGGCGGCTGGCGGCCCTGGTGGGGGACGTCGCGAGGGATGAAGTGGACTGACGTCCGCGCTACGCGAGCGTCGAGAGCGAACTTCAGCCTTCCCCTTGACAGCTCAGAGAGAGAGAGAGAGGCTTCTCGTGCCCCGCGGATCGTGGGGTACCGGGGGGGCCTCGTGACGTCCAACGTCCTCATCAGCATTGCG